>CAZTVF010000192.1:0-5949 GCA_964616985.1 uncultured Planctomycetaceae bacterium
TTGGAGCCGATCATCGCCCGATACCGCGACCTGGACATCGCCCGGTTCTTCCGGGCTAATAGGTGACGCGACGGCGGGTTACCGGTATAATGCCATCAGGTTAACACCTTACCTCGCGCTGCGCCGCCGACAAGAGAGGCTTGGACGCATGGAAATCCTGCTGGTCGAGGACAATCCCGCTGATGCTCAGCTGGTCGCTGAGGCCTTGGATACGTTCGAAGTCCAAGCCGAACTGAACACCGTTGCCGACGGCGAGGAGGCCATCGCATACCTCCGCCGCCAGGGACGCTTCAGCAATTCCCCGCGGCCTGACCTGGTGCTGCTGGACCTGAACCTGCCGCGGATGAACGGCCATGAGGTCCTGCAGCAGGTGAAGGCCGATCCGGATCTCCTCCGCATTCCGGTCGTCGTGCTGAGCTCCTCGACGCTGACCGAGGATGTCCGCCGCTCGTACGATCTGCACGCCAACTGCTTTGTCGTCAAGCCCATGGGCTTTGCGGGCTTCACCGAAGTCATCCGCACCATCGAACGCTTCTGGCGAACCATTGTCTGCCTGCCCAGACGCTAGTGTTTTCAAGATTCTCGTTTGCTTGCTGCTTTGCTGTTTGCTGGATTTCGTGTTCGGATTTCGAGTTTGCGATAGCAGCATAAATCAGCATCAGCCTGAAACACTACACTAGTCTGTGAACCTCGCCCGTTCACCCCGACGAAACTGATCCACCTTCGGTCCCGTTCCCTGCTATCATGCTGTGCACATGCCCCATGAACGCAAAATCATTGGTCTGGCCAGCGGACCGTCGGCCGACGGCGTCGACGCGGTGCTGGCCGAGTTCCGCGGCGCGGGCCTTGACGCCAAGTTCCGCCAGCTGGCCGCCCTGCACGTGCCGCTGGACGAGCCCCTCCGCCGGCAGGTGGAGCAACTGGCCACCGGCGCGTCCCATTCGTCGCTGTACCTGGCCGAGCTGGACCGCCGCATGGGCACCGTCTTGGCAGAGGCCGCCAACGCGCTGCTCCGGCAGGCCCGACTGGCGGCGGCAGACATCACGGCGATCGGCTCAGCGGGACAGACCTTCGCCGCCCCGCGCCACGGCGGGCCCGGCTGGCCGCTCACGCTGAGCCTGGGCTGCCCGGCCGCCATCGCCAGGCTCACGCAGATTGCCACCGTCGCGGGCTTCGCCGCCTCCGACGCCGCCGGCGGCGGCGACGGCAAGAGCCCCGCCGCCTGGGCCAACTGGCTGCAACTGCGCGACGAGCGGCTGTCGCGCGTGCTGGTGCGGCTGGGCGCGGTGGCCGAACTGGTGTTCATCCCCGCCGGCGCGGCCCAGACGGACGTGGTCGCCTTCGACACCGGCCCGGGCACCGCCACCATGGACGCGATCGCCCGGCGGCATTTCGATCTTCCGTTCGACGCCGATGGCCGCCTGGCCTCGGCTGGCCAGGTCAGCGGGGCCATGCTCAACGAGCTGCTCTCGAACCCCTATTTCTACCTCCAGCCGCCGAAGTACACGGCGGCGGGCGAGTGGTCGGGCATCTACGTCGACCGCCTGGCGCTGATGGCGGGGCGGCACGGCATCGGCGAGCCGCGCGACCTGCTGGCCACCGTCACCGAGATGACGGCCCGCTCGATCGCCCGCGACGTGCTGTCGCTCACCGAGCGCCCGCACCAGGTGGTGCTCTCGGGCGGCGGGGCGATGAACATTCACCTCGCCGTGCGGATCCGCCAGCTGCTGAGCCCCTGCAGCACCGTCACCTCGGCAAAGTTCGGCCCCGAGCCGCGGGGCGAGCTTGCCGCCTGTTACGCCGTGCTCGCACTGGCCCGCCTGGACGGCCTCGCCTTCCATTGCCCCTCGGCCGGCGGGGCCAAAGTCGCCGGTGTGCACGGCGGCGTGTATCTGCCGTGAGCCCGGGGGAGGGTGTGGCGGCAGCCCCGGTGTTCTCGTGAGCAGCTACAGCACCTGCACTGCCCGGACCGTGTGAATTCCTCCTCCTGCCCTCGTCGTCGCCCCTATCATAAACACTAGGCACAAATACGGTACGTGATGGGGTCGCAAACGCGAGGGCGGGCCGGTATCATGCCCGTCCAATCGCCCCTGCCGTTGTGAAGGAGATCGAATGGCTGGACAAGTCGCATCAAGATATAAGCAACTGGTCGAACTGGCCGCCGCCGAGACGGCCAGGAAGGACGAAGCCAACAAGGTGCAGATCCAGATCGGGTCGGCCACGTGCGAGAATGCCGCCGGCTCCCCGGAAGTGCTGGCGGAGTTCGTCAAGCACGTCGAGGCCTCCGGCCGCTCTGATATCGTCGTGCGCCAGACCGGCTGCACCGGCCGGTGCAGCTGCGAGCCCATCGTGGCCGTCACCATCCCCGGCCAGATGCCGGTAACGTACCAGCGCGTCGATCGCGAGCGCGCCCACCGCATATTCACCGGGCACATCATGGGCGGAAAGCCCGTGGCCGATTTCGCCCTTCAAAGCCGCACCGCCGGGCAGAAGTACGAGTTCTTCTTCTGCCATGGCCTTCGCTGCGGCTCGATAAAGGAGAAGGACTACGCGGCCTTGCTGACGGCCAAGCTGAAGGCGGCCGGCATCGACGACCAGACCGCCTGCGTGGTCAAGGCCAACTGCTTCGGCCTCTGCCAGCAGGAGCAGCAGGGCAAGCAGACGTTCATGCTGGTTCGCCCCTCGAAGCTGATCTATCGCATCACCAGCGAGGCTGACCTGGACGAGGTGATCGAGTCGCACGTTCGCAAGGGCAAGTTCGTCAAGCGGCTGATCGTTCACGAAGAGCCCATCGCCCAGCGGTTCTTCGACCTCTACGGCGACGTTTCGTTCTTCAACCGCCAGACTCGCGTGGCCCTGCGCAACAGCGGCATCATCGACCCGCAGAGCCTCTTCGAGTATGTGCAGGTCGATGGGTTTGCGGCGCTGGCGTCGGTGCTGGAGGCGAACAATCCCAAGGCCGTCGTCGAGCAGGTCACCAAGAGCAAGCTTCGCGGCCGCGGCGGCGCGGGCTACCCCACGGGCCTCAAGTGGGGCGGGGCGGCCGCGCAGGAGAGCGACGAGAAGTTCATCATCTGCAACGCCGACGAGGGCGACCCCGGCGCGTTCATGGACCGCAGCATTCTGGAGGGCGACCCGCTGTCGGTGATCGAGGGCATGATCATCGGCGGCTTCGCCATCGGGGCGCACCAGGGCTTCTTCTACGTCCGGGCGGAGTACCCCCTGGCGATCAAGCGGATCGAGATCGCCCTGGAGCAGGCCCGCAAGCATGGCCTGCTGGGCAAGGACATCCTGGGCAGCGGTTTCGACTTCGACCTGGAGATTCGCCTCGGGGCCGGGGCGTTCGTCTGCGGCGAGGAGACGGCCCTGATCCACAGCATCGAGGGCGAGCGCGGGCAGCCCCGCGTGCGCCCGCCGTACCCCGCGCAGAGCGGCCTGTGGGGCAAGCCCACGGTGATCAACAACGTCGAGACATTCGCCAACGTGCCGGTGGTGCTGCTGTACGGCGCCGACTGGTTCGCCCGCATCGGCACCGGCGTCAGCGGCGGCACGAAGGTGTTCGCCCTGGCCGGCAAGGTGGAGCACACGGGCCTGGTGGAAGTGCCCATGGGCACGCCGCTGCGCGAGATCGTGTACGACATCGGCGGGGGGCCCCCGGGCGGCAAGAAGCTCAAGGCCATCCAGACCGGCGGCCCCGCCGGCGGCTGCCTGCCGGCCCAGTGGCTCGACACGCAGGTGGACTTCGACACGCTCACCAAGGCCGGATCCATCATGGGCTCCGGCGGCATGATCGTGATGGACGAAGACGACTGCATGGTCGACATCGCCAAGTTCTTCCTCACCTTCAGCCAGGACGAGTCGTGCGGCAAGTGCACGCCCTGCCGCGAGGGCACCAAGCGCATGCTGGAGATCCTCACGAAGATCACCTCCGGCAAGGGCACGCTGGAGGACCTGGCGCGGCTGGAGCGTCTCGGCAAGCTGATCAAGAAGTCCTCGCTGTGCGGCCTGGGGCGGGCGGCGCCCAACCCGGTGCTCAGCACGCTGAGTCACTATCGCGATGAATACGAGGCACACGTGGTGGACCGGCGATGCCCGGCCAAGAAGTGCACCGCGCTGATACGCTTCGAGATCAACCCGGAAAAATGCGTCGGCTGCACCGCCTGCGCCCGCAACTGCCCGGTAACATGCATCGCCGGCCAGCCGCGCAAGACGCACGTGATCGACCAGACCCGGTGCATCAAGTGCGGCCGCTGCTACCAGGTGTGCAAGTTCAAGGCGGTCGACCGGCTGTAGTTGTTCCCAACGGTCGGTGGCGGCCTTCCCGCGCCGCGGCCGGACCGACGTGATGGGCGGCGGCCTGGGAAGGCCGCCACCCGGAGAAAGAGCCAAATATGAGCGACATCAAGACAGTCAGCTTCACCCTCGACGGCAAGCAGGTCTCCGTGCCGGCGGGCACGACCATCATGGAGGCGGCCGACGCCTATGGCGTGCAGATCCCGCGCCTGTGCTATCACCCGGATCTGAGCCTCATGGGCTCCTGCCGCGTCTGCATCGTCGACGTCAAGGACATGGGCTACTACATGGCCGCCTGCTCGTCCCAGGTGTGGGAGGGCATGGTCGTGCAGACCAACTCGCCCGAGATCCGCCAGGCCCGCCGCGACATCGTCGAACTGCTCCTGGACAACCATCCCAAGGACTGCCAGACCTGCGAGCGCGACGGCCGCTGCGAACTGCAGAACATGGCCTACACGCTGGGCGTCCGCGAGCGACTCTTCGAAGGCGAGCGCAAGCAGCACCCGATGGAGACCTCCAGCCGCTCGGTCATCCGCGATTCGAACAAGTGCATCCTGTGCGGCCGCTGCACCCGCGTGTGCGCCGAGGTGCAGGGCGTGTTCAACCTCAGCCAGCAGGGCCGCGGCTTCGAGACCGTCGTCACGCCCGCGCATGGCGCGAACATGGACGACTCGGTCTGCATTCAGTGCGGCCAGTGCATCAACGTGTGCCCCGTCGCCGCGTTCCTGGAGAAGAGCACCACCAACGACGTATGGGCGGCCCTGTCGGACCCCACCAAGCACGTTGTGGTGCAGACGGCCCCGTCGATCCGCGCCGCCATCGGCGAAGGTTTCGGCCTGCCGCCCGGCACGCCCTCAACCGACAAGATGGTCGCAGCCCTGCGGTACCTGGGCTTCAAGGCCGTCTTCGACACCGACTTCGGCGCCGACCTGACGATCATGGAAGAATCCAACGAGTTCATCGCCCGCCTGCAGGGCAAGGGGCCGCTGCCGATGTTCACCAGCTGCAGCCCCGGCTGGATGAACTTCATGGAGAAATTCTACCCGCAGCTGATCCCCAACGTCTCCACCTGCCGCTCGCCGATGATGATGGTCTCGGTGCTCAGCAAGACGTACTACGCCCAGAAGCTGGGCATCGATCCCAAGGACGTCTACATGGTCGCCGTCATGCCGTGCGTGGCCAAGAAGTTCGAGGCCCACCGCAGCGAGCACTACATGGCCCCGGGCGTGCCCTGGACCGACGCGGTGCTCACGACGCGCGAGATCATCTGGATGATCAAGTCCTGGGGCGTGGACTACAACGCGCAGGGCGGCCTGGGCGACCCGCGGTCGAAGTTCGATTCGCCCCTGGGCGAAGCGACCGGCGCGGGCGACATCTTCGGCACCACCGGCGGCGTCATGGAAGCCACCCTGCGCACCGCGGCCGAGAAGCTCACCGGCAAGCCCGCCGGCAAGCTCGAATTCACCGAGGTCCGCGCCGTCGGCGGCCTGCGCGAGGCCACTATCGACATCGGCGGCACGAAGGTCAACGTCGCCGTGGCCAACGGTCTGGGCAACGCCAAGATCCTGCTGGATCAGATCAGCCGCGGCGAGAAGCAGTTCCACATCGTCGAGATCATGGCCTGCCCCGGCGGCTGCATCGGCGGCGGCGGGCAGC
>CAZTVF010000193.1:0-5887 GCA_964616985.1 uncultured Planctomycetaceae bacterium
GTCACTTGTTATTTATGCATCTCAGATTTGAATCTGCGATTTCGGATTGCGGATTTCCGCCTGCCTTCAGGCAGTTTGCAGACTGCAGAGCGTCCGGCGCCAGCCCGATCGCCGTCATCAGGCCCGGTCGAAGGGTAGGCGCTGTACTCCTGCTTCTATTCTCTGAGGCCTCGGAGCCATAGACGCAGGCATCCTTCTTCTTCTTCTTCTTCAATCTTCGTGGCCGTCCGTGGGCGGCGACGGTTCAAGCGCACGCCTTCTCCACGACCCTCTTCAATCCGCAATCCGAAATCCGCAATCCGCAATTCTTATTCTCCGGTGCCCAGGGCCTTCTTTTCATGGGTCTTGGTGAGTGCGTCGAACGCCTCCTGGCGCGAGGTGAAGATGTCGATGATGCGGTTCATCCGCACCAGCTCGAAGAACATTCGCACGGGTTTGCACTTGTCGCACAAGAGCTTGAGGTCGCCGCCGCCGGCGGCCAGCTTGCGGCGGCAGATCAGGATCGCCCCCAGCCCCGAGCTGTCCACGAACCGCAGGTGGCTGATGTCCAGCACGACCCGCGAGTGGTTGTCCAGGACCGTCATCATCTCCTGCTTGAACTCCTGCGAGTTGCTCGCATCGATGAACTCGACCTTCGGCGTCACCACCGCGATGTTGTCCGCGAATTCCACCGACATCAGCATGGGCTGCTCCTTACAAGCGGTTTCGAACCGGCGGGGCGTCTGGCCATCGGCCGCGCCCTCCGTCCCGGCCTCACCTTCCTCACTGCGGCGCGAAGCTCTTGCTCAGCACCACGCACGCCTTGCCTTCGTCGCGCGGGAGGTAACGCACCTCGTCCACGCACTGCGCGATCATCGACAGGCCAAAGCCCCCGATGTGCGTCTCGCTGCTGCTCTTGGGCGGCGCCGCGGCGGCCGGGTCGTACGGGTCGCCCCAGTGGTACAGCCGCAGGCGCAGCCAGTTGACGTACACCTCGGCCTCCAGCACGATCTTCTGGTCGGTCATACCATGGTAGGCGTGACGCATGATGTTGCTCACGGCCTCGTTGACGGCCAGTTCCAGGCGGCTGACGTCGTGCGGGTCCAGCGGCCGCACCTGCATCCGCCGCGTCAGCTCGGCTACGAACACGCGAAGGCGGGCCAGTTCCGCCGGCCTGGAGCTGATCTCCAGCGTCGCCTGCGACAGCGGCGCGAGCTTGACGTTCTTGATCTTGATGGCCACGCACGTCAGGTCGTCGGTCGGGCCGTCGGTGGTGGCGAACGAGATCAGTTCCATGATGATGCTGTCCAGCAGCGCCACCGGCTCGGGCCCCTTGCCCGCCGACACCAGGCCGGCCAGGCGGCGGATGCCGAACATCTGCTGGGCCTTGTTGCGGGCCTCGATCACGCCGTCGGAGTACAGCAGCAGCACGTCGCCTTCCTCCACCGCCACCGACACCTGGCGGTACACCTCGCCCTCGTCGCCGCCCAGGAACAGGTTGGGCCCCTGCAGCGGGCGGCACTTGCCCGTCCGCGCGATGTAATGGATCGGCTTGGTGTGGCCGCAGTCCACGAATGTCAGCCGCCCCTGGCTGAGGTCCAGGCGGGCGTAGAAGGCCGTCACGAAGCTGCCGATATCGATCAACTCGCGCGTGATGTTGCGATGCACCTGCGCCACGATGTCCTGCGGCTGCGGCAGGCCCGCGCCGTTGCCGTTGGAGACCAGGTGCCCGATCGCGCGGAGGAAGTGGCTCTTGGTCGCCGCCCCCAGCAGCGCCGCCGGGATGCCCTTGCCCATCACGTCGGCCACCACGATGTCGAAGCAGTGGTCGTTGTGGCGGAAGAAGTCGTAGAAGTCCCCGTCCACCGCCTCCGACGGCACGGTGATCGCCGCGATCGACGCGCCTGGCACGTCCTCCGGCGGCCGCTGGAATAGCAGCATCTGCTGGATCTTGAACCCCGTCTCGGCCTCGCGCTGGCGGGCCGCGGCCAACTCGACCTCGGCCTTGCGGCGGCGCTCCTCGACGCCCAGGTTGTGCAGCGCCGCCGAGATGTCGGCCGCCACCTCGCTGAACAGCGCCTGCTCCTGCGCCTCGCCCACCAGCTGCGGCGGCATCGAGACGGCCACCGCGCCGTACACCTGCCCGCCGTGGCCCAGGCGGGCCACCAGCGAGCCCGTGCCGCGGTACAGCGGCCCCAGCGTGCAGCCGGGGCAGTTGTGCCTGGGCCCCTCGACGACCAGGGCGTTCTCCTGCGCCAGCGCCTTGTGCATGCACGTCGGCAAGACGCCCTGGGCGACGTGTTCGATCACCCAGTTGAACTTCTCGCCCAGCCCTTCCTGCGCGCAGACGGGGGGGCCCCAGGGGCCCGCGAGCAGTGAAATCCACGCATTTCCATACGCCTTGCCGTTGACCAGGTCGCGGCAGATGCGGTGGATCATGTCCTGGCGGTCGGTGCCGCCGGCGATGGTCTGGTCCACGTTCCGCAGCGACGCCAGCACCAGGTTCAGGTGGCTGATCTTGCCCGCCGCCGCCCGCCGCCGCTCGTAGTGGCGCGCCATGAACGCCCCCAGCACGAAGAAGCACAGGAACGTCAGCAGCTTGCGGTACACCTCGTGGGCCGACGGGTTCAGCAACGACTCCCGGAAGCTGTGCGTGCTCAAGAACAGCCATCGTTCGACGGACGTGTCCAGCAGCCAGCTGACCAAGCCCGTAAGAACGAAGAGGATAAGGATCTTGATCTCCGTCTTCATCGCATAATCCTAGCGTCGGCCTTCGGTGAGCGGTCGGTATCAGTTCCGGGTGCCATGCCGAAGCGTCGCACCGTTGCGACGCGCCGGCATGCCTCGCCCGAGCATGCCGCACCGTTCAAAACTCTGCAGGATCGCTCAGCGCCCGTCACTCGTGAAACGATGGGTGGCGGCTGGCAGCGCACTAGTCTATACGTCCCCGCCGCCCCCAAAGTGCAGCCCGCGGACCCGCCTGCGGCGGGAATGACAAATGACGAATGACAGAACCCCCACGAATATGCCAAGTCGGTGCCACCCCCAAACTTGTTTGGGGGTGCGAACGCGGCACCGAGGTCGTCGGCTACCACACAAACGCGAACAGCAGAATGTCGAACAAGGAACCGCAGAATGACGAAGTGAAGGCCGCTGCGGCGACGGTCCTTCCTTCGATATTCAATATTCCTTGTTCTGCGGTTCTTCTGTTCGCTGCTGTGCCGGCCTACGAATCCACAGCAAGCCCCATACCGAAAACCGAAAAATGAGCCAGATCGGTGCCACCCCCAAACTTGTTTGGGGGTGCGAACAGTCACCGACCCCGATTGGCGCGCAGGCCCCGGGCGTCGGACCTTATGTTCTCTCTGCCTCGGCTGGGCCGCCGGCAGGGGGGTAGCCCTCGACCTTCACCGCCCGCAGCGCCAGGAACATCGGGATCTCCTTGCGGCAGAGGTTCTCGGCCGCCCCGCGCGGGCCGCCCTCGCTGGTCTTGTGGCTGGGCCATTCCTCGATCGCGTCGATCAGCAGCCCCGCGTGGCGGAGGTCCTTGGCGTACGCCTGCAGCGGCCGGTGGAACGTCCACGTGTAGTGCGTGGGGTCGCTGCCCGGATGCGTGTAGATCGGCTCCTTCCGCGGCAGCAGGTATCGCTCCACGCGCCGGTACTGCACGTGGGCCTTGTCGTCCCAGCCCCACGACGTGGCCTTGGGCGCGCGGAAGCACGGATGCATCATCACGATCACCAGCCGCCCCAGCGGCCGCAGGCACCGCGACACGCCGCGGAACACGGGCGCCAGCGGGTGGATGTTCTGGATGGCCAGCATGCAGGCGGCGGCGTCGAACCGCGCCGCCGGCAGGATGTCCAGCTCGCGGGCGTCGGCCTTGAGGTACTGGATGGCCGGCTCGCTCCGCTCCCGCGCGATGTGGATCAGCTCAGCCGCCGCGTCGATGCCGGTGACCTGCACGCCCAGACGGTGGAGGATGCGGCACAGCACGCCCTGGCCGCAGCCGACGTCGAGGGCCCGCTCGCCGGCCTGCATCGCCAGCATCCGCAGGATGCCCGGCAGCACGACGTGTCGCTGGTACTCGCTGCCTTCCTCGCCGACGAGTTGGTCGTACCACTCGGCCACGTCACCCCAGTCGGTGGGCGGGGCGCCGCCCGCCTGCGGCCCGCCGGCCTGCTTGTGGAACTTGCCCTGGCCGGGCGTCCCCTTGGCATGTGGCCCCTTGCCGTGGGGCGCCTTGCCATGCGGGGGGGTGCCCGGCGGGCCCTTGGCCTGCCGCTTGCCATGGGGCGCCTTGCCGTGTGGAGGCTTGTTATGCGAGCGCCCGCCGGGATGCTGATCGCCGGCCTGTTCATCATCGCCCGGCTTGCCCGGCGGGTTGGTCCGCCCGCCCTGCGCATCCGGCCGTCTCGGGTCCCATGGGTTTTTCTGCGGTTCCATATATCCTCTTCGCTTCCTTCCTACTCTACCCTTCGCACCGCCGCCTGCCCATACCCATCGTCACTTAAACTTCCCTGCCCGCCTGCCCGCCTGCGGCGGGAATGGCCAAGGCCCGCCTGCGGCGGGAATGACCAAGGCCCAATGACAAATGACCAATGCCGAGGCTCAAGGAACAATGCCGAAATGAGCCAACTCGGTGCCACCCGGCCCGCCTTCGGCGGGAATGACCAAGGTCCAATGACTAATGACCAAGGATGAGCAAGGACGAACCACACGCCTGAATCTAGCCAAGTCGGTGCCACCCCCAGCCCGCCTGCGGCGGGAATGACCAAGGACCAATGACAAATGACCAATGGCCGAGGCTCAAGGAACAACGCTGAAATGAGCCAACTCGGTGCCACCCCCAAACTTGTTTGGGGGTGCGAACGCGGCACCGAGGTCATGCGCGTCCCCTCTGCAAATCGAACCCGGCAGCAAATCGAACCCGGCGCCGGTGACGTCACTGTCGCCGCCCCGCATTTCCTCAGCCCAACGGGCTGGCATCCTGGAGCCCGGGGCGCAGCCCCGGGTTCCGGAATGCGGCATCCCCAAGCCCTGCAAGGGCGCAATACACATGCGTGGATTTGACCCACGTCTCGGGTCTGGCAAAACGAACCCGGCCAGCAGGCAAGCGTTTGCCCTACCGTTCCGCGGACCAGCAATCTCCCGCGGGCCGTGTTGCCGCCTTCGGCACGGACGCATATGACGACATGCACTGTTCTCAAAGGACGAGAACAGTACGCGATCGCAATGGCCACGGCTTGTCTTCGTCCGCGGTCTCCTATTGCGCTCTTACAGAGCTTGTCGAGTCTCTATATCAGGTACCCAGGGCGTCGCTGCGCTCGCCCTGGGCTATAGGATGCCAGCCTTTCAGGCTGGAAACGGTTCGGGCACAGACGGGGCATGGTCACGTCTTGGTTTCAGCCTTCATTGGTCATTGGCTACCATCATTCCCGCGCAGGCTTTGACGTACCGTGGCTCGGTGGGTGTTCTCACCCCCAAACGAGTTTGGGGGTGGCACCGAGTTGGCCAGTTTCAGCATTGTTCCCTGAGCCTCGGCATTGGTCATTGGACATTGGGCCTTGGCATTCCCGCCGCAGGCTTTGACGCACCGGGGCTCGGTGGCTGTTCTCACCCCCAAACAAGTTTGGGGGTGGCACCGAGTTGGCCAGTTTCAGCATCGTTCCTTGAGCCTCGGCCCATTAGTCATTGGTCATTGGACCTTGGTCATTCCCGCCGCAGGCGGGGCTTGGTCATTGGACATTGGTCAATTGGACATTCCCGCCGAAGGCGGGCTCTTCTTCGGGCTCCGGCCAATCCTCACCGGCTTCGTCGGCGGCGAGGATGGCGCGCTGCTCGGCGAGACGGCGGGAGAGCCGCTCGTGCTGCTGACGCATGTTGTTGAGCGTGGCGTCGTCGGCCTGCC
>CAZTVF010000194.1:0-5857 GCA_964616985.1 uncultured Planctomycetaceae bacterium
GCTACGAAATCGCCCCGCCCGCCCCGCGCCACGGTTTTGCTCCGCCCTTTACACGATCTCGGTGACGATGCCGTTCAACATCGACATCGCCTGCCAGACGATCGCCAAGGTGCGACATCAGTGCAGCAGGCCCGACCTGCGGGTGATGGTCGGCGGGCAGGCGATGGCGATCGTGCCGGATATCTGGCGGGCGATTGCCGCCGACGGCTACGCCCCCGACGCCCGCGCGGGCGTGCAGCTGGCGGCGAAGTGGTGGGAAGAGATCTGCAAGCCGAGACAGTAGTTCATCAATGGAAGATGTGAGTTCGTGTGGCCGCGGCTTGCCGTTCGGCGCTGTCAGATCTGGGTGAAGTCCTGGGGCTTCTGTCGCATCTAAACTGATGGGTGCCATGCCGAAGCGTACTCGCGCCGGCATGCTCGGGCGGGCATGCTGGCGCGTCGCAAACAGCGCGACGCTTCGGCATGGCACCCATCAGATCACGAGAGGCAGAGCACTAATTAGGGGCTCTGCAGCGCCGAACGGCAAGACGCCCAGAAGCCGTACAACAGGGCGGCGGCCTTGGAAGGCCGCCACCCGTGCATAGACTGGCTGGCGACAGGATCGCCGTCTACGCCGGGCCGTGGCGGGTGGCGGAGAGCTTGAAGTCGGCGGCCGGTCCGGCCCCGTCCCCGACGACGGCGATGCCCTCGTCGACCAGGCCCTGCCAATGCTTGTCGTTGAAGATGCAGCCGGGGTCGCCCGCGTGCAGCTGCCCGAAGTACGCGTCCGAACGCGCACGGCAGCCGCCGCAGTAGTTCTTGAACGCGCACACCTCGCAGTGGTGCAGCCGACGCGTGCGGTCGTTGAGGATGTCCCAGAACACGCTGGAGCGGAAGATGTCCATCAGCGGCGCCTGGCGAACGTTGCCCATCACGCGGTGAGGCAAGTATACGCAGGGCGTAACGTTGCCGTTGGGTTCGATGCAGACGTAGGTGCGGCCGGCGCCGCAGCCGCCGAGATACTTCGCCACCACGCGGGCCTTGACGCCGCTGCCGGCCCCGGCGTGCGAGCACGTCACGCGCCCGCCATCCAGGGCCGCCCCGGCCAGGCACACGCGCCCCAGCTGCGGCGCGGTCGATATGACGCCCATGCCCCCCTTCTGCATGCGCTCGTTCAGCACGGCCAGCAGCTGTTCGCGCTGGCGCGGGGTGATGTCGCCGTTGACCATCTTGAGCCCGCGTCCGACGGGGATGAAGTTGAAGTGGGCGAAGCAGCCGGCGCCCAGGTCCTCGGCGAACTTGAGCATGTCGGGCACTTCGTGGACGTTGCCCTGGTGCACGCACATGGCGATGCCCAGCCGCAGGCCGGGCGTGGCGACGACGGCCCGGGCCCCTGCCACCGAGCGGGCCCACATGCCGGGCGAGCCGCGGAAGGCGTCGTGGCGGTCGGCGTGGACGGAGTCCAGCGATATCTCCACGTACCGCAGGCCGGCGGCGGTGAGGCGCGCGGCGAACTCCGGCGTCATCGTCGTGCCGTTGGTGGCAATGGTGGTGTGCATGCCGTACGTCTTGGCCCGCTCGATCACGGGCAGCAGGTCCTTGGAGATCGTGGGCTCCCCGCCCGACAGCGCGAGCATCGGCATGTACATGCGGCCCATCTGGTCGACGAGGTTGAGCTTCTCTTCGAGCGTCAGTTCGCCGGCCAGCGCCGCATGCTCGGAGTCCTGGTAGCAGTGCTTGCAGGCGAGATTGCAGCGGTTGGTGAAGTTCCACACCGCGAACAGCGGCGCGGCGAATTTCTGCGGCACGGTCAGGCCGAACTCGGCGATCGACCGCGCGACGATGACCACGCCGCGCAGCGTCGGCTTGTGATCGGCAAGCTTCTGGCGGAAGACGTCCACGGGCACGCTGCCGCGCATGCGGTCGATGAATTTGTGGATCGCCCAGTACTTCACCCGCTGCCACAGCGGGGCCGACGGGTTGCGGTAGCTGGCGACGATCTTCTCGATGGCGGTCACACCGTGCCCGTCGTCGCGACCCAGCTTGCCCAGCAGCCAGCGGAAGGGCTTGCGGCGCAGCCACTGCTCCAGCGGGTGATGAAACTCCAGCTGCAGCGGCGCGGGCGTCGAGCCGTCGGCCGTCGGCGGCGTGGCGGCGTACTCGCCGCTGGAGATCGTGCCGTCGCCCGTGCGCCGGCAGGACTTGTCGGGGTCGGCCGAGGCGGGGAAGTCGTGATCGTACTGCTTGCCCATCGCCGCCGCCGTCGTGTGGTCGCCGGCGGCTGTGTAGCTCTGGTCGGAGGTCTTCTGATTGTTGTTCGTCATAACATCATCTGCATATACAACGTTGAACGTCGCGGACGATGACCGCTATCGGCCCGGTGGTCGTTCTCACCCCCAAACAAGTTTGGGGGTGGCACCGGTTCGGCACCGGCCGGGTCACTTCCTACGACCTACTGCCTACGACCTACGACCTTCTTCTACACGAACTGCCGGTATTGGGGCCCGCAATTCCAGGTGCAGAAGGGGTAGATGCCCACGGGCGTGGAGTAGAGGATCACGCACCGCTTCGCCCGTTCGACGTCGTAGTTGTAACGGTCCTGGAAGTGCATGCCCGCGCACAGCAGCGTCTTGTAGGTTTCCTTCTCGCCCTCGCCGCGCCCGACGCTCTTGTCCACCAGGCCCTGCAGCGAGCGGATGAACCGCTTAACCGTCAGGCCCGGCGGGGCCGCCTCGGGGCGGAAGTGACGCTTGAACATGCGGAACGTGCGAATCTTATCCAGCCACGTCGCCCGGCCGCGGCGGCGGATGTCGGCCGCGATGCGGTTCATCTCCACGAACATGCCCTCGACGTTGATCACCTGCGGGAAGGGATACGCCTTGCCCTGGGGCGAGACGAGGAAGTACGTGCCGAACGCGCAGTCGGTGTGGCAGCTGGGGCGGATCTTGGGCTTGCCCGTCAGGGCCTCCAGGATCTGCGAGAGCGGCGTGACGATGCTCAGCGGGAACATGTCCCGCAGCGGGCTGGCGCCCGAGGCCTTGGCGATGCCGTGGGCCAGGTCGCCCAGCGTGTAGCGGCGGCGGGCCAGTTCGGCCTGGTCGATGCGGCCGGTGAAGGAGACGGGCTGGTAGCTGATGGCGCTGATGACGTCGATGTTCTGCACGGCGAAGTCGAAGATCTTCCCCACCTGCTCGTCGTTGACGCCCTTGAGGATCGTGGGCACCAGGCATATCTTCATGTCCAGCTTGCGGCAGTTCTCGATGGTCGCGAGTTTCTTCGCCCAGATGCCCGGGTAGTTGCGCGTGTGGCGGTAGGCCTCCTCGCCTACGCCGTCGAACTGCAGGTACAGCGTGTGCAGCCCGGCGTCGTAGCACTTGCGGGCGAAGTCCAGGTTGCCCAGCGTGATGCCGTTGGTGGCGATCTGGATGTGCGAGAAGCCCATCTCCCGCGCCGTCGAAACGATCTTCAGGAAGTCGGGGTGAATCGTGGGCTCCCCGCCCGTGAACTGGATCGCCGTCGTCGGGATCGGCCGCAGGTCGCGCAGGGCCTGCAGCTGCCGCACGATCTGCTCGAAGTCCGGCTCGCTCACACGCCCCACCGCCCCGGCGTTGGCGAAGCAGATGGGGCAGCGCATGTTGCAGCGGTTGGTCAGGTCGATCTGGGCCAGGCACGGGCTGGAGAGGTGCTGGTTGCACAGGCCGCAGTCGCTGGGGCAGTTCGTGCCGCCCTTGACCTGCGGGAACTGCTGGCCGGCGTGCTCCTCGTACGTCCACCAGGCGGCCTTGCTGTACAGCAACGCGTCGGAGTTGATGCAGTCGCGGAAGTAGCCGTGCTCGGGGCAGGTCTTTTCGATGTGCACCGCGCCGCCCTGGACAAAATAGCGGCCCAGGATGACGGCGGCGCACTCGGGGCACAGTGTCTCCACCGTCCGCGGCAGGCGGCGCAGCACCGGGTGGATCCGCGAGCCGCAGAACGTCTCGGCCGCGCTGCCCGGGTAGTCCGACTGCAGCGGCGTCCAGATCGTGTCGTGGTGGGCCTCGGCAAGCTTGCCGCAGGCGGGACAATCGTAGGTCAGGACGATCTGCCGGCCGCGGCGATCGAAGACGGCGGGCACAAGCTTGGCGCATTGGGGGCAGGTGGCCTGCGTGGCCAGCGGCAGCGACTCGTACGTGTGGGCGAGGCGGCGCATGCCCCGCTGGAAGTCGCCCAGCGAGCGGAACTGGCCCTGGTAGGCCGGCCCCGCCGCGTTGGGCGGCGGGGAGTCAGAGTCAATGACAACGTCTTGCGTCATAATGGGTTGTTTCAAGTAGCATTCAGACGTGAGGCAGGCTCGCCGCCGCCGGACGTCAGTCCTTGAACATCGCCGGGTAGCGCCGCGGGCGGCGTTTGCGTTTGCGGTAGCCTTCGGCCAGTTCCATGAAGATGTCCAGGTCGCGGTCCATGTTGGAACTGCTGGCGTCGAAGTAGAAGTTCCGGATCGGCATGCCGTCGTGGTCGGCGGCCAGGCTGTGGTAGACCGCCTCCGACACGATGCCGTTCATGCACGAGAAGGGGCTGATGTCGATGATGCCGTCGGCGCCCTTGTCGTAGAGGTAGACGCTCTTGCCCACGGACAAGGCCATCTCGCCCAGCGCTCCGTCGGCCGGCAGGTAGGGCCAGCCGGGCTTGAGCACTTCCTCATAGATGTCGTGCGGTTCTTCGTACCCGACGAAGTCGTCCTCGAAGGCGGCCAGCAGGCGGTGCTCGTCGCGTTTCTGCACGGCGTTCTTGAGGACCGCGCCGAGCATGGCGAACGAGAACGTCTTGCCGTCCCGTTTCAGGAGGCTCTTCTGCGACCAGTTGGTGTACCACACCCATTCGGTAACATCAGACAGCCAGGCCTCCGCGCCGTGAGCCTCAATCTTGCGGATGGCGTCATAATTGCTGAACGTGTTGAGGCGGCAGAAGATCTCGCCGACCACCCCGATGAGCGGCCGCGTCTTGACGTATTGCGCGGGCACGGCGTGGAAGATGTCGCGCCCCTTGGCCAGCGCCTCGGCCAGCGCGGTCAGACGGTCGGCGGTCTTGAGGTCGCTCTGCTCCAGCACCTTCTCCACCAGTCGCACGCTCTGGTCGAAGGCCTTGTCGGCCTCGCCCTTGACCGTCTCGTAGGGGCGCGTCTTGAGCAGCATCTTGCGAAGGATGTCGCCCGCCACGAGCCCGCGCCACAGGTTGCGCATCATGTCCGGGGCGTGGTCGCCCAGGCCGTCGTAGCTGTTCTTGCTCGTCGGCGAGATCACCGGCACGTCGCGGTGCCCCATCTCGTCAAGCACCTGCCGCAGGTACGGGGCGTACTGCCCGAAGCGGCATGGGCCCTCGGCCGTGGGCATGAAGAAGGCCGTGTTGTCCGGCCGGAAGCTCGGCGAGTGAACGATCCGGAGGAAGTCGCCCATGGTGACTTTCTCGGGGTAGCACTCCTCGCCGGAGGTGTACAGGCCGCCATACTCGAGGGTTTTCTCGTCCGAGGGGGGCGTGACGGCGGCGTCGATGCCGGTGGAGCGGAAGACGGCCGCCATCATCCGCGCGCCCACGTGGGTCATGCGCGGGATCCACAGCGTCCGCCCCGCCAGGCGGTCTCTTGCATTGGGTTCGGTGATCATCGTCCCTTTCCGCGAGCGCCGGCGGGCGCGGCGAGCGAAGCCGCTGGCCCTCCGTTCCCATGTCGGTGCTCGAAAATCAGGGCATGGGAGTCGAGGAAGAATAGCAGAGGGCCCGCCGCATTTCAACCAAAAGCCTCCGGGCGCCAAGGGGGTTCACCCTCTTCAATCCGCAATCCGCAATCCACAATCCGCAATCGCAGATTCAAATCTGAGATGCATAAATAACAAGTGACATTGGA
>CAZTVF010000195.1:0-5698 GCA_964616985.1 uncultured Planctomycetaceae bacterium
CCCGCATCGCGCCTCGCAATTCCCCCACGCCCAGGATGATCTCGCGATTGTTGCGAGGTTTGGATTCCTGGCATCGAACACGGTCAGGAACCCAAGTCCCGCTGACCGGATTGGGCCATCTTAGAAAGGAAACGCTATGCACATCATGGAAGGCTATCTGCCGGTATCGCACGCGATCGGATGGGGTGTCGTCTCGGCGCCGTTTGTGGCCTTGGGGATTCGTCGGATCCAGCGGACGATGAAAACCCATCCGCAGACCAAGCTGCTGCTGGGGGCGGCGGGCGCGTACTCCTTCGTCCTCTCGGCCCTCAAACTGCCGTCGGTGACGGGGAGTTGCTCGCATCCCACTGGGATCGGACTGGGGGCGACGCTCTTTGGCCCGCTGGCAATGACGGTACTGGGCACAATTGTGCTTCTCTTCCAGGCGATCCTTTTGGCCCACGGCGGGCTGACGACGCTTGGGGCCAACGTGTTCTCGATGGCCATCGTGGGCTCCTACGTGGCCTACTCGCTGTATCGGCTTGGCTGCCGCCTGGGCATGCCCGTGTGGCTGTCGGTGTTCCTGGCCGCCGCCCTGAGCGACCTGGCCACCTACATCACGACATCCATCCAGCTGGCCATGGCATTTCCCGATCCTGCCAGCGGGTTCCTCGGCTCGGCGGCAAAGTTCATGGGCGTGTTCGCCCTCACCCAGGTTCCACTGGCGGTCAGCGAAGGACTGCTGACGGTGTTCGTGATGAACATGCTGACGAGCTACAGCCGCAGCGAGTTGGTCGAGTTGGCCGTGCTGCCGAAGGAGGCAAACTGATGAATCGCAAGTGGATCAACCTCATGATTCTGTTGGCCGTCGTTCTGCTGGCCGTTGTGCCGCTGATGGTGGTGTCAAAGAGCGGCGATGAAGAACGCTTCACGGGCTCCGATGACCAGGCCGAGGCAGTGATCACGCAGATCCAGCCGGACTACAAGCCCTGGTTCAGCAGCGTCTGGGAGCCGCCCAGCGGCGAGATTGAGAGCCTTCTGTTTGCCCTCCAGGCAGCCATCGGAGCCGGCGTCGTCTGCTACTACTTCGGACTCAAACGCGGGCAGGCCCGCAAGGCCACCCAGGCGGAAGCGCATGCATCCGATTGACGTCTGCGCCCACACCAATCGATGGAGCCATCAGCACCCGCTCCAGAAGCTGCTGCTGGCGGGCGGCACGCTCCTGTTGAGCCTGCTGTTGCCGCCCCTGGCGGCTGGGCCGATCATCCTCGCCTGCATGGTTCTGCTGGCCCTGGCGGGAGCCCAGGTTTCCGCCAGGACATATTCCCGGTTCCTGGCGCTGGCGATGGCGTTTGCCCTGATCGGCGCCCTGCCGCTGGCAATCAGCGCGAGTTGGGGAACCGATGGGCTGGGACTGAGCTTCTCTCCCCAGGGCGCCGACACAGCCATTCATGTGCTGCTGCGGGCGTGGGCGGCGGTGTCCTGCCTGCTCTTTCTGGCGATGACGACGCCGCTGGCGACGCTCGTTTCGCAACTCCGGCGGCTGAGGGTGCCCGGCGCGATCATCGAGCTGATGCTGGTGATCTATCGCATGTTGTGGCTGTTGAGCGACGTCTTCCAGAGAGTGCGGATCGCGCAGGCGTCGCGGCTGGGCTATTGCGGTTTTCGCCAATCCTGCCGGTCCACGGGGATGCTCGCCGCGTCCTTGTTTGGGCGGATCATGAACCGGGCGAGCCGATTGGAGACAGGCCTGGCCGCCAGGGGATACCAGGGCGACCTGAACGTGCTGACGGAAGACCGGCCCCTGAGCTTGAGGGCCGTCGTGCTTATCCTGGCGTCGCAAGCTTCGCTGGTCGTGGTGTCGGTGTTTCTTGTGAGTATCTTCCCGTGCCTGAAATAGCTCTACAAGCTGTCAACTTGGCCTTTGCATATCCTGGAGGCCAGCAGGCCCTGCGCGATCTCAGTCTTTCCGTCCGGAAAGGCCAACGGCTGGCGTTGCTGGGGGCCAATGGGGTCGGAAAGACCACGCTGCTTCTGCACCTCAACGGAACGCTCAAACCCCAAGCCGGCCGGATCGAGGTCAATGGAGTCCCTGCTGACTACGGCCGCAAGGGATTGCTGGCCTGGCGACAAAAAGTGGGGTTGGTGTTCCAAGACCCGGACGATCAGTTGTTCGCCGCCACTGTGGGGCAGGATGTCTCTTTCGGTCCGATTAACCTGGGCTTGCCGAAGGATGAAGTCCGCCATCGAGTGCAGGAATCCCTGGAGGCACTGGAGATCGCCGACCTGGCCCAGCGGCCCACGCACATGCTGAGCTTTGGCCAGAAGAAGCTTGCCGCCATTGCCGGCGTGCTGGCGATGCGGCCGAGCGTCATGATTCTCGACGAACCAACAGCCGGCCTGGACTACCACGCGACAGAGCAACTGCTCCAGACCATCGGCCGGCTGCACCGGACGGGGACGACGCTGGTCCTGGCCACGCATGACATCGACCTAGCCTACGCGTGGGCGGATGAAGTGGCGCTGCTTCGACAGGGAAGCGTGGCCCGTCAGGGCGCCCCACGTGAAGTCCTGCGGGACAGGGACCTGCTTGCCCAGTGTCACCTGCGGATGCCCTGGGCACTGGATGTGGCTCTTGGCCTTCAGCAATGGGCCAGCACTGTGGAGCCGGTCGCCTGGCCAAGGACGCAGTCGGAACTATTGTCATTCTGCCAACGGTTGAACCATCGCGATTAAGGAGAAGCCCACATGCCCATGGAAGCGGCAACGAAGGAGCGTGCGTACGTCCAGGTCTACACGGGCAACGGCAAGGGCAAGACGACGGCCGCCTTGGGACTGGCCCTGCGAGCAGCCGGGGCGGGGATGAAGGTGTATTTCGCGCAGTTCATCAAGGGCGGCCGTTACAGCGAGCTTGCGGCCCTGGAACGATATGCGGATCTCGTCACGGTCCGACAGTTCGGCCGGGGCCGCTTCATCCGCGAAGACGCCACGGACGCCGACGTCACCGCCGCTCATGAGGGGCTTGCGGCCATCCAGGAGGCCGTTCGGTCGGGCGGCTACGGAGTGGTCGTCCTGGACGAGGCCTGCGCGGCGATGCAGTGCGGCTTGCTCCGCGTCGAGGACATCCTGGCCTTGATCGCCGCGTCAGACCACGGCGTCGAGATCGTCATTACAGGTCGAAACGCGCCGGCCGAACTGATCGAGCACGCCGACCTCGTAACGGAGATGAAAGAGGTCAAACACTACTACCACCAGGGCGTGATGGCCCGCGACGGGATTGAGAAGTGATCTCCCACACCACGCAACAGACGTAGAACTGACTCGCCATCACTCTCGTGGACAGATTTTATGGAGATCAGAGTTTCTGCTTGACGATTATAGGCGGGCGGTATTACGATTCTCAAACTCGTAATACTGCCGCAGGAAGGAACCGTCCCAATGACAACTCGTATTACTGTGGCCGTCGCCCTTGCGGTCGGCCTTGCCTACGGAGTTTCGCTGGCTCAGGTAACAACCCAGTCTGCGTCACCGCCTGCTGCGCAGGCGGCGTCGGGCCGTACGCCGGTTGAGCCAAATGCCCCGCGCGAATGCGGCCCAAAGGCGGATGAGGACACCCTCACCGGAGGTTGGTTCGGCTTTGCCGAGAAGCTTCGGGAGCAGGGCCTATCGGTGAACCTGGGCCTTACGCAGGTGTACCAGCAGAACGCTCGTGGCGGACAGAGTACGCGTCGACGTGCCGGGCGGTACTCGGGCAGGTACGACCTGGAGGTTGAAGCCGACCTGGAGAAGCTCATCCATCTGCCCGGCGGCCGGGTGTATGCCCTGGCGCGAGGTGGATGGTCGGACGGCATCGACGAGCCCTCCGTAGGTAGCCTGTTTGGCGTCAACAGCGTGCCCGTGGGCGATCGGCCCATCGACCTGTGGCAGTTGTACTATGAGCAGAGCTTCCTGAATGACAAAGCCTTCTTGCGTGTGGGCAAAATCGACCTGACCGGCTGCTTCGAGTGCCGCGGCTGCCCGGGATCCTTCGACGGCAGTTCCTTCGCCAACGACGAGACCAGCCAGTTCCTCAATGGGTCGCTGGTCAACAACCCCACGATCCCATTTCCCGATCCGGGCCTGGGGGTCGTCGCTCACGTCGAACCCGTCGAGTGGTGGTATGTCTCGGCCGCCGTGGCCGACGCGGATGCCGATGTGCGGGAGACGGGCTTCAACACCACCTTCCATGGCAAGGCCAACACCTTCAGCATCTACGAGACAGGCTTTCTGCCCCGATTGCCCTCCAGCAAAGGCGACCTGCAGGGCGCCTACCGCTTTGGCATGTGGTACGACCCGCAGGCCAAGGACCGCCTCGACGGCAGCGGGGTCAAGAGGGATGGCGTTGGCTTCTACACGAGCTGCGACCAGATGCTGTGGAAGGAAAACGGCCAAGAAGATGATGCGCAAGGGCTCGGTGCCTTCGGGCGATACGGCATCGCCGACGCCGACGTGAGCGAGATCAAGAGCTTCTGGAGCACCGGCCTGCAATACCGGGGTCTGATCCCCAGTCGCGACAAGGACGTCACGAGCTTCGGCGTCGGCCAAGGACGTCTGAGCCGCCAGGCGGAGTTCACCACCTCGCCCTACGGGATCCCATATCGTTGCCTGTACTCACGCACTGTCGAGAACCTGTATTGCGCGGGCCGCAACATCAGCACCACCCACGCCGCGCTGAGTTCGACGCGGGTCATGTCGACCTGTGCGACGCTGGGGCAGGCCGTCGGCACCGCCGCCGCGATTGCCACACGTGAGGCCGTCACACCGCGCGGGGTCTACCAGCGGCACAGATCCGAACTCCAGCGTGCCCTGATGGAGGACGATTGCTACCTGCCCGGACGGGTACGCGAGGCGAGCGAGCTCACGCGGGCCGCGAACCTGTCTGCTTCCGCGGGCAATCCCGAATCGTTACGCAACGGAATCGACCGACCGGTCGGGGCAGACGACAACGGATGGACCTGTGCCCCCGGTGGTTGGGTGGTATACGATTGGGGGCGTGCGACGCCAATTGCCGACGTTCGGCTGGTATTTGACAGTGATCTTCACGCCAACGGACTGGGCATGCCCCACGCCTATCCGTTGAATCAACGATTGGCCAGTCCGCCGCAAACGCTGGTCAAAGGGTTCCGGCTGGAGACGCTCGACGAATCTGGAAACTGGCGAACGTCGTTCGAGACAGAACAGAACTATCAGCGCCTCGTACGTATTGCTCTGAGTGTCACCGCCACTGCCATACGGTTCACGCCTCTCTCCACCTGGGGGGCCCCGCTGGCCCGTGTGCAAGCGTTCGAGATCACGTGACATCATCAGTGTGGTGACGCTGGCGGATCATGCTTGACCACGGCCCGCTGGACGGTCCCGACAAGCGGTGTAAGGCTGCGTGGAAGAACTTCCTCACGTTGACCTGGGACAGCTTGGCCGTACGCGGTTCTTCTCGGTTGGCGAGGGGCAAGGTCAATCTCACGATCGGTAGTCACTGCGTTCGAGCCCCGGGAATCTAGCGTTGCCGCTCATCAGCTGACGATCAGACGCCGGGAAGGGCCATCTTCGCAGCCCCAAATAGAACCCGCCCAGGCGCCATGAGCGCCGCGGGCGGGTGTGTCGACTCTGAGCCTGCTGAAAGGCTATTCGCAGCAGCCGCAGCACATCGGGGTGTTGTTCATCATCACGCAGCAGGTGCAGC
>CAZTVF010000196.1:0-5630 GCA_964616985.1 uncultured Planctomycetaceae bacterium
GCGTCGGCCGCATGACGTGCGGATACTGCGAGTTCGCGGACATCTGTCTCAGCGGCGTCCGCATCGACCCCGCCAATCCGCCGGCGGGCTATCAGATTCTCGCTGACCCCCACCCCGAACTGGCCATCGAAGGAGACTGACCCATGGAACCGTCCGAGATCGTCATTGACCCTGAATTCCAGAAACTCATCCCAGCGTTGACCCCGGAGGAGCGTAAGGGCCTGGAAGCCAGCCTGATCGCCGACGGGTGCATCAGTCCGCTGGTGGTCTGGTTCAAGCACAACATCCTGCTGGACGGTCACAACCGCCATGCGATCTGCCTCAAGCACGACATCGAATGCGAGGTTCACGAGATCGTCCTGGAGTCTCGCGACGACGCCAAGGCCTGGATCATCAAGAACCAGTTGGGCCGGCGGAATCTCGATGAGTCGCAGCGGGCCATGCTGGCGGCTCGGCTCAAGGATGTGTTCGCCCATGCCGCCAAGGACCGCCAGAAGCAACACGGCGGCACGGCCCCCGGCAGGCCGAAGGACGAAACACTTGTGTCAGATTTGACACAAGTGAATGCCGGAAGGGCTCGCGAGCAGGCCGCCGCCGCAATGAACGTGTCCTCTGGCCTGGTTCATGCCGCCGAGAAGGTCATCTCCGATGGTACCGAGTCGCTGCAGCAGGCCGTGATGGGTGGGCAGGTGTCGGTCTCGGCCGCGGCGGAGGTGGCGGCGCTTCCCAAGAAGAAGCAGGATGACATTGTCGCCGACGGTTCCAAGGCCATTGCCGAGGCCGCCCGCGAAATCCGCCGCCAGCGCCGTGCTGCGTCCCCCCAGACCGCCGCCAAGAAGAAGCTCACCTCCAAGCAGATCATCCAACTGGTCGAGCTCGTTACCGAGTTGGACCGCCTCACGGACAAACCCGGCCTGGAGATATCCCCGATTCATGTCCGCGCGTGTGTCGCGGAGATCATGAAGATCGTCCTTTGACCCCTTCGCAAGTGCAGGAGACAGACATGTTCAAGCAGATCAAGATCGAGATGCCCGTCCTTACCCCCGACCTGGTGGCGTGGTTCCGCGCGCTGCCCCACGTACCTGGCGATCGCAATCAGGCCTCCGTCCAGGGCCAACAGCGTGTCGCCTGGCTGACCAGGCTCTGCAAGGACGGAGAGTTCTACTCCCCCGACTGGTCGGTGGCCGTGTGGAACGGCCAGCAGTACCGCGTCAACGGCGGCCACTCGTCGGCCATGCTGGCCAATGCCAACGGCAGCTTCCCCCGCAACCTGCCGGTGATCCTGCGGATCTTCCGCTGCGAGAGCTATCCCGACGTGGTGGCGTTGTTCAACCACTTCGACAACCGCAAGAGCAATCGGACCGCCTCCGACAAGGCCAACGTCCACAAGTCGATCCACCAGGAACTGGACCGCATCGCTCCGTCGTACATCAACCGCATGCTCAACGGCATCCAGTGCTTCTACGCCGACGGGGCGACCACCCATGGCGATGAGGACACCCGGACCAAGCTCATCCACGAGGAGACGGAGTTCCTGGCCTGGGCGGGCCGGTTCGCCCGCAACCGTTACCTGGGCCGCAGCGGCGTCATCGCCTGCATGTATCGCAGCTATCACGCCAGCGCGAGCTTGGCGGATGAGTTCTGGACGATGGTGCTCGAGGAGTCGGCCCCCAGGCCCACCCACCCCACGCGGGTGCTGGCGAAATTCCTCCACGAACTGGACGTTCCGGCCAACAAGGGCAAGTGGGACAGCCGGGCAGTCTACGTGAAGTGCATCCACGCGTGGAATGCCTGGCAGGCGGGCTCGACGACCGCGCTGAGCTACCACCACGAGGCCCCTGTGCCCGACCTCGTCATCGTCACCAACGGCAAGAGCAAGAGTTATTGAACCCCTTTTTACAGGAGACACGCACATGGTTACTTCCACTGAACCACGCCCCATGCCGCAGGCGCCGGCCGGGGCCAACCGTCTGACCCCAGCGCCCCGCAAGAAGGTGGCCTTTGGCGGCGCCGGGCCCCAGGGCCATCGGATCGTCCTGTACGGACCCGGCGGCATCGGCAAGAGCACACTCTCCTGCCTGGCGCCGGGCCCGGTGGCGATGTTCGACCTCGATGAGTCGCTGCCGGTGCTGCGGCCGCAGCTGCCCAACAACGACCAGGTCAATCGCGTCGTGGTCCGCACGTGGCAGGAGATCCGCGACACCCTCCACATGGACGGATGGGACGAGATCAAGACCGTCATCATCGACAGCGTCACCAAGGCCGAGGAACTCTGCGCGGCCTGGGTGATCAAGAACGTCAAGCACGAGAAGAAGGAAGTCCTCATCGAACGTCTGGAGGATTACGGCTGGGGCAAGGGCCTCAGCCACGTCTATGACGAGTTCCTGAGCCTCCTGGCGGACCTGGACGCCCACGTCCGCGCCGGCCGCAACATCATTCTGATCGCCCACGACTGCACGGCCACGGTCCCGAATCCCCACGGCGAGGACTGGCTCCGCTACGAGCCTCGGCTGCAGTCGCCGGCCAGCGGCAAGAACTCCATCCGCCTGAAGGTCCGTGAGTGGGCCGACCACGTGATCTTCCTGGGCTATGACGTCAGCGTCGAAAGCGGCAAGGGCCAGGGCAGCGGCACCAGGACGCTCTATCCCTGCGAACTCCCGCACTGCATGGCCAAGAGCAGGACCGTCGACACCGTCATGCCGGTGACCAAGAACGACCCGTCCATCTGGACCAAGATCATCAAACCCTAGACCAAGGAGAACAGCACATGATGCCCAACAGAGAAGGACTCTTTAGCGCGTACCCCATCGAGATCGGCCTGGGCGAGACCCGGGAGAACAAGCTGCTGCAGGCGGTGATCAAGTACCGCCTCTTCGAGGAAATCTCCGGCGGGGAGTGCTTCGATTGCTCCGGGGAGAACTTCGAGATCTCCGGCTACCACGTCCTGGAGAAGCGCGACCACACGCTGAACACCACCACCATCGAGGCGATCAAGGCGGCGATGGGCTGGGACGGGTGCGATCCGTTCTGGCTCCAGGACAACGCCGCTGCTCTCTCGCAGCAACCCGTTCAGGTGAAGCTGGCCCTGGATGAGTACAACGGCCAGAAGACCCTGAAGGTCGCGTTCCTCAACCCCTACGGATCCAAGGGCGGCGGTGTGCCCAAGGCGGACGACTCGATGCGTAAGGCCGTCGCCAACCGCCTGGGGCCCAAGTTCCGCGCCGTCGCCGGCGGCAGTCCCGCCCCAGCGCCCAGGCCCGCAGGCAGGCCCACGCCGCCCAAGACTGCCGCGGCGCCCAAGTCCGCCCCGGCCGCGACGGCGCCGACCGCGGCCACGTCCACGATGGAGCTGGCATGGGCGGAGTTCACGCGGGAGTACACCTCCAGGCCCGGCGGCACCGACGAGGACATGGAAAAGCAGTGGTTTGCCATCCTGGCGGATCTCTTCCCCGGCAAGCAGCCCCAGCAGCTCACGCCCGCCGACTGGGGCGTCATGCTCGCCGAGGGGCCGGGCAAGGTCATTCCTTCTTAATCAAACCGGTTGGCGGGAGAGGTGCGTCACGGTCACCACCTTGGACCCTGGCAGGTTCGATTCCTGCCCCCGCCAATTCAAAGCAGCGGCTGTCTCCGCCGTCCGGGTTTGGGGCGGGTATGTATGCCCGCCCCGCCCGGTCGGTTTACCGGTGGCTTCGTAAGACAGGATCCGTGAATGGACACCGACGCGACACGATCGACGCGGGCATGCCGGCTGGGAACGCTCCGCCGCCCCTCTGAATCGGACGGGACCTTTCGAGCGCCTCAGGATCAGCCTGAGGTCGACCGGCGTGTGGCGATCTACGCCGAGCAGGTACAGCGTCACGGCCGCATCACCTGGCTGCCACAGAAGGGAGATGGGGAATGATCATGAATCCCCGCAGCAAACGCATGCTCGATAAACGACGGGCCGCCCGCGAGGGCCGTCGCTTCCACGCCTTCTATCTCGGCTGCCAGGCCCAGCGATCACGTTCGCCGGGCAACCCGCACAAGGCCGGCACCGAGGACCACGCGTCCTGGCAGGCGGGCTGGCAGTACGCCGGCGGCGAGGAGGCCAATCCATGAGCTTGCGAGAGAGCGAAGTATTCGCCCCCCGCCGCAACCGCGGCAAGCCTGAGCGGGCCGTGCAGAGGGCGATTCTGGCCTATCTGCGGCTGACCGGGGCGCTGGTGGCGGTCACCGACGCCGGGGCGGCCTATCGCGCCGGGTCGTTCGGCGCCGACACCGTGCCCGCCGGCTGGCCTGACATCACGGGGCTCTTGCCCGGCGGCAGGTTCATCGGCATCGAGTGCAAGGCGCCCGGCGGCCGGCAGAGCGATCTTCAAAAAGCGATCGAAGCTGAGATCCACAAGCGCGGCGGCATCTACGTGCTGGCCCGCTCCATCGATGACGTTGTGAAAGGAATCGGCGATGCCACGAAAGAGTGAACTCCGATGCTGCCTGGGCTGCGGGCGCGATACCCACGGGATGTACTGCCGCGTCTGCGTCGGCGGCAATCCGCAGACCGGCAGAGGCCGCGGGCGTCGGGCCCGGCCCTACCGCGAGATGCCCCTGGAGGACGACTACGGCGAGGAATCCGACGCCAACAGCGTCTGCGAGGACAATTCGGCCTCAGTGAGCCGGGGGTAACATGCTTCAGGATCCCGTTCAGGACATCTTGGATAGGCTTGGGACGGTCAAGCAGACCAGCCGCACACAGTGGCAGGCCCGTTGTCCCGCGCACGAAGACCAGCACGCCAGCCTGTGCATTGGGCGCGGCGACGATGGTCGCGCGCTGATCAAGTGCCAGGCGGGCTGCTCGTCCATGCAGGTGTGCAGCGCGTTGGACCTGCCCATGCGGGCCCTGTTCCCGCCGAAGTCGCAGCAGGACAAGCCCGAGCGGATCGTCGCCACCTACGACTATCACGACGCCGACGGCAATCTGCTGTTCCAGTGCGTCCGCTTCGAGCCTAAGGATTTTCGACAGCGCCGGCCCGATGGCAGCGGCGGATGGACCTGGAAGATCAACGGCTCGCCCCGGGTGCTTTATCGCCTGCCGCAGCTATTGAAGGCCGACCCCGCACAGTGGGTCTTCATCGTTGAGGGCGAAAAGGACGTCGACAATCTCCTGGCCGCGGGCCTGGTGGCGACCACCAACCCCATGGGCGCCGGCAAGTGGTCAAAACTCTCCGACGACAGCGCCCTGCACGGTCGACGCGTGGCGATCTTGCCGGATAAGGACGAGGTCGGCCGCAGCCACGCCCGGGATGTTGCCGGTCGGCTCTACGGCAAGGCCGCCGAGCTGAAGGTGCTGGAATTGCCCGGCGACGGCAAGGATGTCACCGACTGGCTTTCCGCCGGCGGAACGGCAGAAGAACTCCTGGCGCTGGCCGAAGCCGCAGAACAGCACCAGCCCCCAGGCGATCGGCAGTTGGACGTCGCGCCGGACCTCCCGGTCGGCCAATTCCTCAACGACCTCTACGGCAACGCCGATCGCTTCGTGCAACTCTACGGCCCGGACGTCCACTGGTGCGAATCGCGGGGCAAGTGGTACGTCTGGGACGGGCGGATCTGGCAGCCCGACGCCATTCGAGAAGTGCAACGCATGGCGGAGCTCA
>CAZTVF010000197.1:0-5556 GCA_964616985.1 uncultured Planctomycetaceae bacterium
ATTCGACGGCGCCAGCAGTGTCGTGGAGCCCCAGGTGCGTGTAGACGTTCATCGTCAGGCGGATGTCGCTATGGCGCATGAGCTCTTGGGCCATCCGTGGAACGACGCCCGACTTGCTCAGCATCGTGGCGAAGGTGTGGCGTAGGCAGTGAACGTCGAAGGTTCGGCCGTCGGCGTCGGTCTTGTCGATCCACCTCTTGCCGGTCTTGGGGTCCACGACTTCACGCGCGAGCCCGGCCACCACCAGATCGCGGTCGAAGATTCGCACCAGGTCGTCCGGAACGCGGAAGAGCTTCATGCTGCCTGGCAGGGCCATCGGCACCTCGGTGCGCCCTTCCTTCAGCGTTTGACGGCGGTATTGCGCCAGCTTTTCGTCGAGATGCCCGCGAAGGTCTTGGACAAGGTCGGCCCGTAGCGGGAGCCTCGCGCCCTTGCCGCTCTTGGCGTTCTTCGCGGCCAGTTCCGCGTGGGGCTGCTCACCGTCGAGATGCAGGTCGGCCACGGTCAGACTGGCCAATTCGCCCTTCCGCAGGCCGGTGTAGACGAGCGTCCTGTATATCATCGCCCGTTCGCGGCCGAGCCGCACCAGCCGCTCCCGTATGGCCGGAGCGACGTTGGCAATCTCTTGACCCTTTCGCGCGCCGCGGCGGACGAGCAGCGCGTCCCGAAGCGGGCGCTTCTCAGCCGCATCCAGCAAGGCCGTGAGTTCCTCGACCGACAGCGGCCGGCGCTTGCGGCGCACCTCGTAGACTTCCACCCCAGGCAGTTCAGCCAGCGGGTTGCTCGTCAGACGGCCTTCACGCGTGCACCATTTGCAGAAGGCGTGCAGCGTCGCCCGGTACTTCTGGACGGTACGCGGCGCCCTTACCGACGTGTCGGTCTCGTTGGTCAGCCACTTGGTGACCCGCTGGCGGTTGATGTCCGTGAGTCGCTTGAGCCCGCACTCTTCGACCAGCCGGTCGAGTTGCGTTTCGACGCCATACCGGTGCTCTTCCGAAATCCTCCTGCCGCGAAGCGTCTTGATCTTCAGAAAGTCCAGGTAGTCCGCAATGTGGTCGGCAATCGGCCGCGTGACGTGCCGCGCAGCGCTGCTTTCCTCGGGCGTGAGAATACCCGACCGCACCTTCTCGGCCTCGCCCAGCAGGTCGGACAGCACCTTGCGGGCCGCCTGCTCGTCGCGGCAGTTGGTGGACACACGCCGGTCGACACCGTCGGCGTCCTTGTAGCGGGCGTACCAGCAATCCGCCTCGTGCATGATCTTCTTGCCCTTGGCGGTCACCGGCGCGGTCTTCTCGTTGCCGTTGCCGTCAGTCCAGCGGGCCAGTCGTTGCCCGCGGCGCGTGATGATCTCCGCGCCATCGGGCATGGGAACCGGGTACGTCTTGCGGTAAATCGTTGCCATGTTCTTGTTCTCCTCTGCGTCCTACTGCACGCTGGACACAGGGCCGCCCGTGTCGAAACACCTCAAGGCAATTCCTCGCTGATTCCCGAAGATCCTCACCGGCCGGGGCCCTTGCGGCTTGTCGGGCACCCTTCGGCGATCCATGTTCGGATGATGTCGCCGTTCCACCGCACCAGACCGCCCAGCCGACACGGCCCAGGCATCTTGCCGCTGTCAACGAGACGGTAGACGGTCCTGGGAGAACATCGCAGAATGGACGCAACTTCGGCAGCGCTGAGCATCATGGGCTGCCGATTGCTGTCCGCGTCGGTACCGTTCATGGGCACTCCAATGCAACGCCAACAGGCGGTGCGTTGGATTATCTATGCCATGCCGAGGGAATGTGTCCGGGCAGGTCTGAGAGTAGTCGACATCGCTGGGAATAACCCGAACAGGAAAACATAATCGCTCCAAGAACAGACCAGCATCTGAACGTCCAACACATTGCACTGCAATGAGTAACATGAATCTGAGTAAGCATCTAGAAAACACTTGCGATACCTAACATATACCGTACAATACTTGGGTCCGAGTAATCCCGCCTTACGGGGCCCGAGCGATTGAACGGGCCGGGACAGGTAGTGGGCCGACCGGACCCCAACGGGAGGTTTTCCCGTGACTGAGAATCGCGCTGCACGCGGCATTGAGCCGAACATCGTACCCATGGGGCGCTGGCCGGGGTTGTTAGACACCGTATTCCTTGATGCACATCGACTTGTCGATCAGATCCCCCGCGACAGACTGATCGGCCTGATCCCGCTGCTGCGGCGGGCCGCCCAGGCCGTCCCCGAAGGCACCTCTCTGTTGAAACCTGTTGACGAAAAAAACTTATCATCGGCGGCACGGATGGAACCGCCGATGGCAAGCTCGGTTGCAGACAAGGACGAAGTCGCTGGATGAATTCGTCCTGATTTGCCCTCTTGAATGCGCGGGCGGACATGGCAAGATGCGCGGCGGCGGTTGCATGGATGTGGCCGTCGCCCATGTCCCGCCTTGCGCCTCTTGGCCCAATCCCCACGACCGGAGAAGAGCTATAGGTTGGCTTTATTTGTGAGAGGTTTCTCCATGCGCCACGCGTCGTCGAGCCCGCGGCAATCGCAGCCGCCCGAGTTGATCCAGGATCTGATCCGTCGCAGAGCTCAGCGGATACTGTTCAATCTGCGGGAGCCGACCGGGACACCTTCAGCGTCACCTGATCCTCCGATCGAAGCTGAATCCGAGGCGGCGTGGTCGTTACGGTACACCGAAGCCGCCAAACGTTATGAGGGGCTCGACCTCTGTTCGCAGGAGGCGATCGACGCCATTGTTGGCGGGCTACAAGCGTGGGTAAGCATCACTCCCCAGCGTTCATTTGCAGCCGACGGAACGCCGGAGCCGGCGAACAAGTGGGGCCTGGGCGCCGAGCGATGCGTGCTGCGAGCCCTCCAATCCCATCTGGTCGCCGTTGGGCATTCGTTGCTGGCCGCTCGAATCAACTCGGAGATGGCCGACCTGATTCAGACCGCCGAGTCTCTGGATGAATGCTGCATGCAGGCCCTGCCCGATCCCCACGCCGAGAAACGCCTCGTCGCCACTGCCCGCATCCAGACCAAGGCGCTGGTCAAGCTGTTGGCGGCCGTCCAGCTCGAGTGCAGTCGCTATGTCACCAACGATACTCCATCTGGCCGCAAACGCGGCCACCCGCCTTCTCAGGCCCCTGGGAGGGACCATCGGCTCATGGAAGAGTGGGCGCAGGTGCGGGGAAAGGCCGGAACGACCCGCAAGGAGTTCTGCGCCGCCAAGGGCATCTCGTTGCAGGCGTTCATCCAGGCGCAGGACAGGTTCCGCAAGCAGACCGCGCAGTCGGCGGCGATGACCGAGGCGCAGACCCCGACATAGCCCCGGCCCTGTCAAGGCCAGGCATTTCTTCCGCGTGAATTCTTTCGGCGGGCGCAAGCCCGCCTTTTTCATGCGCTTGGCCAACGTGGAGGACGCGGAAGAATTCCCCCTTTCTTCCGCTCCGCTATTTCCGTCCGCGACTCTCCAGAAAGTGCCCATCACGCCGGGCACGCAGGGCGTAGGGCCCAAGAAAACAACGACACGAAACAACTAACCGGCCGCGAAGCGGAGGCGTTGTGGGTGTCGCCGGAAACCGGCGAAAACCACAGCGCCTCTTTGCTTTGCCCTACGTCCGTTTCGGTGACACCCGCTCCTCCGCCTCCGGTCCACGGAGACGAAGATGGCTGTTCACCTCGTTCACGAAGCCCTCGCTACGGACTATGTCAAGCAGTTGCTCCGGGTCAAGGCCCGCCAGCTCACGCACAAGTTCGGCTTCAACAGGTCAGACCAGGAAGACCTCGAACAGGACCTCACGACGCACGTTCTCAAGCAGTTCCACCACTTCGACCCATCCCGCGCGTGCGTCAACACGTTCGTCGCCCGCATCGTCGACTCGGCCGTCGCCATGATTCTGCGCGATCGCTGGCGGATCAAACGTGCCGCGGGCATCCACGCCATCTCCCTGGAAAGAACTCACGTGGACGGGAACGGCCGCAAGAGGACCACGTTGGCCGCTGCCGTCCACGAGGCCGACCTGCGCCGCCGCTGCGGCGGACGGGTGCAGGATGACCAGGGGCAGGCTGATCTGTCGGCCGACTTCGAGCGCATCCTCGCGGGCATCGCGCCCCTCCATCGCCAGATCGCCCTGCGGCTGATGAATGCCACAGAGACGGCCATTGCCCACGACCTGGGTATCTCTCGCCGGCAGGTGCGGAACGCCGTGGCTGCGATCCGGGAACACTTCAAGCAGGCGGGCTTTACAGGAATTTGAGCCCCGGCGGACACCTTGCGCGGACGCGGCATAGGTAACAGGCGACACGTGCCGCAGGCCGCTTGGCAAGGAATTCTGAGCCCGGCGGACAGGCGGCGGACGGACGTCATAAATAACCAACGCACGGACCATTTGGAAAGGACACAACATGTTTGAGCAAGCGTACAGGTACAAGTTCGCTGATCAGGTTGACCTGCGGGAGGCCGGAGAAACCCTGCTGCTGTCGATTCTGGCGGCCAAGGGTCTTTTCGGCGCTGCGCGGGTCCGCATGGACTTTGCCATCGCCCTGGACGAGGCCATTCGTGTCCTCGTCGTGGACGCATCCACGGACGTTGGGCAGGCCATCAACGGCATCTTCACCGCATTCATCTCGCGTGAATTCGGCCCCGACGCCTTCTGCGTCAAGCGGGTGGCGGGTCTGGACGAGGGGCATGACGGCCCCGACGCGTCTGACCTCCACCAGCCGATCCACCGCCGGCAAGTGCCTGCGGCTCTACTTCCACCGCTACGTGGTCGGTCTTGCCCGCGTTCGGTCGGCCACACCGCTTCGGTTCGGTTCGGCCATGCACAAGGGGCAGGAACTGAAGAACAAGGGCGCCGACGCGGAAGCCGCCATCGCGGGCGCCACCGCGGATTATGCGACCTGCCCCGAGTGGGCGGACCCGGTGGAGTGGGCGGTGGAGTGCGAGACAGTCAAGGCGCTGCTGGCCGGTCACTTCTGGCGATACTCCCAGGACAACGTCCCATTCCTGGCCGTCGAACAGTCCTTCGAAATCCCCCTGACCAACCCCGACACCGGCGCGACCAGCCGTAGCTTTACGCTGGCGGGCAAGATGGATGGCATCGTCGGTCTGCCGGACGGCCGCACGGCGGACATGGAGTACAAGAACGTCAGCGACGACATCGCACCCGGGGGGCCGTTCTGGCAGCGACTCCGGTTCGACGGCCAGATCAGCATGTACGTTCTGGCCGCGCGGGCGTTGGGCCACGACGTGTCGACGGTGCTGTATGACGTAACCCGCAAGCCCACGATCCGTCTGCGCCAGAACGAAACACCTGAGCAGTTCGGCCAGCGCCTGCTGGACGACATCGGCGAACGCCCGGACTACTACTTCCAGCGCCGCGAGGTGCCCCGCCTGGATGACGAACTCGCCCAGTTCCAGGCGGAACTCTGGCAGCAGGCGCAGAACCTCCTGGAGATCCGCCGCCGCTCCGAGCGCCTTGCCGATCCCGCCCATGCCTACTTCCGCAGCGTCGGCCGCATGACGTGCGGATACTGCGAGTTCGCGGACATCTGTCTCAGCGG
>CAZTVF010000198.1:0-5544 GCA_964616985.1 uncultured Planctomycetaceae bacterium
ACTCCTCTCCCTTCAGGGAGAGGTCGGGCCGCAGGCCCGGGTGAGGGTGCTGCTGGATTCGAGCCGCAGGCACGGGACGATGCCGAGACGCCGGAAGAATCGCCAGTGTGGAAGACCGACCCACGCAGTGGGCCGGCTTTGGGAAGGAGCCCCCCGCGCAACCCCTCTCCCTCAGGGAGAGGTCGGGCCGCAGGCCCGGGTGAGGGTGCCCCCTCTCCCTCAGGGAGAGGTCGGGCCGCAAGCCCGGGTGAGGGTGCTGCTGGATCGAGCCAACCTACGCTCCGCGCCCAACGCACCGATTACAGCTTCTTGAAGTCCTTGATCTCGAGCAACTCTTCGGCGACCTCGGTGGGGATGCGGAGGAGGAGCTTCCTGGGGACGCTCGCGCCGGGCCACTTGGCCACGGTGAAGGTGAACAGGCCCAGCTTGTTGCCCGTGGCGGTGTCGAGCTCGAACCCCAGCGAGGTGGCCTCGCGGTGGGCCTTGCCCTGGTCGTCCTGCAGGGCGACTTCCTTCATCTCGCACGGGAAGAGGCCCACGTACTTCCAGTCGAGCTTGAACTGCACGCTGTAGGCCGGCACGCTCTCGCGCGAGGGTTTCTCCAGGGTCGCCGCGGCGGCCTTGACGACCTCCACCGACTTGACGCCCTTGCTGTCCTTGACCTGTGTGCTGGAGCCCTCGGCATAGTCGAGGATGGCCTGGCTGAACTTCTTGCCGATCAGCACCTCGAAGCCGCCCTTGAGGTCGGCGAATCGCGACTCGACCATCTCCATCACGTCCACGCAGCCCTGGAAGTCGGAGGTCTGCCACTTGGACTTTTCGTCATCGAACAGCCAGCGGGCGCCGATCACGCGGTCGCCCGGCGTGAACTCCAGCCGCACGATCACCATCCGCTCCTTCTGGCCCTCGGCCGCCTTGGCGTAGAGGCCCACGACGCGGTAGCGCCCCGACACCAGCACCTTCGGCAGGTAGGCCGACTTGGCCGCGATGCGGACCATCACGCCGCGATCGGGGAAGGCCTCGCCGACCCATTCGAGGCTGGCGCCGAAGGCCTTCTCCAGGCGGGACCAGTCCTGCCAGAACGCGCCCTTGGAGGCGGCGAAGTCCTTCAGCACCGCCGGCGGCGCGCCCTGGCGGTCGTCGCGGACGTCGATTGTGAAGCCGTTGATCGCGCCGAGGTTCTTGACGCAGTCAGCCAGCGAGGCATTCTTGAGATCGAACGACTCAGCCGCCGCCGCGGGCAGGCAGCAGGACAGGACCAAGGCCACCAGGGTAAGCATCCGTGTGTGCATCGGAATTCCTTTCGCTCCGTCGGGACACAAAGCAACCAGATAGCATCGACAGGAACGGGGATCGGGCTTGAGGCGAATCGTGGGGGAAGAGGTCGTAGGTCGTAGGCAGTAGGTCGTAGGGGAAGAGCTTCGCGTAAGCAATCGCCCGGCCGCGCATGCCGGCGCGAGTACGCCTTCGGCATGGCACCACATGGCACTCGGTGCCACCCCCAAACTTGTTTGGGGGTGGCACCGTCTTGGCTGCACATTGGGAAGGCCGCCAGCCTTTCAGGCTGCAAGGCGCTGCGGCACCCGATGCGGTCGCAGCGCGGAACGCTACTTCTTCCTGGCGCTCTTGGAGGCGGTTTTGGGCGGGCTCTTGGGCTCGCTGGTGGTGCTGGCGGCGGGGGTGCTGCTCGTGCCGGTGGTGCTGGGGGTGCTGGCCGGCGTGGGGGCGCTCTTGTCGCTGGCGCTCGTGGAGGAGCTGGACGCGCTCGAGGCGGTGTCTTTCTGGGCGGCCTGCCTGTAGGAGTCGCTGCGGTAGTCGGTCTGGTAGAACCCACTGCCCTTGAAGATGATCCCCGCGCCCGTGCCGATCAGCCGGCGAAGCTTGTTCGCCTTGCACTCGGGGCACTTGCGGAGCGGCTTGGCCACGATCGAGTGAAACGCTTCAAACGCGTGTCCGCACGCGTCGCACTTGTAGTCATACGTCGGCATCGAAAACAACCTCCTGTCCAAATCAGGACCACGTCACAAACAAGACAACGCCCGGCGGGCCGCCCTACTCCTTCGCCGGTTCCTTCGAGACGATCACCATCGCCGGGCGCAGCGTGCGGCCCTTGAGGCCGTAGCCCTTCTGCAGCTCGCGAACGACCGTATTCGGCGGCACCTTGTCGGTCTCTTCCTGAAGCACAGCCGAGTGATGCTCGGGGTCGAAGGGCTGGCCTTCGGCGTGGATCTCGACGAGGCCGAAGTTCTTCAGCGACTCCAGCATCTTGTCGTGCATGAGCTTGAGGCCCGCGGCCAGAGGGTCGTCCTGGCTCTTGGCCGTTGCGGCGGCCGCCAGGGCCCGCTCCATGTCATCCAGGATGACCAGCATGGCCTTAATGATCGACTCGTTGCCGAAGTCGTGGGCGTGCGAGATATCCTTCTGCACGCGCTTCTGGTAGTTCACGTAGTCGGCCGACAGCCTCTGCAGGCGGGCCAGCAGGTTGTCGCGTTCGGCCGCAAGGGCGGCCACGTCACCGGCGGGCGTCGCCTCGGCCGGCGCGCCCTCGGGGGCGGGGGCGTCTGCGGCAGCGGCGTTATCGGCGGGCGCCTGCTCAGCGGGCTTTTCGGGATCCGAGTGCGAATGATGATGCTTCATGAATAACCCTCGTCGCGCCGGTTACTTTTCCGGGGCGAAATATGCCTTGAGCTTGTCCAGGAACGTCTTTCGGGCCGGCGTGATGTCGGCCTCTTCGGTGGCGGCCAACTGCTCCAGCAGTTCGCGCTGCCGCTTGGAAACTTTGCGCGGGACCTCGATCATGACCTGCACGTACTGGTCGCCCTTTCGCCCGCCCCGCGCGTCGGGCAGGCCGCGACCTTTCATACGGATGACCTCGGCGTTCTGCGTGCCGGCGGGCACGTCCAGGTCTTCCTGCCCGCTGAGCGTGGGCACGGCCACCTTGCCGCCCAGCGCCGCCTGCGTGTAGCTGATGGGCACCTGGCACAGCAGGTCCTCGCCGCGCCGCGTCAGCAGCGGGTGGTTCTGCACGCGGATGTAGACGTGCAGGTCGCCGCGGCCTTCGCCGGTGGCCCCGGGCTCGCCTTCGCCGCGAATGCGGACCACCTGGCCCTCGTGCACGCCGGGCGGGATGTGCACCGTCAGCATGCGTTTCTTCCGCGCCCGCCCGCTGCCGTTGCAGCCGCCGCAGCGATCCTTCACGATGCTGCCGCGGCCCTTGCACGTGGGGCAGGCCGTCACGCGGACGCTGTAGCCGAAGAAGCCCGCCACCTGCTGCTGCACCTTGCCGTACCCGCCGCAGGTGGAACACTTCTGCGTGCTGGTGCCGGGCTTGGCGCCCGTGCCCGAGCACGTCTCGCAAAAATCCATGCGCTCGAATTCGAGCGTCTGCTCTACGCCGGTGGCCACCTGGTTGAGCGTGAGCTCCACCTCGGTCTCCAGGTCCAGGCCGCGGTCGGCCGCGTGCCCGCCCTGCCCGCCGCCCATGCCGCCGAAGATGTCCTCGAACATCGAGAAGATGTCGCCGAACCCCATGTTCGAGAAGTCGTGCACGCCAGCGCCCCGCAGGCCCTCGTGCCCGAAGCGGTCGTACCGCTGCCGCTTGGCCGGGTCGGAGAGCACCTCGTAGGCCTCGGCGAGCTCCTTGAATTTCTTCTCGGCCTCGCCCTTGTCGCCGCGTGCGTTGTCGGGGTGGTGCTTCAACGCGCCCTTGCGGTAGGCGCGCTTGATGTCCTCGGCCGAGGCGGCCTTGTCCACGCCGAGCACTTCGTAGTAATCACGTTTTTCCATCGAGTATGCCTATCGCCTTGCCCGTTCTTACGTCACGCATGCGGACAAAGTCAGGCTAGCTTACCAGAAAGAGGTCGTAGGTCGTAGGCAGTAGGTCGTAGGGGAAGAGCTTCGCGTCACCAAGCTCTCGGCACTCGCTCGCCTTTCGGCGCTGTTTGTGGCTCACAATCCCTGCTCACGCTGCCCACGGGCACGGCCTGCTGTTTCTTCTTTCCCTACGACCTATTGCCTACGACCTACGACCTTCTTTACGACCTTCTGTTACGACCACAGGGGCGCTCCGTTGCCGAAGCGCCCCTGCTGTTTGCTCTTCAATCCGCAATCCGCAATTCTTAGTGAATCGCGCCGTGGACCTTGTCGGCGTTCTCTTCCTTGTACTCAGTCACCATCAGGTCGGTCGTCAGCAGCAGGCTGGCCACGGAGGCCGCGTTCTGCAGGGCGCTGCGGGAGACCTTGGCCGGGTCGATGATGCCCGCGGCCACCATGTCCACGAACTCGCCCTTGCCGGCGTCGTAGCCCATGTTCTGACCCTTCTCGAGGATCTCGGCCACGACCACGTCGCCGTCCTCGCCGGTGTTCTGCACGATCTGCTGGGCCGGGGCACGCAGGGCGCGGGCCACCAGGTTCACGCCGATCTTCTCATCGCCGCGGGCCCGCTCGGCCGCCTTCTCGACGGCCTCGATGGCGTGCAGGAACACCACGCCGCCGCCGGCCACCACGCCTTCTTCGGCCGCCGCACGCGTCGCGTGAACGGCGTCGTCGATCAGGTCCTTGGTTTCCTTCATCTCCACTTCGGTCGCCGCACCGGCCTTGATGACCGCCACGCCGCCGGTGAGCTTGGCCAGGCGCTCCTGGAGCTTCTCACGGTCGTAGTCGCTGGTGGTCTTCTCGATCTGGTTGCGGATCGTCTCGACGCGGGCGGCGATGTCCTTCTTGGTGCCCGCGCCTTCGATGATCGTCGTGGTGTCCTTGTTGATCACCACGCGCTTGGCCCGGCCGAGCTGTTCGAGCGTGACGCTCTCGAGCTTGACGCCCAGGTCCTCGCTGATCAGTTCGCCACCGGTCAGCACGGCGATGTCGCCCATGATGGCCTTGCGGCGGTCGCCGAAGGCCGGGGACTTGACGGCGCACACGTTCAGCACGCCGCGCAGCTTGTTCACCACCAGGGCCGCCAGGGCGTCGCCCTCGACGTCCTCGGACAGGATCAGCAGGGGCTTGCCCGACGAGGCCGTCTTCTCCAGCAGCGGCACCAGGTCGCGCAGCGAGCCGATCTTCTTCTCGTGCAGCAGGATGTAGCAGTCCTCGAGCACCGCTTCCATCGTGTTGGGGTTGGTCATGAAGTAGGCCGAGATGTAGCCCTTGTCGAACTGCATGCCTTCGACGAGGTCCAGCTCGTTGTTGATGCTCTTGCCTTCCTCGACCGTGATCACGCCGTCCTTGCCGACCTTCTCGAACGCCTCGGCGATCATGTTGCCGATGCGGGTGTCCCAGTTGGCCGAGACGGTGGCGACCTTGCGGAGGTCGTCGGTGCCGCTGACGGGCTTGGCCTGCTTCTTGATCGAAGCCACGGCCGCGTCCACGGCCAGGTCGATGCCGCGCTTCACGGCCATCGGGTTGGCGCCGGCGGTGACGACCTTGAGGCCCTCGGACATGATCGCCTCGGCCAGCACGACCGCGGTGGTCGTGCCGTCGCCGGCGACGTCGGAGGTCTTGCTGGCGACCTGGTTGGCCATCTTGGCGCCCATGTTCTCGAAGGGG
>CAZTVF010000199.1:0-5422 GCA_964616985.1 uncultured Planctomycetaceae bacterium
GAGAAAAGCGGGCGATGAGGGTCGAACTCACGACATTCACGTTGGCAACGTGACGGGCGACCTAGGATAAACCTCGTGAGAGACAAGAGTTGCGGTGTTAGGGCCACCCGAATACAGCACGGTTGCAGCGCCGAGCTCCATGTCGGCGGAGGTCGTTTTATGCAGCGAGACAATTCCGACATGCATCCGACGAAGCCTTCAATTCCCACATCCGCAAAGCAGTTTTCAGAATCTCCCAGTCACGTCTCGTCAGTGACCCGTGTGCCGGGGTCGCCTGTTTCGCCCCTATGCCCAGGCGATCGCACAAGGCTCACATTCTGCGATGCCCAACCTGCCAAGATGTGGGTAATTGAAAGCTTCACCGTACGCTTACATCGCATCGGCCAGGAGGTCGCCGAGCAACTCGAATGCATCCCCGCCAGCCTCAAGGTCCTCCAGCACATCCGCTACAAGTACGCCTGCCGGGCGTGCGAAGCCAACGCCCTCAACCCGCAGATCGAGATTGCCACCAAGACCCCGCAGCCCATCGAGAAGGGCCTGCCCGGGCCGGGCCTCTTGGCCTATGTCATCACCAGCAAGCTGGGCGACCACCTGCCGCTGTACCGCCTGGAGAAGATATTCGCCCGCCAGAAGGTGGACATCGCCCGCAGCACGATGTGCGCCTGGGAGTTTGCCGCTGGCGCACTGGTGGCCCCCCTGGTCAAGTTGATGGCCGAGCGCGTGCGGAAGTCGAAGGTTGTCCACACGGACGACACCCGCGTACCGGTGCAAGCCCCGGGCACGGGCAAGTGCACCAGCGGACGCATCTGGGCCTACATCGGGGATCGCAACCATCCGTTCACCGTCTACGACTACACGCCCGACCGTACCCGCGCGGGACCGGCCAACTGGCTGGACAAGTTCAAAGGCTATCTCCAGGCCGATGCCTACGGCGGCTATGACGGCATCTACAACAAGGGCGACTGCGTCGAGGTCGCCTGCTGGGCCCATGCGCGGAGGAAGTTCTTCGACGCCCAGGACACCGACGGCCGCCGCGCCGTCGAGATGCTCACCATGGTCCGCGAACTCTACGCCGTCGAGCACCAGGCCGCCGAGAAGATTACGGCCGTGGCCAAGGCTGCTCCGGGCGGAACCATCCCACCCGAGCAGGCCGACGCCATCCGCCTGAAGATGCGCCAGGAACACAGCGTGCCCATCTTGGCCAGGATCAAGGCCTGGCTGGACGCCGAGGGCCCGCTGGTGCTGCCGCGCAGCCCCATGGCCGCCGCCATCACCTATACGCTCAACCAGTGGGACGCCCTGAACGTCTACACGACCCAAGGCTTCCTCGCCATCGACAACAACGCCGCCGAACGGGCCATGAAGCGGGTGGCGATCGGACGCCGCAACTGGCTCTTCGCAGGCAACGACCGAGCCGCCGCCAACGCAGCCGTGCTCTACAGCCTCATTGCCAGCGCCGAACGCCACGGCCTGGACCCTCAAGCCTACCTCACCGGCGTCCTGGCCAGCATCGCCGCCACGCCGATCACCCAGCTCGACCAGTTCCTGCCGGACCGGTGGAAGCAGTTGAAGACACATGCCGAGGCCCTTGCATCTCGGACCTCTGAGAAGCGCATCACCTGCTGCGAGTGAGGTGGCCCTTAGTTAACACGTATCGATCTGCTCGCGACGGGATCCAATCACCCTCCGTTACGTCGCCGGCCACCAGTTCGCCGTACGCGTTGTCGAAGACCTGGGCGATCCTCTTCATCACCTCTATCGGCTGCTCAATAGATTGAACGTCGCAGGCACTCAGGTAGACGATGCGAGGATAGATCTCGTTGCCGCTTATGATCGCTATATGTCCCTTTTGCGGGGATAGACCCGCGAGCAGCTTTTCCACACGATCGAACGCCAGCTTAAAGTCACCGTCGCCCCAGTCTGCGTCGGACGTCGCCAGCACGACCCAAGCGTGATATTCTAAGCTCATTTCTGTCGCTCCCTTTTCGTTCATAATACCCTACCTTCGCGGCGTCCAAATTGGCACACCTATCTGATCGAAGTACCATTGGCACCAGGGCACAGGGGCTGCCGCCCCGGTTGGCGTGTACGTTGAACACACTCGAGACGTGGCGCCGAGCCCCAATAGCGTTTCGCCGCGAGAAGATGCGATCTGCTCGATCAGCATCTCGGCGTGAAGGTCGCAGTCGATCCCGTATCCCACGAGCTCTTCGCCGGGCAACAGCGCATTGTTGACTCGCGCCACGCCGTACGCCGACTTCGAGGCAACATAGTACTTGATTGTGCCATCACTCGATCGTACAGCTCCCATCGCGTAGGTCTCGCCAAAACCAGCACTCCGCCCCAACTGTCCACGTATCTCACCAATCCTCCCCTGAACGTAGACGCTCGCAGCCTCCAGTTCCTCCGCTGCAGTGGGGATCGCGGAACGGACACCAATCAATGATGAGCCGACACGATAGAGGGAGCCTGAGGCGGCAACGACACCGTAGGCAAGTCCGGCCGTGGCGGCACCAATCATGCCGCCCATCATGGCATCCTCGATCCCGCGGGTCAATGCCCCGCTCAGCGTCCCCGTCGACATGTATCCTTGATAGGTGCCTTCGATTCCGCCGTAGACCGCCCCGCCCACGAACCCGCTGGCCAGCACACCTCCAATGGACATCGCCGGCCCCAGTGCCCACCCGCCCGCCGCTCCCCCGGCGGCGCCGGCCAATCCGCCGATAGCCATATCGCCAGCCAACCGCATCCCGCTGTGCCCATCGGCAAATCCGTTCACCCCAGCCCCCAGCGTGCCGCCGACCAACCCGCCTGCTGCCCCGGCAACCACGAAACCCATCCCAAACGTTGCCACCCCGACGGCCAGTCCGGCCGCAATCGCGACGCCAGTACCTACCATGCGGAACGGCCGCATCGCGCTGTCGTAAGCCTGCTGCGCCTCGTTGATCGCGTAGGCGTTTCTGCCGGCTTGGTACTGTTCCAGCGAGGGTTGCAGAACAATCCCGAGCTTGGGATCGTAGGCCTTGCCCCCCGCCTGGTAGAGGCCGGTGGCCTGCAGCGACCAGCCGTGGTAGAGATAGCTCCAATCCGCGTATTCGCCGGTAGATTGGGTGACTTTGCCGTTCAGGTCGTAGAAGTACGTGCCCGCCACCACGCCCGCATCGGTGACCACGGCCGTCGTGTCGCCCTTGGCATTCTGAAGATCGTACAGCCGCTCCTCATAAACACCCGTGCCGGTGGGCAAGGCCGTGTCGCCGTTGACATCCCGATCGCGAAGGATCAAGCTGTTCGGCCCCGCCGCCGACCACACGTACATCTTCGGCTGGCGGTACACCGCAGGACCCAGCCAATTGCCCGAATTGTTCTTGCTCGCGTAGGTCGTCTGAACATCCTGGATCACATTGGAGGCCTGATCGTAGGCATACACATCCGTCCGGGTCTTGACCACCGTCTGACACTGGATGTCATTCACAAACACCCACGAGCACGACACCACCCGTCCAAAGGCATCGCTGGTATACGCGTAGTAGTTCGTATCCCAGCCATTGGTCACCCTGGACACCCGCCCCCAGGCATCGTACTTGACATTCGCTCCGCCGTTCTGAGAAGAAACGTTCCCGCTCGGATCGTATTTGACCGTAACGCTGCTCTGCATCGCCGTGCCGTCGATGCTGGTCTTATCCGTTGCGTCGTACGTCAACGTCTGGTTGTAGCCGATGCTCTGGTTCAGCCGGCCGCCGGTGGTCGTGCTGGACAGCGTTCCGGTTGCGTACGATTTCTGATGACCCAGGAGATCGTAGGCGCTGGCCGCCGTAGCTCCGTTGGCCTGGTACAGGCGGCTGGCAGAAGGGTTCACGATGTCGTTCGCGTAGAGAAGGTTGGAGTCAGCGTCGTAGGCGTATTGCTCTCGCTGAATGTTCTGGTTCGTGGTCGTATCCATCCAGAACTGGTCGATGACCCGGCCAAAGCGGTCCAGGCCTGTGTACTGATCCCCGCCGTCACCGTTGACCGGGGTCGTGTTGCCGCTGCCGCTTCCGGGGTGCACGTACGTGAGCATCTCGTGGGCCTGCGGGCGGATCTTCTGAACCACCGTGCCCAGGCCCAGGTAAGCATATTCCTCCATCGCCACACCGGCGCCCGAATCGGACACCGATTCCACCCGACCGATGCGATCATTGAGGCTATTGGCGCTGCCATAGCCGTAGGCCACCACGCGGCCGTTGGGATATTGCATAGAGGCCAGCCGCCCGCCATGGCCGGTGTCGTATTGGTACGTCGTCGTCAGGAAGTAGGCATCGCCGAAGATCACCTGCGAACTGGCGCCGGAGCCGGAATATACCAGCGGCCGGACCCATTCGCTCTCGCCCGCAAGTTCCCCAAAGCCATTGTACCACCGCGTAACGCGATTGACCTCCATCCCTTGCCCATTGACGTCCAGTGACCAAGTGCTGGCGGTCAAGACGTGCCCAAGAACGTCAAATGAATAGCTAAGGCAGACGTAGGTACGGTCAATCACATCATCGGGCGGCAGGTTGCTGACGGCGTCGGCGACGATTCGCCCAAACCCGTCCAGGCTGTAGCTGTGGATGATCCCACCCCTGGCCACCTTCTTGACAACTTCACCCAAGGCGTTGTAACAGAACGATTCGGCGTTGCCACTTCGGCCGCTTCCGCCATCGTCGTCGCTCGGATAGGAAATACTCGATAGCAGGTCGTTCGAAACAACACCATTGGTAAGGACTTCCCCTAATTGGGTACGAACCCCTGTGTTGTAGAAATAATCCGTATCGCGGCGCCCACTCGGCAGGACCTGGGATACTTGGGAATACTGCGCCAAGCCGTGGTAGAAGTACTCAATCGTCCGGTTCTGGGATCCGGTGATCGACCCGCCCGCGACATATCCCTCGATGGTCCTTTTCGTGCGGCCCAGAGCGTCGCGATAGGTGCGCGTCACGATACCGCGGGGGTCGGTGACCATGTCGAAGGTCTGATTGCCGTCGTGGTTGTCATAAGTGTAAGTCGTCATCAGGTACGGGTCGAAGCCATCAGCATTGGCCCGGTCGGCCGGGATCCAGCTCCCCGGATCGCTCCCGCCGTTGGTACCGTAGTTCACCGTCTTGATGAGGCGGCCTTGGCCGTCATACCGCTTGGCCATGTAGCTCACTCGGCTATTGGCCTGAGTAAGGGCGCCGGTCCGGGAATCTCTCAAGAGCGGCAAAAAGTCCAAGGCAACGGCAGAAGGCAAAGCCGCCTCCGTGGAAAAGGTGAACTGACCCACTTACGCCGCCCGACCAGGCGGCTTATACTGTGACCCCGGTGGGTCCGAATTGCGCGCCGAGGTGGGCCCATTTTGCTCGCCGATTACCATTTCACGTCCGAATGGGCGTTGAAGCTTCACAAGGAGATGCTGGCCAAGGTATGG
>CAZTVF010000200.1:0-5378 GCA_964616985.1 uncultured Planctomycetaceae bacterium
CGCCGCACGCCGCATGGCCATGAAGGATCCCAACCTCACGGAGGAGGCCGTCAAGCTTGTCCGCGAGTATTACGGCAAGACCTCGCTCCAAGGCATCCAGATCCAGATCGACCTGGCGCTGGCGCAGCAGAAGCCGCAGGAGGCCGTCGAGGCCGCCAAGGCCATGCTCGACGATGCCTGCTGGTCTCAGAACTGCTACAACATGATGCAGAACTATTCCGCCAACAAGCCGCTGCAGCCCCTGCTGGAGGAGATGGAGAAGAAGTACAACATCCCGAAGCTCGATGCCAATAGCGCCCCGGGCCTGCTGCTCAAGACACTCAAGGATCGGATCAAGGAGGAACAGGTCCGGTTCATGGAAGAGGTCGGCAAGGAGATGATCGAGAAGTACCCGCAGGACGCCGCGACCATCCAGGGCGTCAAGCTCCTGGCGGACTACTACTTTGACAAGCTTCTGCCCGAGCCTCGCGACCGTTGGACGAACCTGATGATCTCGAACTATCCCCGCCACCCGCTCACGCAGGCGGTGATGGCCAGCCAGATCAAGGCCCTCAAGGCGGCCAAGCAGTACCAGCAGTTCATCCAGGCGGTGGACGAGTTTGACAAGCGATTCCCCACCTCCGGCCTGTCGGGCCAGTGGGCGTGGGACAAGTTCGAGGCGTATGACGGGGCCAAGGACGCCGAGGGCAAGATGGCATGGGCCCGCAAATGGTGGGGGGCCGCCGCCGATGCCGGCGACGCCGAGGCAATCTTCCGCCTGGGCGACCGCGAACTGGCAGCTGTGCCGGCCGACAGCAACTCGATCGGCCTGTTCTGGATGGAAAAGGCGAAGAAGTACGAGGGCCAGCGGGCGCAGCTGTACTGCTGGTACCGTGCGTACGACGCCTACTTCCTCCAGCCGGCGTTCACCGTCCGCCAGAACCGCGAGGTCATGTCTGCCGAGGCGCTGGAGGTGCTGCAGAAGCTGTCCGAGCAGAAGATTGATCCGGAGATTCGCTGGTACCTCGAGTTTGCCGACATCACTGTCGCCGCCGTCAAGGGCGACGCCAAGGCCGTGCACGAGGCGGCCACCAAGCGGCTGACGGCCAAGAAATACCGCGGTCTCAGCCTGCGCGTGAACATGGGCGCCATTGCCACGGCCTTCAACGCCGACCCCAAGCTGGTGCCGGCGGGCATGGAGATCGCCCAGAAGATGGAAAAGGTCTGCTACACCGACCGCGACACCACCGAGATCAACGCGATGATGGGCGCGATGTACCTGGCGGTGAAGAACAACGCCAAGGCTGTCGAATGCTATCGCAAGACGCTGGAAGACGCGGCGTGGCCGGCACAGGTGTACCCGAATTTCGTCCAGGCGTTGAAGGCGGCCGATCTGCCGCAGGTGCCCACACTGGTGAATATGTATCTGGCGAAGATCGCCAACGTGCAGGAGTTGTACCCCAAGGTGCTGTGGGATGAGGCGGAATACCTGATGGCCAAGGGCAAGGACAAGTCCATGTCCGAGATCATGGCCATTCGGCAGAAGCTGGCGCAGAGCTATCCTGCCAGCGAGGCCCGCGGGAAACTCGAGGCCCGTTTGGCCCAGGACCAGCAGCCCAAGAAATAGGGAGCGTATCGTGAAACGAATTTTTACAGCATTGTTTCTGATGGCCTTGGCCTCGCCCGCGATCGCAGCCACCCAGCGAGAGGTGATGGATCAGGACGTCGACCGTGCGGTCGACGAGGCCAAGCGTTTCCTGTACGCTCAGCAAGACGGCAACGGATTCTGGCGGCACTGGCACAACAACAACACGGTTCCCGAGGGTGGCCCGACCGCCCTGGCCATGTTTGCCCTGATGGAAGCGGGCGAGCCGATGGCCGACGAGCGGATGAAGAAGGGCGTCGAGGCCCTGGCGTCGATCAAGTATGATCGCACTTCCATCTATGTCGTCGCAGTGCGGGCCATGGTCCTCAGCCAGGTCATAACGCTGGACAAAGACTCGGTCTACCGCGAGCAGCTCAAGAAGGACCTGGAGTACCTCTCGAAGAACAAGACCACCACCGCGGTGGCCGCCGGCGCATGGGGCTACAAGGGCCCCGAACTCGTAGGCGACAACTCGTGCAGCCAGATGGCGCTGCTGGCCCTGTGGGAAGCAGACCTGGCGGGCATGGACATCGACGCCGCCATTGTCCGCAAGGCCGAAGCCACCTGGATCAAGCGCCAACAGGGCGATGGCGGCTGGATGTATGCGGGCATCGGCACGGTCAAGGGCGACTCCACTCCCTCGATGACGGCCGCGGGCCTGGCCAGCCTGTTCATCTGCCGCGACATCGTCAACGCCAGCCCCTATCCCTACCAGGCCAACGTCGACAAGGCGTGGGCATATCTCAACACCAGCCTCGACCCCAACTACATCGGCGACGCGTACCTGGCCTTCTGCGTGCAGCGCGTGGGCATGACCACGGGCCGCAAGTTCATCGGCAAGCTCGACTGGTTCGCCGAGGGCGCCGCCAAGCTCTGCGAGCCGCGGCCGACGGGTCGCGACTACGGTCAGCCGCTGGTGAAGGCCTACAAGGGGCCGCAGTGGGGGCCGGTCATCGAGGCGGCTTTCGAATTGATCTTCCTCTCTCGCGGCCGCATCCCGCTGACATTCAACAAGCTTCAGCACGGCGAGGAGAAGGACTGGAATTTCCACAATCGCGATGTGCCCCGGTTCACGGAATACATGCGCCGCAACTACGAAATGCGCATGCGGTGGCAGGTGGTGGATGTGGCCGACAACGTCCAGCTTCTGCTGGACGCGCCGATCATGCTGATCACCGGTATCGAGCCCGCTGAGTTCACCCCCTCTGAGTGGGAGAAGCTCAAGGAGTACACCCTCCGCGGCGGGACGCTGCTGATGGTTCCCAGCAACAACAGCAAGGAGTTCATCGAGTCGGCCAAAAAGGGGCTTGAAAGCCTCTATGCCACCCAGCAGGACGCCACCGACGGCAAGTACTACAAACTGGTGAAGCTGCCCGCCGATCACCCGATCTATACCCGCACGGCCGATAAGCTCGAGAGGGGCGACGTGGTCGCACCCATCTGGGGCGTGTCCGACGGTTCCCGCGTGCTGGCGGCCGTCTGCGAACGCGACCTGGCCAAGGCGTGGCAGAAGCGAGACAAAATCTCCGGCAAGACTGATTACCAGATGGGTGTCAACTTCTACTTCTACGCCACTGGCGGCAACGCCATGCGTTCCCGCATGCGCCCCGTCTTCGCCGGCAAGGGAACCACTGTCAATTATCACGCGAACGTCGCGTGGCTGCAGCATAACGGCAACAGCCAGTCGCAGCCGTACGCCCTGGACTATGTCTCGCAGAAGCTGACGGCGGAGAACCGGCTGGACCTGAAGGTGAACGTCGTGGCCCCCGAGGCCGAGGCGCTGAAGGATTGCCAGGTGGCCTGGCTGACGGGAACGGATGCCTTCGAACTGACGGCCCAGCAGATCGCCGATCTTCGGGCGTGGATCAAATCAGGCGGCACAATCTTCATCAATGCCGTGGGCGGCTCGAAGGCGTTTAACAGTTCTGCGACGACGTTGCTGCAGTCGCTCTTTGAGGGCGAGGACGTCTCCAACTCGATGGTCTCCAGCGAGTCTCCGCTGGTGACGGGCAAGATCAACGACTTCCGCGGCCCGATCCTCAACCTGGAACGGCTGCCCCGGACGAAAGCGTGGGTGCAACTGGACCCCAAGGCCCGCGGCCTGGTGCTGAAGGTATACGAGTTGAAGGGGCGGGTGGCGGCGGTTTACTCGCAGTACGGCATCCATGACGTTCTGGACGGCCACGCCGGGCATGGCGCCTTGAGCTACATGCCGGCTACGGCAATGGACATCGCGGCGAACATCGTCTTGTATGGCTACAGCACGAGCACGAGGATGAAGGCGGCGACGAGCGCCCCGGCCACCGAGCCGTCCGGCGACACGAGCACGAGCTCGCCCACGACGGTCCCGGCGGCAGCGACGTCTCCGGCGACGACATCGCCGGCCAAGGCGGCCAGCGCACCTTCGGCGCCGGCCACTTTGCCCGCGAAATGATCCTTGAGGGACAACGCCCTGCGGGGCGCGAAAGAAGCTTAGCAGGAGAGGTTATCTAACCGCAGTACTATCAATTTCTTAACCCACGCCACGGGCGGCAAAGCCTCGGAGACAGACGAGGTCGGGCCGGCTGACAGGGGACGTATTTTTAATTTGACTGTTGAAGGGGAAGCGGAGTATTCTTACTCGTTGATGTACACGCATTTGGCCACTCGCGTGCAAGTCACGCGAGGCGGACGGGAAATTATTCGCGCGAGCCAGCGAGGGCGGCCGTAATAAGAAGTGCGGCGCCGCGTGTCGGCGGCGCTTGGATGAGGAATGAATGAAATGTCAGGCAGCTTCACGACAGTGATGAGACGCCTGATCAGAGGCCAAGCCAGTGCATCGGTTTAGGCCACTAATGGCTTCGCTCCGGGGCCGCAGGCTCGTTGAGCCTTGTCGGCCTGGAAATGCCTGGAAAGGCGGTCAGCTCGGGCGCGGTTTTGCCTAGGCGGATTGGCCTCCATTGCGTTGGCGGCAAAAGTTGACGTTTTGCCGCCGTGGCTTGGAAGTGGGCGAAGCGACCCACTTTTTTTGTTGGGATCGATAAGCGAAGGATCACTATGAACCAGGAACTGCTGCGGATTGTGGATGCCTTGGCCCGGGACAAGAACATCGATAAAGAGACGATGTTCGAGGACCTCGAGGCCGCCATGCAATCGGCCATTCGCAAGGCCAATGTGCATACCGAAGACATCGTGGTTCGCATCAACCGCCAGAGCGGCGACATCACCGCCACGGTGGCCGGCGTGCCGATGAGCGTGCGCGACCTGGGTCGCATCGCCGCCCAGACCGCCAAGCAGGTCATGATCCAACGCATCCGCGCCGCCGAGCGCGACAGCTTGTTTGAGGAGTACCTTGATCGCCGCGGCCAGATCGTCACCGGTCGCGTGGCCCGCTGGGAGGGTGGCTCCCTGATCATCGACCTGGGGCGGGTCGAGGCCGTGCTGCCCAAGGCCGAGCAGATCCCGGGCGATTCGCACCAGCCCGAAGAGCGCATCCGCGCGATGATCCTGGACGTGAAGGAACAGCCCAGCCAGGTGAAGATCGTGCTGTCTCGGACGCACCCTGATTTCATCAAAGCGCTGTTCGACCTGGAAGTGCCCGAGGTGGCCGAGAAGATCATCGAGATCAAGGCCATCGCCCGCGAGGCCGGCTATCGCACAAAGGTCGCCGTAAACAGCCTCGACACGAAGGTGGACCCCATCGGCGCCTGCGTCGGCATTCGCGGCAGCCGCATCAAGAATATCGTTGACGAACTCGGCGGCGAGAAGATCGACA
>CAZTVF010000201.1:0-2127 GCA_964616985.1 uncultured Planctomycetaceae bacterium
AAGTTTTAATAAACTTTACCGCCACGATCCCCGCTATGAGCAGCAGGCCCAGGAAGTCGCCAAGCGAATGCTGAATTCCCAGGCCCCGGCCGAGGTCCGCATCCAGGCCGACGTGTTTATGATGCACAATGACCTCATGGCCAACAAGAACGCCCCGGACAAGGTCGCCAAACTCATCCGCGACTTCCTCGCCCGCTGGGACAGCACCTCGGTCAAGCCCATGTCCCTGATCTACGGCGTGCGCACCTCCATCGACCTGGGCGTTTTCGACCTGGCCGAGGAACTCATCGGCAAGCTCAAGACCGAGTTCGCCGACAACCAGATGGCCGACGGCTTCCTGGACGGCCTCAACTACGGCAAGATCTTCGACGCCAACCTGACCAAGCTCGACGGCGGCAAGCTGAGCCTGCCCAAGGACCTCCACGGCAAGATCGTCGTCGTGGAGTTCTGGGCCAGCTGGTGCGACCCCTGCAAGAAGGAAGCGCCCAAGATGAAGGAAGCCTACACCAAGTACAAGCCCCTCGGCGTGGAGTTCGTCGGCATCAGCCTCGATCGCGAGAAGGATGACGCCGTGAAGTTCATCGCCGAGCACAAGCTCGACTGGATCCAGACCTACGACGGCGACCAGAACCCGGTGGCCGTGAAGTACCGCATCGAGGGCATCCCCACGATGTGGGTCATCAACAAGGAAGGCAAGGTCGTCTCCGACAACGCTCGCGGCCAGATGACTGACGTGCTTGACCGGTTGCTGGGCGTGACCAGCGCCACCCAGCCGACGACGGCCCCTGCCACCGGGCCGGCGGCCGCCCCCTCGCCGAAATAGTCCCGGCCTCGCCTGCCGGTTTCGAACAAAGCTTAACCGTGCGCTTCAGCGGCGCACGGTTAAGCTTTTCTATTGATGCTGCGGCAGGACGAGGGCGCGCGACGATGCTGCCAGAATCAGTCCAGGTGGAATTCGCTCGCCCTTACATCCCGAGGCGGGTGAGGGCGAAGTAGAGCGCGACGCCGGCGAAGGCGCCCAGGATGACCAGGGAGGTCTGCCCGGCGAGCGTGTGCAGGAACGACCCGCCTGCCACGGGGGCCATGCGGGTGGGAAATGGCTCGCCCTCGGCCGCCGGGGCCTGCAACGGCGAGACGGTCGGCTGGGTGTCCTGGGGGGCGGCAATCACCGCCACCGCCTGCTTGGGCGCCGCTTCGGCCCCCGGCGATGAAATCGGCGGCGTCACGGGCACATACTGCCCTTCCTTCGGCGTGACGGCAAGCTCCTCAACCTGGCCCGACGCCAGGTTGTCCAGCAGGGCCTCGTCGGCGGCTGTTGCCGGGCCGGCGGGCACGTCCAGAATGTCGTTCTGGTTGACCATGAGCATTTATTGTAAACCGCATCCGGAAAAAAGATAGTCCATTTCCGGCGATAACTTCCCGCAAAATAGTGATCTCTATCCATGCCTGCATAATCGCTCGCCGCCTTCACGCCGCGTTGATTCCCAGCCGCCGCGGCGATAGAGTACGGCCATGAGAGTCGTCATCACCGGACAGGTTGGATTGGACAAGCAGCGTTTCCTCGACCACGTCGTGCAGTTGGCCGCCGAACAAGGGTTCGACGCCTCCGCATGCAACATCGGGCAGATGATGTACCGCGAGGCCCCCGACGTGGGGCCCGGGCGCATCCTCGACCTGCCGCTGAGCCGCCTCAACAGCCTGCGCCGCAGCGTTTTCAAGGACGTGCTCGCCCGCTGCCAGCAGCACAGCGGCGTGCTGGTCAATACCCACGCCACCTTCCGCTGGCGGCACGGCCTGTTCTACGCGTTCGACCACGACCAGATGCAGGCCCTCAACGCCGACCTCTACATCACGCTGGTGGACAACATCGACCGCGTGGACCCCCGCCTCACCCGCGCCGGCCACCACGACCACACCCTCAAGGACCTCATGGTCTGGCGAGAGGAGGAGATGCTGGCCACCGAACTGCTCTCGCAGATCGTTCGCGGCCACGGGTGCTTCTACATCATGGCCCGTGGAGGCGACGACTCGGCCGCCGTCGCGGTCTCGCGGCTGATCTTCGGGCCTCACCACAGGAAGGTGTACCTGAGCTTCCCCATGACGCACCTGGCGGGCGAAGGCGCCGCC
>CAZTVF010000201.1:2137-5336 GCA_964616985.1 uncultured Planctomycetaceae bacterium
TCCTGGCCACCGAATTGCTGGCCCAGAGAGTCCGCGGCCACGGGTGCTTCTACATCATGGCCCGCGGCGGCGACGACGATGACCTGCAGACGGCCGAGATGCTGGTGAGGCTCATCTTCCGCCCCTATCTCAAGAAGGCGTACCTGAGCTTCCCGATGACGCACGTCAGCGGCGAGGCCGGGGTCGCCATCCTGGCCGAGGTGGAGACCTTCCGCCGCCAGATGAAGCGGCACTTCGTGTGCTTCGACCCCGGCGACGTGGAGGAAAAGCCCCTGTGCGGCCTGGCGATGCAGGCAGTGCAGGCCGGCCACCGCACGGTGGAGACCGGCCCGGCGTCGCAGCGTTCGGTGATGGAGACCAGCGACCTGGTGAACATCATCGCCGACATCGACGGCCAGATCTACGCCCGCGACTTCAAGCTCATCGACCAGTCGGACATGATCATCTCGCTGATCCCTCAGCTCGCCGACGGTCGGCCGGGGCTGTCCAGCGGCGTCGAGCGCGAACTGCAGCACGCCCACGAGGCCACCAAGGATGTGTTCGTGATCTGGCGGCCCCAGACAGCCCCCTCCCCCTTCGTCACCGAGACCGCCACGCGCGTCTTCCACACCACCGACGAGGCCGTCCGCTACTTCCACGACAACAACTACTTCCCCGCCCCCCCGACGGGGAGATTGTTCCAGTAAGGGCGCCAATCAAGTTCCCGCGAATCTCACACCATCTTCGGTTTCATCCCGTGCGTGACGGTGGCGGTGATGAGGGGGCGTTGGAGCATCATCGCGTGGCGGTCCAGAAGGTCGGGCGTGACGCTGTCGCCCAGGAAGAGGCGGAAGCGGAAGTCGTAGGTCCCGTGGTCGCCCACGGTAGGCCGCCGCGTGTCGGGCACGCGCGGGTCATGGTGCGCCATCAGCGGCGACCGCAGCAGCGTCAGTCGCACGCGGCCGCTCGTGGCATCCATGGCGAAGACGTCCGGGCACGCGATGCCCAGCCTCACGCCGCCGGGCAGTTCCAGCAGCGTCCAGTCCCGCAGTGGGCGCTCCGCCCCGTCCAGCCCGCGCCGCAGGTGGCCGCCCATGATGCCATCGATGCGGCCGGTCGCGCCGGCCGGCGTCGGCAGCGTCAGCTTGAGCACCTTGCGCACCTGCGTCCACTGCACGCGGAGCAGCCACTCGACGTACTCCTCGCCGGCGTAGACGCGGAACTCCGACCGCAACGCGTCGCCCGCGATCTCGCCCGCGGCGATGCACGACGCCACGAGCGGGCCCTTGTCCACCACCACGGCGTCCTGCCATTTCGCGGCCGCCTCCGCCGCCTCGCCGTAGCGGTCGATGCCGTGCGACCATGTGTCCGTCGGATCGTCGATCAGTTCCAGACGAGGCACGACCACCCCCGCCGGCCAGCGAAGCTCGCCCCCGGCCGCGGCCGCCCCACGATTTGACGCGATGCCGTTCTCGGCGCTCACGCCGCTGGGGATGTCCAGCGCGGGCTTGCCGCTGGTGTCGAACCGCAGCACGCGCGTCTCGCCCGCCCGCAGCGCCAGCCGCACCAGCAGCCGCAACTGGTCCCAGGCCACGCACTCGGGCTCAACCTTCTGCAGCGGCACGTGGACGCCTTGCTCGTCGAGCAGCTGCCACGCCGCGCCCCACGACCGCCAGTCCATCCACGGTTCGAAACTCGTGTAGCCATCGAAGTCGGCGTCGGACGCGTTCATCAGGACCACCCGCTGGCAGTCCTCCGCCGGCAGCGCCGCCGCGAGCCGCCGCACCGCGTGATGCATGATCTCGTCGCCAGCCGCCGCCGCCCCGCCCAGCTGCGCCTCCACCTGACGGTACGCCGAGGGAATGCACGTGCCGCCGAACGTGTCGTGGAACTGGTGCGTGCATACGGTCCGCCAGGCCTCGTCGATCCGCCCCGCGTCGGCCGGCGAGGCCGAGCGCGCCGCCGCGATCTCCGCCTGCCGCAGCATGTGCTCGGCGCGGCGGACGGCGAGCTTGATCGGCCGGTACGCGGTGTAGCAGCCGACGGCGTGGTGCTGCAGTTCGCCGGTCACCAGCGGCAGGCGATGGGTTTGCGCTGCGATGGCGTCGAAGAATCGCGACGGGGTGGAGAATACCGCCCGGCAGCCATCGATGGCATTGGCGTTCTGGCGGAACCACGCGATCTGCGCCTCCGTCGGGCCCCCGCCGTGATCGCCCACGCCGGCGAAGCACATCGTGTGCTCCACGCCCGGCGGCAGGTCGGCCAGGCTCGCGCGCAGGTGCTCCACGTCGCCGCTGTTCCAGGTGGCGTACTGCCGGGCGATGCGGAAGGTGGTCACCTCCGGGCCGCCCTCGTAGCCGCGCCAGCGGAACACGCGCCCCGGCAGGGACATCTCGTGCTCCTGTGGACGCATCATGATGTAGCGGTCCTGCCCCGCCGCCCGCATGTAGCCCGGCAGCGTGGCGGCGTGGCCGAACGAGTCGATGTTGTACCCAATCCGCGGGAACGCGCCGAAGCGGTCGAGGAAGTATCGCTTGCCCATCTCGATCTGGCGTTCCATTCCCCAGCCGCTGGGCAGGTTGCAGTCCGGCTGCACCCACCAGCCGCCCACGATCTCCCACCGTCCCGCACGGACGTGCCCGCGGATGCGATCCATCAGCGGCGGGTCGATCTGCTCGATCTGGCCGTACACCCACGCCTCGCCCTGGGTGAAATACAGGTCGGGGTTGTTCTCCAGCCGCTCGCACGCGCTGCGGCAAGTCGCCAGCACGACGTCCAGCCCCTCCTGCCACGGCCACAGCCAGACCGGATCGATATGCGCGTTGAAGATGACGTGGATGGTGACCATGAACATCGCTCCTTTATCTCAGGCCCAGGCCGGAACCCGGCGACCGAAGAAGCTGCGTTGCATCGCCCGACGTTGCCTCTCCACACAAAACGGCTGGCAGCGGGCACCGGATGTTTCGCACGAGATAGATATCCTCACGCGACGGCAAAGTCCATCCATGTTCCGCCTCGTCGCCCGTGAAGGCAGAGGCCTGATCGCGCCCGGCCTTTCACTCCTCTCCCTCCAGGGAGAAGTCGGGCCGCAGGCTCGGGTGAGGGTGCGCCGCCTTTCACTCCTCTCCCTCCAGCGACAGGTCGGGCCGCAGGCCCGGGTGAGGGTGCGCCCGGCCTTTCACTCCTCTCCCTCCAGGGAGAGGTCGGGCCGCAGGCCCGG
>CAZTVF010000202.1:0-5324 GCA_964616985.1 uncultured Planctomycetaceae bacterium
TGGGCGCTACGTTTTTGCTCCGCCCCGCGCCACGATTTTGCTCCGCCCTTTACAAAGCGCTGCTTCCAGCAGCATCTGGCCGAGACGAAGATCCAGAAGCAACGCCTCGAGCAGGTGTTCCGCCTGATGGACATGAAGGTCAGCTCCTCGGTGTCCGACGGCATCCGCGGCATCCTCGATGAGGGCCAGGTGCTGATGATGTGCAAGGGCGACCCGGCCGTGAAGGATGCGGCCATGATCGCGTGCGCACAACGCGTGGAACACTACGAAATGGCGTGCTACGGCTCAGCCAGGTCGTTTGCGCAGTATCTCGGGCGTTCGGACGTGGCGGCGCTGCTGCAGCAGACCCTCGACGAAGAGGGCGAGACCGACAAGCTTCTGACCAGCGTGGCCATCTCGGGCATCAACCAGGCCGCGGCAGTTCGGTAACAATTGCCCGATGGCGACCGGCGGCCGCAGACGCGGACCCGCCGGGCGCGTCGGTTTGTCATCCGGCGAGGCGGGTCCGACGGGGCCTCCCTCGCCGGTTCTTTTGGGTCTAGAATGAACTGGAGGACGAGGAGGGACCCCGGGGTGCGAGCCAGACACGCGGCCATTATCGAAAGGGCACAACCGTGGCCGAGGCACCTGTCGCCGATGCTGGCGACGCTGTCGACGATGCCCGCCCGGCAGGAGCAATTCGGCTTCGAGTACAAGTGGGACGGCGTCCGCGCCGTCGCCTATTGGGACGGCCGCCGCCTGACGCTGGAGAGTCGCAACCTCATCGACATCACCATGCGCTACCCCGAACTCACGGCCTTGGGCGGGCAGCTGGGCCGGCATCGAGCGGTGCTCGACGGCGAGATTGTCGCATTGGCTCGCGGCGGCGGGGTGAGCTTCGGCGAACTGCAGCGGCGAATGCACCTGTCCGATCCCGCCGACGTCGAGCGTGCCATGAAGGACGTGACGATCTGCTACATGCTCTTTGACCTCCTGCACCTCGATGGGCGATCGCTGATGTCGCAGCCGTACCGCGTGCGGCGGGGAGAACTGGCGTCGCTGGGCCTTGGGGGCGATGCCGTCTGCATGAGCCCCTGGCAGGCGGGCGGGGGCGACGCGATGTTCCAGGCTGCCCGGGACCAACGTCTGGAGGGCATCATGGCCAAACGACTCGACAGCCCCTACGTGCCCGGCGGGCGGACGGGCTACTGGCTGAAGATCAAGCTAACCCGCCGCCAGGAATTTGTCATCGGCGGCTGGGTGCCGCTCAATGGCGTGAACATGGGCTGCGTGGGGGCGCTGCTGGTGGGGTACTACGGGCGGCGCGGGGCGGCGGGCGAGAAACTCCTCTTCGCCGGCGGCGTGGGCACAGGTTTCAGCGACGCCGACCGGCGCACGCTGCGGCAGATGCTCGCGCCGCTGGGCGTGGCCGCAAGCCCGTTCAACGTGGCCCGCCCGCGGCCGGGAGCGCTGTTCGTGCGCCCGCAGTTGGTGGTCGAGGTGGAGTATCGCGAGTGGACGCACCTGGGGACGTTGCGGCACCCGTCGTTCAAGGGAGTGCGAATGGACAAGGATCCATTCGATGTGGTGCGCGAGGAGTTGTGAGCGGCGGCCTGGGCTTGCCTCGCCATAGACAAGAATCGCAATAGAAGGACACCGGGAGGTTAATCATGGCCAGGGCAATGTGGAGCGGGTCGATCAGCTTCGGGCTGGTCAACATCCCCGTAAAGCTATATGTCGCCAGCCGCGACAAGGATATTCATTTCCACCAACTGCACGACAAGGACATGTCCCGCGTCCGGGGCGGAAAAAGCCTACTGCCTGCTGGTGGATGCGATGGGGAAGTCGCACAAGGTGGCGCTGGCCCGCTTCGTGATGCGGAACAAGGAATACCTTGCCGCCCTGAGGCCGCTGTCGGGCACGCTGTGCCTCGAGACGATGCGGTTCCCCGACGAGATCGTGCCGCCTGAGACGGTGGAGGGTGTGCCCCGGAACCTCAAGGTCAGCGAGGGCGAGATGAAGATGGCCCAGCAGTTGATCGACGCGCTGGCGGGGCAGTTCGACCCGAAGGAATATCGCGACGAGTATCGCCACCGCGTGCAGGAACTCATCGATAAGAAGGCCAAGGGCGAGCAGATCGTCACGCAGGCGGCCGCCGCGCAGGAGTCGCGCGTGGTGGACCTGATGGCCGCCCTGGAGCGCAGCCTCGAGCAGGCGCGTAAGAAGGAGGCCCCGGCGCCCGCGGCGGCCGAAACGCCCCGGCGAAGGAGGAAGTCGGCATGACCAAGCCCATGCACGTGGAGATCGAAGGGCACGACCTGCGGCTGTCGAACCTTCAGAAAGTGCTCTATCCGCAGGCGGGCTTCACCAAGGCCCAGGTGATCGACTACTACAGCCGCGTCGCCAGGTTCATGCTGCCGCACCTGAGGGCCCGGCCGCTGACGCTGAAACGTTACCCCGGCGGCGTGGACGAATCGTTCTTCTACGAGAAGCAGTGCCCGTCCCACCATCCGGACTGGGTGCCGACGCAGTCGGTGCCCAGCGAGGGGTCCCATCGCCAGAGCAAGCAGGTCGACTACTGCATGATCGACTCGGTGGCGTCGCTTGTGTGGGTGGCGAACCTGGCGTCGCTGGAGATGCACGTGCTGCTGGCACGCGCCGACGACGTGCAGCGTCCCACCAGCGTGGTGTTTGACCTTGACCCCGGCCCGCCGGCCCAGGTGCAGGACTGCGCCCGGGTGGCGCTGGAACTGAAGCGGCTGCTGACGGGGTTGGGGCTGCGGTCGTTCGTCAAGACCTCCGGCGGCAAGGGCCTCCACCTGTACATCCCGCTGAATACGCCCGTGACGTACGAGCAGACCAAGCCGTTCGCTCGGGCCGTGGCGGGCATCATGGAACGCCGCGACGTGCTGGTCACCTCGAGGATGAGGAAGGACCTGCGGGGCGGCAAGGTGTTCATCGACTGGAGCCAGAACGATCCGCACAAGACCACTGTGTGCGTGTACTCGCTCCGGGCGAGGGCACATCCGACGGTGTCCATGCCGCTGCGATGGGACGAAGTGGAAGCGCTGGCGGAGAATGGCGACGTCGCCTGCGTGACCTTCGAGGCGGCCGAGGCCATCGATCGCCTCACCCGCGTGGGCGACCTGTTCGCACCGGTGTTGACGATGGAGCAGCAACTGCCGTCGCTGTAGCAGGGGGGCGGATTGGAGGACGGCCCCCCGAAACGGTGTAGTGTTTCATGCTGATGCTGATTTATGTCGCTATCCCCAACTCGAAATCCGAAACAAACAGCAAACGGCAAAGCAGCAAGCAAACGAAAGATCTTGAAAACAGCAAGGCACGCAGTCAAAGAGGATCTTTTGGGTCTTGCTGTTCTATTTCTTTCGGAGTTCGTATTTCGAGATTCGGATTTTCAAACTCGGATAAGCAAGCATACTTTTGTGCCACTACACTAATAGTTCATGAATCGAATATGTGAGCGTCCTCTGGCAGCGGCTTGCCGTTCGGCGCTGTAGAAGCCGAGGGCGTCACCCACATCTGACAGCGCCGAACGGCAAGCCGCCGCCAAGGCCTTGCTCCCAGAATAAAGCGGGAAAAACTATTAAGAAGGCCGCCACCCAAAGTGACCGAGACTGCCCGCTTATTCCGCCGCCACGCAGGGCGAGGTCACCAGCCCGCTGAGCACCTGGCAGCCGCCGCACGAGCCGGTGATGGCGTTGGGGATGACGTGGGCGGTGATTCCGTGCCGGCGGGCCTGGGTGAGAATGCTGGCCACCAGCGGCGGGCCGCCGGCGGCGAAAACGGCGTCGGGCGACTCCATCGCGTCTTTGAGGATCGCGTCGAGCACCATGCTCAGCGTGCCGCGGATGCCCATGCTGCCGTCTTCGGTGACGGCCGTCACGTGCGAGAACTGCGCCAGTTCGCGGCGGAGAATCAGGTGCCGGGCACTGCGGGCGCCCAGGATCGTCGTCACCTTGTTCCCCGCCATCGCCAGGGCCTTGGCCACGGGGAACACCACGGCCGCCCCCATGCCTTCGGCGACGCAGGTGACGTTGCCGGAATGGCCGATCTCGATGGCCTGGCCGAACGGCCCCTCGAGGCTCTCGAACTCCTCGCCGGGTTCGGCCGCAACGACGCCCTGCGTGTCTTCGCAACTCGCGTGCACCACCAGCGTGATCGTGCCCGCCTGGGGGTCCGCGTCGGTCACGCTGAGGGCGATGGGCTTGTATCCGTCATCGACGCGGAGGATCACGCACTGTCCCGCCCGGCAAAGCCGCGAGATCTGCGGCGCCAGGATCGTGATCCGATGAACCTGCAGGGCCAGGACCTCGTTGCTGATGATTCGAAACATGATGGGCTTTCCATGGCGGCCGGGCGGCCGCCGAAAAATCGATCCCGGCCCTGGCGTTCGAGGACCTCCCGGGAACCGAAGCCAGGGCCGGAGATCGTAAGTCCCTTACATGACTCCCTGCTGCACCATCGCCTCGGCCACCTTGGTGAAGCCCGCGATGTTGGCGCCGCGGACGTAGTCGACGTACTGGTCGTCGATGCGGCCGTAACGCACGCAGCTGTGGTGAATCGCCTGCATGATGCGTCCCAGTGCGCCGTCCACTTCATCGCGCGAGCGGCGCATGCAGCCGGCGTTCTGCGTCATCTCCAGACCGGAGACGGCGACGCCGCCGGCGTTGGCCGCCTTGCCGGGACCGAACATGATGCGGGCGTCCTGGAAGATTTCCACCGCTTCGGGCGTCGAGGGCATGTTGGCGCCTTCGGCGACCGCGACGCAGCCGTTCTTGACCAGGGCCTTGGCGTCTTCCTTGGAGATCTCGTTCTGCGTGGCGCTGGGGAAGGCCAGGTCACACGGCACGGTCCAGGGACGCGAGCCGGCAATGAACTTGGCGCTCTTGAACTCCTTGGTGTACTCGCTGATGCGCCCGCGACGGACGTTCTTGAGGTCCATGACCCACTGGAGCTTCTCGCCGTCGATGCCGTCGGCGTCCACGATCGTGCCGGAGGAGTCCGACAGGGTGATGGCCTTGGCGCCGAGCTGGTTGAGCTTCTCCACGGTGTACTGGGCCACGTTGCCCGAGCCGCTGACCGTGGCGGTCTTGCCTTCCATGCTCTCCCCGCGGGTCTTGAGCATCTCGTTGGCGAAGTACACCGCGCCGTAGCCGGTGGCCTCGGGACGGATGTTCGAGCCGCCCCAGTTGATTCCCTTGCCCGTCAGCACGCCGTTGAAGCGGTGCGTCAGGCGGCGGTACTGGCCGAACATCGCGCCGATCTCGCGCCCGCCCACGCCGATGTCGCCGGCCGGCACGTCGATGTCGGGGCCGATGTGGTGG
>CAZTVF010000203.1:0-5307 GCA_964616985.1 uncultured Planctomycetaceae bacterium
CCGGTGGGTCCGAATTGCGCGCCGAGGTGGGCCCATTTTGCTCGCCGATTACCAGACATGCGACAATGTCAGTCGCCCGGTTTCGACGTTGCGTCGCATGGTGGTTGGCCCATGCCACCTGAACCTGTGTCACCTCACGCCGCATCATCGCAGGCCTGCTAGCAACTGTGTCAAGTCTTGGACTGTTCCAGCTGGCGTTGAAGGATCGCCCTCGACACTGGCCGCGGCTTCGGCTGCGGCCTCACGAATCAGCGCGGTCACTACAGGCCCATCGGCCGGCAACGATTTGGTCGCGACCTTGCTGAGCGATCGGAGCAGGTTGATGCAGGCGTCATAGAATCGCAGCCAGTTCAGCAGCGCGATGTGGGCAGGCTCAAGCTCCAAGACGGTCTCCCAGATGGCGGGATTCCTCAGCCGTGCGAACCCGTGTTCCAGCGAGAGGATGTTTGCCGATTGCCACCGTTGCGTGACCTTTGATATGTTCCGGTAGGATTGGCCCGACCAAGCCGCGATAGACCGAAGCTTCGCTCCGCTTCGATTGGCCAACAGGTACACCAGGATGAAATGTCTTGCATCCGTGCCAACGGCGTCCCGAGCACGAAGGATCACGGTGGCGGGCGTCCTTTCCGGGGCGCCCGGCTGGTGCCGCTGGCGTTTCGCCGCCAGGGCCTTCTTGCCGATGTCGCCACAAAACTGCAGCAGTTCCTCTGCCTGGCCATCAATTGATTCTGTTAGCTCTTTCGGGCTCTCTTTCCACTGCGGGTCAAGGGCATGCCAGATGAAACCCCTGGGGTCAGGGCGTACCTGGGCGAACTTGCGGATTCGCGGACGCAGCAGAGATGGATCGTTGCTGGCCCACCAGGCGAGCACCTGTTCGCACAGTCGCGGTTGCGTGGGGAAGAACTCCAACGAACACCAGAGCAGGGCTTCAGGGTCGATCACCTCTATTGTGCGGGGTGGCTGCGGGGCGCTGAATGGAACGCCCAACGCGCGCCATTGTTCGTGCACGAGGTTCAGCAGCCACTCGCGAAGGCTAAGTTCAAACGTAGTAAGCGAGGTCTTCATGGCCCAGCCTCTCGATCACGTGCTTCACGGCAATCCGTTTCTCTTCGAAATCCCGACGCGTGCAGACCCATTCCACCGCCAGTTCGAGTTCTGCGTAGGTCGGCAGGAGTCCTTTCAGATCGGCATAGTGAATGTCCTGCCGCGGACCTTGATCGTCCGCCGCAGCGTACAGCTTCAAGGCCACAAGATCCTGTCGTCCCAGCAGGTGCAACGTCAGTCTGTTGCCGACTCGCAGCTCCTGTAGGCGAGTGGCGAACCCTGCCGGAAGGCCGGCCTGCGCAAGAGGCTCAGGCCCCAGGTTGATCCAGTCCTGGCCCAGGCCTTCCAACTCCGGATGGTTGTCCACAACCCGCTTAATGCAGCCGAGCAGCTTCTCCGGAAATGCCTCAATGCTGACGATGTTCATAATCGCCGTGTCCCAGCAGCCAAGAACGTCAACGTCGCGAGTCGGGCGGTCCTGAAGGTGCTGAAGCCCCAACGCAGCACCGCCGCAGACGACCCAGTCGACCGGCGGGCAGTCCTCAAGCTCCATCCACTGGTCAAGCTCGATAAGCAAGCGGAAGATAGCGTCGCGAGATAGTTCCATCATGGCGATCCTATCAAGTTCTCTTCCTATCGGCAAGAAAAAGTGGAACTATTAGTTCTTCAATATGGAATTAATGCGTCCACGTCAAGGCGATGGTTCTTGATGCTGAGGTCTTAATCCGCCAAAGCAGGGTACGTGTTTCGTATACGCATGGACAGGTCATGCAACGAGTCTGAGTCTGGCCAGAACGATCGGCGCCGTCGCACTCCCCGCCATCATACCTGCCAAGGGCCCGGCGCCGTCCAAGTGCCGCTGAACGACGATCCGATTGCAATGGCTTCGGCGACAGGGAGCAAAAACTGGCGCAGGGCGGCGATCACCTGGGCAAACTCCTGCTGCAGGCCGTCCAGCTTGCCTCTGCGAAGGAATGCAGTCCACTGCGTCTGCTTCGTCGGCCCTTCGGCGAACTCCGGAGATAGCGGCACGGGGGAGGAGTCCATGGTCGTGTCGCGGCGGCTGAAGGTCTTTGCGATGGAATCCGCCAGTGTCGCCCCCTAAAAATCGAAGTGGGAGCAGAGGAACCACAGGTCGGCGAAGTCCTTCATGCGGCTGTTCTGCACGTCGCGGTCGATCATCGCCTGGAACTTCTCGGCGATGGTGGACTCGGGGCGGTATCCCTGCATCGTCGGGGCCGGGAAGTCTAGCAGCGTGGGAAGATGCACTTGCCGGGGCTGAGGCACGGGCACATCGCTGAAGCCAATGTCGATCTGAATGGACAGGCGGGCATTGGCCAGCCGGCCAAGCAACTTCACGCGAATGCCTTGGTACTGGGCCTCATCTGCGATCGGCTCGATTGTGATGCTGTCGCCATCAAATTGCACGCCATCATCGGTCGCGCCTAACGAAGTTCATCACCTGCGCCACGACGCGCTGGCAAGAGGAGCACATGGCGGGGTGGCGCTATGCCTTCCTGCGTCTGAACCGGCACTTCCCGCTGGAGTCGCTGCGCATCCGGTGGAAGCCGACCGCCTCGAAGGAAGCAGCCCGCGAGCAGGAGGGCCAGACGATGGTTGCCTACCTCGCCAGGCACTGCGAACTGCCGCCGCTGAACTACTCGTTCAACTGGCTGCCGTTTGAGAAGAACGGAGGGGACCTACTTGACCGCGCCATCGACTGGACGGAGTCGCAGGTGCCTGCGGCCCGTGAGACCAGCGGGCCAGTCGCAGGGGCGGATGCCGCCTGCCGCATTATCTATAGTTGACAGGTCCAGTTGCGTTACCCTGACTTGAAGAAGAAACACCAAGTTTGGAAGGAAGCTCGACGGGCTCAAGACCCACAAAAAAACCCTCATGCAGCAGTTGTTCCCGGCGGCGAAAGGGGGTTAAATGGCTGCTTCACACGACAGGGCGAGCGGTGGAGCGACCGTGCGGGAGAAACCCGCCCTGGAACGTATCGGCAGAAACATCCGGCCGCGCCGCGAGAGCCGGCACGAACCCGATCGCTCGTTGCCCGGTCAGTCCCGAAAAATAAAAAGGTAGAACGCGTATGGGAAGAGCATTCGAAAGACGCAAGTACTCCATCTTCAAGACGGCGGCCCAGAACTCAAAGCTGTATGCCAAATACAGCAAGCAGGTGTACGTGGCGGCCAAGAACGGCGTCCCCGACCCGGCGGCCAACCCGCACCTGCGCCTCGTCATTGAGAAAGCCAAGAAGGAAAATGTCCCCAGCCACGTGATTGACAAGGCGATCCAGAAAGCCGCCGGCAAGGGAGGCGAAGACTTCCACTCCGTGCGTTACGAGGGGTTCGGCCCCGGCGGCGCGCTGATCATCGTCGAGTGCCTGACCGACAACAACCAGCGCACGATCGCCGAAATCCGCAGCTATTTTGTCAAAGCGGGCGCCAAGCTGGCCGCCAGCGGGTCAGTCGTGATGTCGTTCGACCACCTGGCGGTCATCTCGTTCAAGGGCGACTCGGAGGAGAAGGTGATCGAGGCGCTCTTCGCCGCGGACATCGCCGTTGAAGACGTCGAGAGCAAGGAGGGCGTCATCACAGTCTTCACCCCGCCCGCCGAGTTCTACAAGGCTAAGACGGCGGTGCTCGAAGTGATGCCGGGCGTTGAACTGGATGTCCAGGAGATCACGTTCATCCCGCAGGCCACCAAGACGCTCGGCGCGGAAGAGCTGGCATCTTTCGAGAAGTTTCTGCAGACGCTCGAAGAGAACGATGACGTGCAGGAGGTCTATCACAACATCGTGCTCCCCTAAAGGTGACACCACGCGCACAGAAGCGGGCGCTCCTCCTGCAAACGGCATCGGCAAAACCGACAACCTCCGATCACCTGCTGTTGGGCGACCGCCCGGAACACGCGGACGAGGTTCTCCTGAGAATTGGACGTGTGGCCCAGCAGGTCGATGTCCATTGTCGGACGGTAGAGGCTGGCCGTGCCCGTCCATGCCAGGAAGGCCAGGGCGCCCTTCAGCGTGAACTGGTCGGCGAATGGCGAAACGCTCAGGCGGTAGAGGAACCGTTCCATCGCGAAACGCTGCTGAATCTCGTTGTAGGGCCGGTTGGTCTTCCTGGCGATGTTCAGCAGCCGATCATGGACTGACTGGGCCATGTCTTTGATAGGGTCGTTCACAGAATGGCCTCCAGGTATGGCGCCATGACGTTCTCCACGCGGCAGATCCTTGCGAAGTGCTGGAACTCCTGCCCGGTAGTCCTTTTTCGTTGGCGGCATAGCTTCAGGGCCTCGACGGCCACGTCCAGTCCGATCTTGTTGCGGCATTTGAAGCAGTCGGCCACCGTCTTGGCCGGGCTGTAGATCCGGACCGTCGCGCCGTCGATCTTGTGCTGTTCAATGCCCTCGCTGTAGGCCCTGCCGCTGAACCAGTGGGCCTGAATCGGCGGATGATCCACTCTCGGTCTGTGGGTGTGGGCCGGCAGGGCCAGGTCAACGGCGTGGGGGATCTGCGTCGTGATCTCATGGAACGCCAGGGCCGAGACCAGGCAGATGACTCCCTTTGGCGCGGACTTCGCCACGATGACAAGATCAGGATTGGACATCGCGCCCAGTTCTGCCAGCCGATAACAGCCTCGCCCGAGGCCCTCCAGCATGCCATCGTCTCGCATGGCATACAGCACGCGAGGTTGAATGCCTTCGCGGATGGCCTCGGCCGTCCGCAGCATTCCCCCATGGCGGAGGAATACTTGCCTGGCCTTGTCGATCTGCGCTGGTGTTGGCTTCATGTGGAATAGATTATACGTCAATCATCGACAAGTAACGCTGCTAGTATTCACACAATCAGCTTTTCGTCGGGACGATCTCCTTCGGCTTTCGTAATCACCAGCCATGCAGGCTCCTTCGCATTATGACGGCCTTGCCTGCACGTCAGCGACTCCGGCGCGGCAGCTTCAGGGCGTCGAGGTCACGAGGGCCGACCGTCTCAGCCGTAGGGCACGGAATCCCGCATTGGAGCAGATTATCGTGACGCGGCTGGCGAAGATCGCGGAGATCGCAGCGTGGGAGGCGTGGCTGGTAGTCGATGATGCGGCAGATGCCCTGCAACACTTTGTACTGGGATAGCCTGAAGACTTGCCGCAAACACTACGCGGCTCTTGTCCCCCAGGAAATGCACGCGGATGTTGGCCAGACATGCCCTATTGACCTGCCCCCGTTTTCCGCCACAATTCAAGAGAGAGTCTTTACGCTTGGCGT
>CAZTVF010000204.1:0-5259 GCA_964616985.1 uncultured Planctomycetaceae bacterium
AACATCGCTCGACGGGGGCAAGCCCCGCCGTGGCAGAAAATCACCCCGGGGATCCTTAACCTCGTACCATTCGAGCTTGCTCGGTGGAAGCGGTGATTCTGCAATAGCCCGTCCGGCCCCCTCAACCAGCGGTGATCCCAAGCTCCTGACACATGGCCATTTGCAACTGGTCGAACTGGGCGTCCAGCTCGGCCAGCCATCTCACGGCGGAATCCAACTCTCCGGCCTTGGCCGCTTGCTCGATGTCGGACGCCACCGCCTGCAGGGCCTTGCCGCCCAGGGTGGCCGACGAACCCTTGATGCTGTGCGCCTGACACGCAGCGCTCGGACCGTCCCCGACCTCCAAAAAGCCCCGCAGCGTCTCGATCTGCGGCGGCGTGCTCTTCAAGAAGAGGTCGACGATCTTACGGGCCAGGCCCTCGTCGTCCATCAACCGGGCCAGCATCCCGGCCTTGTCGAACACCGGCAGTTCCGGAGCGGAAACCGCGGCCGGTTCGACGGCCGGCGTCGGCGGTTCGTCTGCAGTGGCCGGAGAATCCGGCGGCAGCCATTTATCCAACACATCCGCCAACGCCTGGGGCACGAGCGGCTTGGTGATGTAATCATTCATGCCCACTGCCAGGCAGCACTCCCGGTCGCCCTGCATGGCATTGGCCGTCATGGCGATGATCGGCAGGTGGTGATTGGGGAGGGGGGATTGCGAATCGCGGATGCGGCGCGTGGCCTCCAAGCCATCCAGCTCGGGCATCTGCACATCCATCAGCACCAGGTCGTAGGGCAGGGTCTCCAGGGCCTTGACGGCTTCTGCGCCGCTGGCCACGGCATCCGCACGGAGGCCCAGTTTCTTCAGGATGCCCAGCGCCACCAGCTGGTTGGTGATATTGTCTTCGGCCACCAGGATGCGCGCCCCGCCCCGACGTAGCTCGCGGTTCGCGTGGGGCGTGACGATAGTGTGCGCCGGTTGGGCCACGGCCCTCTTGGCCAGCACGGCGGACAGGCAGTCGAAGAGTTCTGACTTCCGCGCCGGCTTGGTCAGGTACGCGGCAAATCCGATCTGCTCCATTTGCCTGGCGTCGCCCCGTTGGCCCAGAGATGTCATCAGCACCAAAAGGGTCGTCTTCAGCCGGTCGTCAGCCTGGATGGCCCGGGCCAGCGACGCGCCGTCCATACCCGGCATCTGCATGTCGAGAATGGCGGCCCGGAAGGGATCGCCCGCAGCCCGGGCGCGCTGCAGCGCCTGCAGGGCCGTGGGGCCGTCCGGGACCTCTTCCGCCCGCAGACCCCAGCTCGCAAACTGGGCCATCAACACTTCCCGATTGGTGGCGTTGTCGTCCACCACCAAGATATGCACCCCGCGAATGTCGGCGGGCGGAAGACGCTCCGTCCGCGCCCCCGCGGGTTGTTTGCCCAGGCGCACAGTGAACCAGAACTCCGAGCCGTGCCCGGCTTCGCTGTTGACGCCGATCTCGCCGCCCATCCGCTCGGCGAGTTGCTTCGAGATGGCCAGCCCCAAGCCGGTGCCACCGTACTGGCGCGTCGTTGAGGCGTCCACCTGGGTGAACTTCTGAAACAGGAGTTCCCGCTTCTCCGCCGGAATACCGATGCCGGAGTCCTTGATGGAGAACCGGAGCACGGCTTCGGCAGCGGTTTCCGAAACTAGGCTGGCGCGCACGGCGACCTCGCCCTGGTGGGTGAACTTCACGGCGTTGCCCGCCAGGTTGGTGAGAATCTGGCGCAGGCGGCCGGGGTCGCCCTGGAGATAGGTTGGCATGCCCGGCGCGGCGGCGCAGATGAACTCGAGTCCCTTGTCGTGGGCGCGCAGAGCCAGCGTGGCGGCGAAGTCATCCAGCAGGTCGCGCAGATCGAAGTCCAACGTCTCCAGTTCGAGTTTGCCCGCCGCGATCTTGGAAAAGTCCAGAATGTCGTTCAAAAGCGCCAGCAGCGATTCGCCGCTGGTGCGCACGGTCTCGGCATAACGCCGCTGCTCAGCGTTCAGTTCGGTATCCAACAGCAAACCGGTCATGCCGATAACCCCGTTCATGGGCGTGCGGATCTCGTGACTCATGTTGGCCAGGAACTCACTCTTGGCAATGTTGGCCAGCTCGGCCTGTCTGGCCAGCTCGTTGGCCCGCGCCGTGGCCTGCTCCAGTTGGCGATTGGTCTCAAGTATCGCCGCCTCGGCCCGCTTCTGCGCGGTGATGTCGCGCACGGTGGCCTGCAGGAATACCTGGCCCGCCATCTCGATCCTGGTCAGCAGTACGGTGGCCGGAAAATCTTCGCCGCCCAGTCGCCGGTGCATCCACTCGAAGAAGTGGGAACCCTCGCGCAGGGCCGCCTCGATTGCCGCCCGGGCCTTGTCGGCCGAGGGGCTGCCGTCTGGCTGTCGTTCGGGGGATACATCCCAGGGCCCCAGCGTGGTAAACTCCGCCGCATCCCTGGCCCCGAACATCTCCACGACGGCCGGATTGCCCGAGGTGAACTTCCACGCAGGCGGGGCCAGGGTCATCAGGGCATCTCGCGAGCCGTCGAACAACAGGCGGTGCCGCGCTTCACTCTCCTTCAGCTTCTCCTCCGCCCGCTTCTGAACGCTGATGTCCCGCCAGAGGCAATGGAGTATGTTCTTGCCTCGCAGAGTGATAGGCGTAAGAGAAACCTCGACGGGGAAGTCCTCTCCCTTGGCGTTTCGGTGCATCCACTCGAAGCGATGGAATCCTCCCTGGAAGGCGGTCTTCATCATTTCCGCCGCTTTCTCAAAGGAACCACGCCCGTCGGGTTGGGTGGGTGGCGAAAGCTTGGAGGGGTGAGTCATCACGAAGTCTTCTTTGTTGGGGTAGCCGAGCATTCTGGCGGTGGCAGCGTTGCATTCCACAAATGTCTCGCCGTCAATCAGGAGAATGGCGTCGCTGGAAGCGTTCAGGACGTCGAGGAATCTTTGTTCGCTCTGCCGCAGCGCCGCCTCGGCCCGCTTGCGCTCGGTGATGTCACGTACCGTTGCCTGAATAACCGTCTTGCCATCCAGCACCATGGCGCTCAAGAGAACTTCGGAGGGGAAGGTCTCGCCGGTGTCGGCCCGCCGGTGCATCCACTCGAAGTGGTGGCTGCCATTTTCCATCGCCGTGGCGATTTGCTGATCGGCCAGCGTCAGGGAATCCGTGCCGTCCGGCTGCACCGGCGGCGACACATCCTCAGGGCGTTTCGAGCAGAACTCCTCCTGCGTGGCACAACCGAATATCTTCAGGGTCGCCTGGTTGCAGTGAAAGAATCTCTGCTCGTCCTGCAGCATCACCGCGTCGCTGTTGGAATCATAGAGGGTGCGGAACTTCATCTCGGAGCGCGCCAGTGCCTCCTCGCCCTGCAACTGCTTGTCCAGGCGTTGACGCATCTGACGTGCGCCCAGGAAAATCCCCAGTACGCCCAAGGCCCACAGGCCGGTATGGACCCCGGCAATGGGCCCCAGCTGGGTCTGGGCCAAAGCCAGATACGAGTCCAGGGGCACGGTGACACTGTTCCCACCGATGATGTCGCCCACTTGGTAGCCTTGTTCACCATGACATTTCAGGCAGGCCTCCTCGGTGATCAACGGCTTCATAAATCGCAAGTACTGTTGGCCCTGACGCAGTTCGCGGGAAATCACCTCGGTCTGGCCTTGTTCGAAAGCCCGCAAGGCGGCGTCTTCCCAAGCGTCAGGCGCGTTCTCCGGGAAAAACGGCTTCAAACTGGTGATGTGGCCAAGTCGGCCACCCTCCTGGGCCTTCAACTTATGCACCTCACGTGTCATGAAGGCGGGATTCAACAAGTAGAACACGTCCTTGTCGAAACTGTGCCGGGCGTCATTCGTGGCGGCTTGCAACATGGCCGCTCGCAGCAGACTTGAGTTCCAAACCACCGAGGCGGTCACCGCCAGTGTCCAAATCGCCGCAATCAGCCAGCTTGCGCGCCACAGATAGCGTGGGGCGAAAACCACGGGGATGGTGGAGTCCGCCCGAGTTCCTCTCGCGGGTCCGTTGGCACTGCCTGAAAGACGGCGGTGCATTCCGAGCGATCCGCCTGATACACCGCCGCGCCCATCAACAGGATCCCCCTGGCGTGGGCCGTCAGGGAGGATAACCGACGCCGCTGGACTGGCTTTAGCCGAGACGTTAGCGCGGCGCGCGAACACAACGGCGGCAACCACGCCGATCAGCAGCACCAGCCCCACGGGCAGGGCCGACCTGGCGGCCACGTCCCATTTCCAGGCCCGGGCGTCAATGTCCAGGCCCAGCACGGCAACCACCACGCCGGTTCGCGGGTCGGTCAGCGGGACCAGTGCCGAGACCCACACCCCCCAGCGGTCGGTGACCGGGCCTGCGACGGCCGCAGCCTTGGTGTCAAACACACGGCGGTAATCTTCCGGGACCTCCGCATAGACCTGCCCGGGCGGGGAGTAGTCCAGCGAACCGGCCGGCTCGCTGTCCATGAAGAAAAACACCGCGCCGTCGGCCTTGCGACCCAGGAGATAGACGAAGCGGCATCGCGGGTTGGCGGCATGCGCGGCGGCGAGTTGTTCTTTGAGCCGCCGGTAGTCCGGGCTGTCCAGGTCCGCCGCCGTGCCCGCGAGCGTCCGGACGCGCTGGACATTCACCACCTGCGCCACCAAACGCGTCTGCTGCAGCAGGTCGGCGCGCATCTCGCGGTCGGCCCACACGGCCACCCACCAGGCAAACAACCCCCCGGCAGCGAGCATGGTCAGCAGCAGTCCCGCCGGGGCGGCCTTAATCCCGCGGGGACCACCGTCGAGGACCGTGGCGTGCATTAGCACATTCATCTTAGCCTCCGCATGAATTCTCGTTCTCCCGTGATCTTATCATATCGGCGCGCAGACCAATACCGGAAGCAGGCCATGCGATGATTCAGGCCGTCGCCGAGTCGTTGCGGCAGCGCGGCTCGGCGGCCACAACTCAGCGTCTCGTCACCGGCGCCAAGCCGCGAGTGGCCCGACCGGCGCTCGCCGATCATCACGGCTCGTCCGGCATCGCTTCGAGACGTCGGCCACTGAGAAACAGCCGATTTCCAACTGCCGCTCGCCGGGGCCGATCCAGCTCACGTCGCAGGCGTTCGCTGCCGCTGCAGGCGGCTCACGAATTCGGCATGTTCGGGTGCGGCCAGGCCTTGTTGGAGGACGGCGATGACTTGGGCCAGGTCGCCGTTGAGGAGCGCCGCCGGATCGAGCCACTGGCCTGGAAAGAATTCGCTCTGGTATCGCTCCTCGGCGTTGGGGGC
>CAZTVF010000205.1:0-5245 GCA_964616985.1 uncultured Planctomycetaceae bacterium
ATCACGCGCTGGCGGCCAAGGAGGCCGGCGCCGACGCCATCCTGCTGATGCCCCCGCACCACTGGTTGCGGTTTGGACGATCGAGCCGAACAGCCGTCGGGTTCTTCCAGGACGTTGCTGCCGCCGACATTCCCATCTGCGTTCACCAGTACCCGGCCTGGTGCAAGGCGTCGTACAGCCTGGCCGAGATGCTGGAGATCGTAAAGATCCCGCAGGTGGTGACGATCAAGATGGGCACGCGCGACATGGCCCGGTGGCTGTGGGACTACGAGCAACTCAAGGCCGTCGCACCGCATGTATCGATCATCACCTGCCACGACGAGTACCTGATGCCCACGCTCCTGGAGGCGGGCGACGGAGCGCTCATCGGCTTTGCAGGCTTCGCCCCGCAGCTCATGATCGAGCTGGTGCATGCCTGCCTGGCTGGCGACTTGGCGCGGGCCAAGAAGGCCCAGCAGACCGTCGCACCGCTGGCGCGGCTGATCTACAACTTCGGCGAGCCCGGCTGCGGCGCCCACCAGCGGATGAAGGCCGCCCGCTGGATCATGGGCAAGTTCCCCAGCTTTAAGATGCGCCGGCCCCTGCGAGACCTGACGGCCAAGGATCTGGACAAGATTCGCCAGCAACTGCTCCAGATAGGCTACCCGGTGGTCAGATGAGCCCTCGCGATCAAGTCTTTGCAGCCTTGGCGGGCCGCCCGATCAGCCGAGTGCCGTTCGTGATCTGGGACAACAAGCTGCCCGGCAGCCCGTTGGACGAGCAGTTGCTGGCGCTGGGCGTCTGCGTGATCGTCAAGAGCGCCGTCTACCGCCTGACCACCCCCGGCGTCGAGGTCCGCCGCCAGGCGTTGGAGGGCCCCGACGGCGTCCGCCGCATTCGGACGACCTACGCGACAGCTGCCGGCGAATTGTCTACAGTCCACCGGCCGATGCCCGGCACGCGGTGGCAGGAACAGCACCTCTTTGCCGGGCCGCAGGACTACGACGCGCTGGAGGCGTACCTCGCCTCCTGGCGGCTGGAGCCCGACTTCGCGCGATTCGAGAACGACGACCGGCGGCTGGGCGGGCAGTCGCTCGCGCGCCCGTCCACCCTGCGCTGCCCGTTGCAGGAAGTGGCTTACGAGTTGATGGGCGTCGAGGCCTTCGCCGTCGAGTGGGCTGAGAACCGCCCGCGCGTGCTGCGGCTGATGGACCTGTGCGCCGCCAACGTTGACAAGCAAGTGGCCCTGCTCGCCCGGTCGACGGCCATGTACGTCGTGATCGATGGCAACACCGATGTCCATACGGTTGGGCTAGAGCGATTCGAGCAGTACCACCTGCCGCACATCGACCGGTGCTGCCGGGCGCTGCACGCCGCCGGCAAGCTCGTCGGGGCGCACCTGGACGGCGACAACCGCCTGCTGGCGCCGCTGATCGCTCGCACGCAATTGGACTTCATCGAATCGTTCACCCCCCCGCCCGACTGCGACTTGCGCGTGGCCGACGCTTTGGCTGCTTGGCCGAGCAAGACGCTCGTGCTGAACTTCCCCTCCTCGCTGCACCTGGGCGGAGTCGACAGGGTTCGCTCGGCCGCCACCGCGATCCTGGCAGAGGCCCGCGGGAGCAGCAGGATTATCTTCGGCGTCAGTGAGGACGTTCCCGCCGCCGCCCGAGACACGCTCGTGCCGCTGGTACGCTTGGTGGGCGAGCACCAGCCCGAACGCACAACTCGCGGGGCAGCCCGCTGAAAGGAAGGACATATGTCTGGCAGCATTCCCGTCCCTAGTGAACCGTTGCGAGTCGCCCTGATCGGCACCGGAGCCCGGTCGAGCACGATCTACAAGCCCCTGCTGGAGTCGCTTTCGCCGTGGATGAAGCTCACGGCCGTCTGCGATCCGGTGAAGGAGAACTGCGACAAGTTCGCCGCCGAGGTCGGCGTGCCGGCGTTCTACGACATCCGCCAACTGGTGAAGTCGCGCCCGATGGAGGCGGCCATTGTCGTCACGCCCGTGCCGTCGCACCATTCCATCTCGGTGTTCCTGTCGTCCCACGGCATACCGAACCTCACCGAGACCACCTGGGCCTCCATGGTCTGCCAGGCCAAGGACATGATCGCCGCCGCGCGGAAGAACAACGTGATCGTGCGGGTCGCGGAAAACTTCTTCCGCATGCCGATCGACCGCTTCGCTCAGACCGTGCGGGACAGCGGCTACCTAGGCCGCATCGGCCGCATCCTCAGCTACGCCGACCACACCGGCTACCACAACAACTCGCGCTGGATCGCCTTCGCCAAGTGCCACCCTCAGTGGGTGCAGAGCGTCGACCACACGATGGACCACCCAGCCTTCTACTCGATGCCGCAGCGGCGGCACGACAAAGAGGCCCTCAAGTGCCGCTTCTTCCACTTCACCAATGACCTGTTCGTCGTGGACATCGGCAGCGGCCACGTGAAAGGACATCTCGGCCGCCACCCGCGGCCGGGCTACACCGAATGGCAGGGCCAGCGAGGCACGCTGGTGCATCGCGCTCCGGGTGTCAACTGGGGCAACGAGCAGACGGAACTACGTTTCGTCTCCGACGCGAGGCTTGCGCCGGCGCAGGAAGCTGCCGGCGTCCTGGGGGGCGGTGGCTACTCCGACGTCATCACGCCTGTCGTGCATGACACCACCGGTGATGTCTGGACCGGTCTTCATGCCGATACACCCACCGGCCGCATCGAGTACCTAAGCCCGCTACGGACCTTTGCGAAGATGGCCAAGGTCAACTCCCGCGACTGGTACGGCGTGGCCGTGATGGACCATGTCGTGGACTTCGCGCTGGCGGTGCGGGGCCTGCGGGCCAGCGAGTTCACCGATGAAGACGCCCTCATGAGCGACATGATGGAGGTCGGCGCCCACGAGAGCAACCTGCAGGAGGGCCGCCGCGTCAAGCTGCCCATCGAAGGCGATCTGGAGTCCGACGCCCTCGAACGCCAGCGCCAGAGGAAGCAGTTCGGCGTCGATCCGCTGGATGTCGAGGCGATGCTATCCGTGAGTTTCCCACGGCCGTAGACTGTGCGATCAGCACGATGAAGCATAAGAGATTACATCCAGGCGAGTCGCTGACCTGCCGCGACGAGCGGACCGGGGCCGTGGCGCGCCAGGTGACAAACCACCCGTCCATCAGTCACCACCCGTTCTACTACCTGCCTGCGTACGACGATGCGATGACGCGGCTGTTCTTTGTGTCGCACCGGACCGGTCGGCCGGAGGTCTGGTGCGAACTCCGCAGCACAGGTGAGTTGCAGCAACTGACCGACCATGTGGGACTGGCCGAGTGGTCTGTGCATCCTTCCCACGACGGGCGGCATGTTTACTTCACCGATGCCGTTGGCGGCTGGCGCGTCGATGTGCAGACTCGCGCGGAGGAGTGCATCCTGCGTTTCGACGTCGGCGCAGGCCGGGAGGCGGGCATGGTCGGTGCGGCCATGGGCACGACATCGCTCAGCCACGATGATCGCTACTGGGCGGTGCCGATCAAGGTCGGACCGGTATCGCGGCTGGTCGTCATCGACACACAGATAGGCAAGCACGAGGTGATCCTGGAGCGTGACACGATCGGCCACCCCGAATTCCACCCGTCCGACAACACGCTGCTCCGCTACGCCGGCCCGTATCACAGCCGCATCTGGGTCATCGGCCGCCACGGCCACGACAACAGGCTGGTCTATGAACGGGACGAGACGAAGCGCGAATGGATCGTCCACGAGACGTGGAACCCTGCCCGGCCCCGCGAGATCGTGACCACCAACTGGCCGCACGGCATGATCGGCATCGACATTGATACAGGCGCGACCCGTCCCGTGTGCTCCTTCAACGCCTGGCACGCGAGCATCAACCGGCGCGGGACGCGGATGTGCGCCGACACAACCTTCCCCGATATTGGCCTGCAACTGTTCGACCCCTGCGACGGCGTCGGCGCGCCACGTATGCTGTGCCTGCCGCAATCCAGCAACGAAGGCGCCCACTGGCACACCGACCACTGCCCGTATGACGACGAGGACTACAAACTCGGCAAGTGGAAGGTCTACGCTCCGCAGCACACGCATCCGCATCCGGCCTTCTCGCCCGACGGCCGCTTTGTGGTCTTCACTTCGGACCGCACCGGCGTTGCCCAGGTGTACGAAGTGGAGGTCGGCACGCGCGTTGGATAGGGATAGGAGTGAACAGGTCGCCATTGCCCACCTGCTCACCTCGACATCCGGGTTAATAGATGTAGATCATAAGCGTTTCGGACCCCACGGCGTCCGATTCACCTTTGCGAACAGGAGCGATACATGATTCGGAAGCGAACGACGGCGGCGGTACTGGCGATGTTGACGGTCGGCATGATTTCGACCGCGGCGATGGCACAGGCGGTCTCGCAACCGGCGACCGGGCCGGCGGGAGGCAAAGCCCCGGAGCGGCTGGTGCTGTGCTGGTACATGGTCTGTTTCACCGGCTCCGTGGAACGTTGCAAGCAGGAGATCGAACTGGCCCAGCGCCACGGGATTGACGGCTTCCTGCTCGATGTGGGGGGCTGGGGAGATGCCGACAATGGCTACGTCAAGAATGCGGTGTCCCTCTTCGAGGCCGCCAAGCAGCTCAACTCGGGCTTCAAGCTGGCCATGGCGCCGGAGTACATGGTTAGTCCGTTCGAAAAGTGGGTGCCCGACATGGTCCTGAAGTTCAAGGACCACCCCAACTACCTCAAGCAGGCCGGCAGGCCCGTGCTCGCCACCTACTGCAGTCACGGGATGCTTCCCCCTGTGTTGGCTGCGCTGGAGGCCAAGGGGGTGAAGGTGTTTCTGGTCCCCGACGCCGGCCTCATGGCAAGGCCGCGGAACCTCTACAACCCCAGTTACGAATGGCTCTCCGGTCTGTTCGAGACCGCGGACGCGCAGTCCCTGGACGGGCTGATGCTCTTCCAAGTCGAACAACTCGGCGACCTCATCAGCGCTAACGCCAAGTGCCGCCGGGTGACGCAGAAGTTAGGCAAGCTCTTTGCCGCCGGCGTCGTTCCCAACTACAACAGCGCCAACCTGCAGGACTACCGCGGGCTGGGCGGCTACCTCGACCAGTGGCAAGGCGCGATCAACGACGGGGCCGACTGGATCAGCCTCGTCATCTGGAACGACTTCAACGAGGACTCCGCGCTGATGCCCGGCCGCTGGCCGTCGGGCTATGAACGATACCTGTTCAGCCGCGACGAGAGCTATCTCGACGCCACCGCCTACGCCAGCGCCTGGT
>CAZTVF010000206.1:0-5176 GCA_964616985.1 uncultured Planctomycetaceae bacterium
CTCTGAGATACGCGGTTCGCTCGTCCATGCTGCTTCACTGGACTCATTATCCGCGGCGGGTACGACAGCCGTGGTCATAGCCCTTTGTCAGTTAGGGACTTGTGAGGAGTGACAGATGTGGTCATGGTGGCGTCTGACGCTTGGTGCGCACCGAATGGGCACTGGCCAAATGCGCATAGATTGTTAGGCTAGTGCCCTCTAAAGGAAAAGCATAATGAGCGACAAATCAACCGCTGCATCATCAAACTCAGAAGCATCGCAGGAGAATCTGATCTGGCACAGAGCCCCGGCCACGCGGTTCGAGGAGGCGTTCCCCATCGGCAACGGGCGGATGGGCGCGATGATCTACGGCGGATTCGGGGCCGAGCGGATTTCGCTCAACGAGGACACCCTCTGGTCCGGCGGGGCCAAATCCTATCACGTCCCACATGCGAAGGCGGCCTTGCCCGATATCCGCCAGGCGTTGTTTGCCGATGATTTCGCCAAGGCCGCCCAGCTCTCCCACAAGCTCATGGGCCCCTTCACCCAGAGCTACCTGCCCGCTGGCAACCTGCGGCTGATGTTCGACCACAAAGCCGCGCCGCAGGACTATCGCCGCGAGCTGGACTTGGCCCAGGCCGTGTGCAAGGTCTCGTATCGGTGCGGGGATGTGACCTACATGCGGGAGGCGTTTGCCTCCTTTCCCGATCAATTGATCGTCATTCGCCTCAAATCCTCCTCGCCGGGCGGCATCACCTTTTCAGCCCATTTCGACAGCCTGCTCCGTGGCAGCCAGCGGCGAACGGACGATCGTACGCTGACCTTTAACGGCGAAGCGCCGGCCCATATGGACCCGAGCTACTACCAGCGATCCAGCATCCGCTATGGTGATGGATCCGGTGGGGGCATGCGCTATCAAATGCGCCTGGAAGTGCGGGCCGTCAGTGGCGACTGCCGCTGCACCGACGCCGGTTGCACGGTGACGCTCGCTGACGAGGCGGAACTGCGCCTGAGCCTGGCCACCGGCTTCGCCGGATTCGACCTCGATCCGGTGCGTCATGGCCTCGACCCCGAAGCCATCGCCGCAGGCCATCTGAGCAAGGCTGGCGATAAGACCTGTGCCGACCTTCGCGTGCGGCACGTGCAGGACTATCGGAAGCTCTACGATCGCACTCGGCTCTGGCTGGGCGACGCGGCCGATGGGGACCAGGACACGGTGACGCGGCTGCGGAAGCTGCCCGAGGAACTGCCGCCCGCACTGGCGGCCCTTTACTTCCACTATGGTCGCTACCTTCTGATCGCCTGCTCCCGGGAGGGATCCCGCGCGGCCAACCTTCAGGGCATCTGGAATGAGCATCTCCAGGCCCCGTGGAGCAGCAACTACACCACGAACATCAACACCCAGATGAACTACTGGCCGGCGGAGACGGCGAACCTTGCCGAATGCCATCGGCCGCTGCTGGATCAGATCCGCGTCCAGTCGCTGACCGGCCGGCAGGCCGCCGCCAACTACGGCTGCCGCGGCTGGTGCACGCACCACAACGCCGATCTTTGGGGCCTGGCCTGCGCCGTCGGCGATTTCGGCAACGGCAACCCGGTCTGGGCAATCTGGCCGATGGGCGGCGCCTGGCTCTGCCGCCACCTGTGGGAACACTACCGCTTTAACCCCGACGCCGATTTCCTCAAGGGCACGGCCTTGCCGCTGATGAAGGAGGCAGCCCGCTTCTGCCTGGACTGGCTGGTCGAGCACAAGATCGGCGGCAGTACTTACCTGGTGACCGCCCCGGCCAGTTCGCCGGAGAACTGCCCGGCCCTGCCGGACGGAACGCCCGCCCCGGTCAGCATCGCCACCACGATGGACATGGCCATCACGGGCGAACTGTTCCGCTCCACGCTGGACGCCCTTTGTGCCGCCGGCGACAGCGACCCCATCGGCCCCGAGATCGCCGCTGCGCTGCCTCGACTCTTTCCCTATCAGGTCGGCGCCGCCGGCCAGCTTCTGGAATGGTTCCGGGACTGGCCGGAGCCTGAGCCGCACCACCGGCACGTCTCTCATCTATACGGCCTGTATCCCTCCGATCAGATCCAGCCGGCTCGCGACCCGGGCTTGACCGAGGCCGTTCGCGTCAGCATGGAACGCCGCGGCGACGACGCCACCGGCTGGTCCCTCGGCTGGAAGGTCTGCCTCTGGGCCCGCCTGCTGGATGGCGATCGCGCCTGGCGTCTGATCCGCATGACCCTGCGCCTGGTGCACGAGAGCAACACGGACTATCGAGGTGGTGGGGGCGTCTATGCCAACCTCCTGGACGCCCATCCCCCGTTCCAGATCGACGGCAATTTCGGCGTCACCGCCGGCATTGCCGAGATGCTCCTCCAAAGCCACCGCGAAGACACTTCCGCAGGCGGCGGGGTCGCCCTGGACATCCTGCCCGCCCTTCCCGCCGCCTGGCCCGATGGCCAAGTCACCGGCCTTCGCGCCCGCGGCGGCATCGTGGTCGATATAGCCTGGCGTCAAGGCCGAGTCACTTCGCTGCGCTTGTACGCCGCCAAAGGCGCCCAATGCTCCGTGCACTTCAACGGCCAGACCCAGGGCCTCACCCTCCGGGCCGGCCAGGTACAAGAGATCAAGTAGGACCAACGGTGCGTCCGGATGCGCCGAGATCCGCGTGCCATGACAGGGGTGATCGCACCATCAGAGGTCATTTACGGGCACGCCTCTTACGCCGGAACCTCGCTCTGGACGCCCGAGCCGCAAGCGGCTACAAGTGATCCGGCCGATCCGTCAACAAAGGAGCCCGCCATGGCCGAGACCGTCTTCTCGACGTACTACGATTCACGCAAGAGCTTCCACGATCACTTCGGCCGCTGCGGCAGGGCGATGGGGCTCAAGGCTTCGACGCCCGTGGCGGTGAAGGCGTGGCAGAAGCGGGCGAGGGCCAAGCTGATCGAACTGCTCGGGCTGGATCGCATGACGCCGGCAACGCCGCAGGCGAAGATGATTGAGTCGGTCGCCTGTGACGGCTACGTTCGCGAGCACTGGCTGATGCGGACGCAGCGCGACGTGACGATGCCGTTCTACCTGCTCCGCCCAACATCAGTTCGTGGGCCTCTGCCGGCGGTGATCTGTCCGCACGGGCACGGTGGGGGAGGCAAGGTGGCCCCGGCCGGCGTGCTGGTCTCGCCCGAGGTGGCCAAGTCGATCCAGGAGCATAACTACGACTACGGCGTGCAGTTTGCCCGGGCTGGCCTGATCGCCGTCTGCCCCGACGCCCGTGGCTTCGGCGAGCGGCAGGAGCGAGAGGTCCGCCAATGGGTGCTCAACAGCTCGTGCCACTTCCTGAGCATGATGGGCACGCCGCTGGGTATTCCGGTAGCCGGCATGTGGGTCTTCGACCTGATGCGGCTGATGGACTACCTCCAGACGCGGCGCGACGTGCAGGCCGATCGCATCGGCTGCGCGGGGCTCTCAGGCGGCGGGCTGCAGACGCTGTTCTTCTCGGCCGTGGACACACGCGTGGCCTGTGCGGTCGTCAGCGGGTACTTCTACGGCTCGCGTGAGAGCCTGCTGGAGATGCCCGGCAACTGCCCCTGCAACATCGTGCCGCACCTGTGGGAGAACTTCGACATGGGCGACCTCGGTGCGATGATCGCCCCACGGCCGCTGCTCATCGAGACCGGTGACCAAGACCCGCTCAACGGCGCCTCCGGCGTAAAGAACGTGCTGCCGCAGGCGGCCATCACCCGCCTCGCCTATCGCGCCCACCAGGCGGCCTCTGTCCTCAAGCACGACATCTTCCCCGGCCCGCACAAGTGGAACGGCCTCGTCGCCGTGCCGGCAATGAAGGCGTGGCTAACGGGAAGTTGATCCCCCATCCCTCTGGCCCAGAGAACGGGCAGTCAACGCCGCAGTCGAAGGCGGTGGATGATCAGTGACGTATGCTCGTCAGGATGATAATCAGCCATGCATATCTCCTAGATTTTAGCTTGCAGGGCCGTCCCGCCCAGCCAATAGGGTAGGTGTGCCACCACTCCATGCCCGAGAGGATCCTGCGGAAATGTGCAGACGCTTGCCCGGCTGGAGCCGCATCAGTCGGCTTCGGCTGGTATCATGATGTCCCATGCACCTCGTCAACCTTTCAGCTGAGCCCGAAGGAAAGCTGCGTTCATGGCTGCCGCATGGCTTGAATGCCGAGAAAGTTGTTTTCTTCCCGGACGCGTGCCCCGGCCGATCCCCTCTGCCCACTGGTGTGGCGGTCTTGCTGCGGCAGCCGGACTGGCGAAGATTTGCGGTCTCGGACTGTGGCTGCGGGATGCGGCTGCTCCAGAGCGACTGCTCGACGGACGCACTCACGCCAGCCCGGTGGGAAGCTGTCGGGAAGAGGCTCATGGCGAGCAAGGGGAGCTTGGGCGACCTGGGCGGCGGCAATCACTTCTTGGATGCACTGGAGCCGTACGGAGATACCAGGCTGCATTTCCTCATCCACACGGGCAGCCGCGACGAATCGGGCTTGGTGGACGACTTGGTGGAACAGCCTGACAGGTTTGACCGCGAGTTCTCGCGAATAGTTGCGTGGGCGACGGAGAAGGAGACCGTCTTTTTCTCATGCCATCTTCGGGTTATGAACGACTAAAAGGCCAACATCGTAAGTTTCGCTCAGGCCAGGAATTTAGCGTGAGTCTCTACGCCACAAGAAGCAGTCTTAAATCTGCATGTTGTGCATGTTGGGCATGTCGTGCGCAAAACCATGGACAAAAACCGTTACACCGGAGCGGCCTCCGGGTTCGGCGACATGCGACTATACCTTGCTTCCACAATCGCTGCAATACTTGCCGGCACCCAGCAGCGGATGATCGCAGATCGGGCATCGCCGCAGCAGCTTGCGGCCCTCTCCTCGGAGAGCAACCAAGAGGACCACGATGATGGTGATCACCGTCCCCGTCAGGTACTCCTTGTGGATGTACTTGGCACGGTCGATCAGCACAGATGGCGGCGGCGATTCGGGCGAATCCGTAAGTGGGTAGCGGTGCGCGGTGTGACATGCATCAGGTGGGACGCCTGAATGCATCGCACAGCCGGGCTATCCTGCATCGTTGAGATCGTACTCCGCGATGATGTAAGGGTGGTCGGGGTTGAAATGCGTAAGGGTATCGGCGTGCGCAACGATGCCGATGGGGCGGCGTTCGCTTCCTTCGATTC
>CAZTVF010000207.1:0-5159 GCA_964616985.1 uncultured Planctomycetaceae bacterium
CAGCGCTTCATCAATGCCTGCGGCGGGCGCGGCGCGTTTCCGATCAAGTTCAACGGCTCGATCTTCACCGTGGATGCGCGCGAGGGAACCCGCGACGGCTATGGCGACGAGAATCACGACGCCGACTATCGGCGCTGGGGGGGCGGCTACTGGTTCCAGAACACCCGCTTGACCTACTGGCCGATGATCGCGAGCGGCGACTTCGACCTCATGGAGCCGTGGTTCCGCCTGTATCTCGACGCGCTGCCGTTCGCCAGGGCCCGAGCCAAGGCCAGCTTCGGGCTGGACAATGCGGCGATGTTTCCCGAAACCATGCACTTCTGGGGCGCCTTCCTCAATGAGAATTACGGTTTCAACCGCGGTAATCTGCCGTCGGGTTTAACGGAGAACCTCTACATCCGCCGCTACTGGCAGGGCATGTTGGAACTGCTGGCCGTGTTGCTGGACGCCTACGCCGTCTCCGGCGAAGAGAGGCTGCTGCGCGAAAAATTGCTGGTCCTCGCCCCGCCGTTCCTGCGTTTCTTCCGCGACTATTACGCGCGCCGCGACGACGCCGGCAAGTTGCGCATGGAACCGGCCCAATCGCTGGAAACCTGGTGGGAGGCCGTCAATCCCTTGCCCGATATTGCAGGGCTGCACTGGGTGCTGGACGGACTGCTGGCGCTGCCGGCGGACGCCTGTTCGGTCGACCTGCGCACGGAATGGCAGGACCTGCGCGCCATCCTGCCCCCGGTGCCGACGCGGACCTGTGCGGGCGGGAAAACGGTTATACTCCCGGCGCTCCAGTACGACGGCTGTAACAATTGCGAGAACCCGGAGCTTTATGCCATTTTCCCATACCGGCTCTATGGCGTTGGAAAACCCGACCTCGAGACCGGGCGCCGAACCTTTGCGGCGCGGCAGTTCAAAAGCGGCGGCGGCTGGCAACAGGACGCCATCCATGCCGCACTGCTCGGACTGACCGCCGAGGCCAAGGCGGCCGTGGTCAGCAATTTCTCCACCCACCACAAGGGCAGCCGCTTCCCCGCCTTCTGGGGACCGAACTACGACTGGATTCCGGACCAGGATCACGGCGCCGTGGCCTGCATTGCGCTGCAGCGGATGCTCATGCAATGCGACCCGCCTTTGCCTGCCGGCTCCGGCGAGGCAAGCGGCGGCAAGATACGTCTGTTGCCCGCATGGCCGAAGGAATGGAACGTGGACTTCCGCCTGCACGCGCCGGGGCGAACGGTGGTCGAGGGCCGTGTCGAGCAAGGGGTGCTGCGAGATTTCCGCATCACCCCCGTGGTAAGGAGGCGCGACGTGGTGGTCAACGACTACAACGCGCCCGTGTCGTGGCGAGTTTCCGGCGTCTTCGCGCGGCCGGCGGGCGGGGTAGGCGAGGCGGTTGTTCCCGTCATGGCCGAAAAGCGGAGTTTTCTCGTAGACGCGACGCCCTCGTCGCGTGACAGAGCACGGGAATGCGGCGGGAGCGCCGCTTCTACAGAGCCGGAGTCGTGGCGGACCGTGACACCGGATGCCGACGGTTTCGTCAACCTGCGCGATGGCTGCGGCGGCAAGGACGGCCTAGTCTATCTGGCCAATCGTTTCGTCGCGCCGTTCGCCGGTCGCTGGGAACTCGCCATCGGCCACGACGGCGGTATCCGCCTCTTTGTGGATGGCTTTGCTGTGCTGGCGGCACCCGAGACGCGCAACCCGGCTCGGCCGGGGCGTTCGGTGCTGACGCTCGACCTGGCCCAAGGGCTGCACGAAGTCGTGATCGCCTTCGACTTGGCCGGTGGCAACGGCTGGGGGATATTCGCCGAGTGGCGCGTGCCTGAAGGCGAGCAGGCCGATGCCGTGCAGCGGTTGCTGCCGCGGATGGCAACCGAAATTTGATCAAGACGACTTCAGGTGCCTGAGACAAGAGATGATCAGTCGGCTTGGATCGCCGGGCGGATCGAGCGCAACCGCAAGGCATTGATAGCCTTCGGGAACTTGTGGAGCCGGGAACCGGCGATCTCTTCGGTCGCCCGCCGGTCGATCTGCTATGTCGTCGCCAACACCAAAGGCGGAACACTGGAACCTCATCATAGGGACAGGTGACGTGACGATGAATGAGACGACGAACAGTAAGTCCTTTCCCGCCGTGCGGCTGGAACGGACCGGCGGAGCGATGGCCCTGACCATCAACGGCGAGCGGCATTTGCCGTTGATCTTCGCCTTTGCACGAACGCATTACGTGGCACGCGGCACGCCCGGCTACGACTATGCCAATGACGTTGTCTACGAGCAGATCGGGCGCGTCTACTCGGCCGGCATCCGCATCTTTCAGCCGTGCATGCCGGAGATCGGCTACGGGCCGAACTGGGAATTCGACTTCAGCCATTTTGACACCGTGATACGGGCAAGTCTTCATCATCGACGTTCCCCATTGGGATGCGATGCCCGATCGCGCTGCGGTCACGAAGAACAAGGAAGTCTAGCGGGCATCGATCGGGGAGAGAACCGGTAGCTCGTATATTACCGATGAGAAGACAGAATCGAAGGCATGCGATGAGAAATCAAGCGATCGCGCTCAGGTGGCGTTGTCAGCGTTGGATTGCGGCATCTGGGGCGCGGGCGGCCGGCCCAATGCTATGGTCAACCAGGAGAAGGTGGGCGGGAGCAGCGGAATGCAGTTGATCATCGTCGGAGACTCGACCGTGGCCGATTACCCGGCGCAGGGCCCCCTGCGAGGCTGGGGCCAGATGCTCTGCAACTTCCTGGAGCCAGACGTTACGGTGATTAACCTGGCGGTATGCGGCAGAAGCACCAAGACGTTCATTCAAGAGCAGCGATGGCAGAAGGCCCTGGAGCGATGCAACACCGGCGATTATGTCCTGATCCAGTTTGGACACAACGATTCGCATTCCAAGGACAAGCCCGAGGCCACCGACGCCGCCACAGACTACCCCAATTACTTGCGACGCTATGTGAACGATGCCAAAGCCAAGGGAGCCACGCCGATCCTGGTGACGCCCATGCATCGGCGGCTCTTTGACGCCCAGGGAAGCATTACGCAGGAACTACGCCCCTATGCCATGGCCATGAAGGCCGTGGCCGACGAGAGGAAGGCCCTATGCGTCGACCTGCACGAACTGAGTGGCCACGCCTTCCAGGAACTTGGCGACGCGGGCTGCGAATCGTTCTTCGTCGGCCCTCAGGATCGGACCCATTTCTCCCAGAAAGGTGCCGTCCTGATGGCCCGGCTGATCGCAACAGACCTGCGCCGGCAGGCGGCGACTCCGTTAGCCTCCATCATCGTCGTGCCGCCGACAGGGAAGATCCGGTAGATCGGCCCCTTTAAGTTGGCGATGGAGGCTCCGAAGGAGCCCGCCGAGGCCAGGTGGGAGCCCAACGGAGCCCACGCACGTACCCGCTGGCGGGCAGGGGTATTGACCGTCACCTCGCCGCGTTTCCATATCCACCAGTGCTTGGTGGTTGGATAGCGGGACCGGCTCTTGGCGTGTGCGGCCGGTGGCAGCGTTTGGCCGCGATCGCCACCGAAAACAGAGACGGTTTTGTTCCCAGGAGCACAAGCTCCACTTGAGGGCGTTTTGCGAAACGCTCTCTCCGTTTTCACGGCCCGCCGGATCATTCCAGCGGGCCGTCGCGTTAACTCCGCACAGGCAAAGCGATTTCGCGACCTGCGGCGTCCGTCGGCCCCGCCGCGCGTTTGGACTACATCCACCCACAAACACCCCGTTTTCGCCCCTCTTCTCTCTCTTTGGCCCAAGAATCTCTGATGGGTTTGGACTACCCCCAACTAGTCCAAACCCCGCCTCAGAGAGCATTCAACATGCGGTCACGCAGCGAGTTGCGAGGATTCGCCCGATGCGTCTTCCCCTTGGACCGAGTGAGTTCCGAGCGAACAGGATTGCTGTAGCAGGTGCACCTTCGAACAACCGGCGTGCTTCTGCGTGTATGCACACGAAAGGGTAGACTGCCCTGGGCCATTGGCAGCCATTCGGCGCCTGCCAGTCGGCGAGGTCGCCCCAAGTGGGAGAATCGAGATGCTGAAGCCTATTGGGACTACGATGCTCGTGCTGGGGGCCGGATGGGTCTTGGCGACGGCTGGGGCCGAACCGTCGCTCCAGTCTGCCAGCAAGCCAGCGCAGCCTGAGTTGTCCGTGGCTTGGATGTGCCCGTTCGAATGGCGCGACGATGCTAAGGCACTATGTCGACCGCTATGTCTTCCGGATGAACGGTGCGTGGCGATCCAGAGTCGTGCCGCCGCCCGCGCTGGCAAATCTATCGTGCAGGTCGACACCAACTCACGTATATTCCCTACCGAACACCAGGCCCTCCGATCCCAGAACCGCTTGCAGAACCATCGGCACAAGACACAATACAAGAGAATCGGCCCGCGACGGTCGCGTGCCAAGGGCTACTGATCCCTGCTTCGTACAGAATGACGCAGGGAGGACAGGGATCCCCAAAATGCTGTTGCACTACAGGAGATACCCATGCGACTGCCAACGGTACTAGGTTGCGTGACTGGAACCATCGTCTGTCTGACCCTCGTGATTCTCAAGGCCGCAGGCCCATCCTCGGCATCCATCGCCGCCCCCCAGACTGCGCCGACAACCGCGTCGGCGTCTCAACCCGCTTCGCCGCCCGCAAGACTGCCCTCCGGCAAACTGAGCATCGTGGCGATTGGCGATAGCCTGACCGCAGGCGACGGAGATGATTCCGGCAAGGGCTACCCCGGCCGGTTGATCGAGTGGATCCAGGCGGAGCGCCCCGGCTCCAAGCTCACCAATCTGGGCAAGTCCGGGTGGACAAGTGAGAACGTGATCGAGGGTCTCGACGGGCAACCCAGCGAGGTCAAGCAGGCCGTGGCCGCCAAGCCGCAACTTGCATTGGTTTGGATCGGCAGCAACGATCTGTGGTATCTATATGAATACGGCGATCCTGCCGGCACCACCGCCAGGGAGGAGCAGGAGGACCTGAAGAAGTATCGCCAGAACATCGAGACCATCGTCCGGAAGCTCCAGGAAGCAGGGGCTGTTGTCGTACTGGGCCTGCTGGACGACCAGTCCAAGCGCCCCGTGGCGATCCAGGGCAAGGCATTCCCGGGGACCACTAGAGCACTCCTAAGTCACCCGTAGCGTGTAGCCGCAGTGTCGGAAGCAGTT
>CAZTVF010000208.1:0-5152 GCA_964616985.1 uncultured Planctomycetaceae bacterium
TGTTCCTTCTGTCGGCAAGACTTATGGACGTTCATTAGTGTTTTCTACAGAGCAGTTCATGTGCGTTTCCTGGTGCCGCTTTCGCTCGGGCCAGCCTTGCACCGAGCGGCCGCCGGCAACATTAGTGTATCCGGCAATGCCCCCCGATGCGACCTCGCTGGCGCAGAATGCTGCCTCCCGGCACGGATGTTTGACATTGAATGACGGTTGATACTTACGAAGACACCCCCAAGCTGCGCCCTGCGGGCTTGCTTGAGGGTGGCACCGATTTGGCATACCTCCTTGAGGCTGGCACCGATTAGGCATGCCTCACCCTGCAGCCTGCTGCCGCGCGGGACCTGAAAGGACCGGGAGGAGAGGCTTGTTTCACTCTTCGCCCCTGGCCATAATCCTCGCAGGAGATCGACCATGACGCTTGACCTTCGCATCTTCCGTTCGTTCCGCGCGAAGTACTACGAGGACGATATCCTCGCCGGCCCGCAGGCGTACCCGGCCGACTACTTCGAGCAGCTGGCCGAGCACGGCTTCAACGCGGTCTGGCTGCGGGGCATCTTGAGAAACCTCGCCACGACCGACGCGCTGCCCTCGCTGGCCCGGGAGGTCGCCGCGCATCAGGACGCCCTGGCGGCCGTGGTCGAGCGGGCGGGCCGCTTCGGCGTCAAGGTGCTGCTGTATCTCAACGAGCCGCTGTGCCTGCCTCCCGACGACCCCTTCTGGCGCGAGCATCCCGATGCCATGGGCGCCTACGGCGATTCGGGCATGGACGAATGGTGGGGCACGCATGCCCTGTGCACCTCCACGCCCGTCGTGCGGCAATGGCTGCGCGAGGCAGCCGCCGGCCTGTTCCGCGACGTGCCGCAATTGGGCGGCTGGTTCCTCATCTCCGCCAGCGAGCACCTCACGCATTGCTACTCGCATCGCGGCTGGGCCACGCGCGACGGCCGCAAGCACGACTGCCCCCGCTGCGCCGAGCGAACACCCAGCGCGGTGGCGGCCGGGGTGATCACCGACCTCCGCGACGGCACGCGGGCATCGAGCCCCGCCGCCCACTGCATCGCCTGGAACTGGAGCTGGACGATGTACGACGAGGACCCGCAGGAGGCCCTCCTGGACGCCCTGCCCAAGGACGTGACGCTGCTGCTGGACTTCGAGCGCGGCGGACACCGCACGATGCCCTCGGGCAAGCGCATCTTCGTCGACGAATACAGCCTGGCCTTCGTGGGGCCCTCCGCGCGGTTCATGGCCGGGTATCGGGCGGCCCGCAAGCGCGGGCTGGAGGTGATGGCCAAGCTGCAGATCGGCACGACGCACGAACTGGCCACCGTGCCCAACCTGCCGCTGGTGGATCACGTGTACGAGAAACTCCGCCGGGCCGACGAGCTGGGCCTGGCGGGCTTTGTCGGCACGTGGAATTTCGGCAACGCCTTCAGCCTCAACACCGCCGCCGTGGGACAGTACGTCCGCGGCAGGGCGCAGGACGCCGCGGCGGCACAGGCGACGCCCGAGGAATTCGTCACCCGCCTGGCGGCCTCGTACTTCCCCGGCGCCGACGCCGCGGGCGTGGCCGGCGCGGTGGCCATCTTCTCGGCGGCGATGCAGCACTTCCCGTTCGACATGTCGATGCTGTACTACGGGCCCGCGAACTACGCCCTGACGTACCCGCTGACGATGTCGCCGCTGACAGGCAAGAGCATGGGCTGGTCGTGGATGATGCACGAGCGCGGCGACGACCTGGCCCCCAGCCTGGGGCAGTTCACGCTGGAGGAGGTGATCGACTGCTTCACCGCCCTCGCCCGCCAATGGCAGCGCGGGGCCGATGCCCTCGCCGCCGCCCTGGCCGGATGCGCCGACGTGCGGGCAGCGCAGGAACTGGGCGTGGCCAGGACCGCCGGCGCGTGCTTCCGCAGCACGGCCAACGTCTACCGCACGTATCGCCTGCGCAAGGAGCAGCCTCCCGACGCAGCCACGCAGTTCGGACTCATCGTCATCGACGAGATCCAGAACCTCGCGGCCGCACTCCCCTGTCTCCGCGCGGACGAGCGACTCGGTTTCCACGCCGAGTGCCAGGGCCGGCAATTCACGGCCGAGGCGGTTGAAGCGAAACTGAAGGCACTGAGACCGGTTTCATGATGGGCGGGAGACTTGCTCTCCTCTGCCTTGCGCTATTCGAATCTTGGTGATGACAAGTAAGAAAGGTCTGCCATGAACCTGCGACTGCTGTCCCTGGCCGCCGTGATCATCTCCTGCTCCGCCCTGGTCCTCGCCGCCGACAACGCCGCACCGGCCGGGCCGGTCATCAAGGCCGACAAGGCCACCTCGATCCCGGCCTGGGCCCTGAAGCAGCGCGAGCTGCTGGAGCTCAACGGCAAGATCGTCAAGGAGTTCGACCGCGCCTTTCTGCTGCCCAATGGCTACACGAAGATCGAGTTCGTTCACGGCGGCGGCACGCAGGCGCCGGACGACTTCTTCGAGTGCATCTACAAGATGCCGCTGGTGTATGCCCTCGGCGGCGGCGAGGAAACGTGGGGCGTCTTCTGGAAGGCCTGGAAGGGCAGCCTCAAACAGCTGAGCGAGCAGAAGCTCCTGGCCAACGAGATGGCGAAGTACCTCGACTGGCACCACAACGGCGAGCACTACGAGGGCTTCTGGCTGGGCGCGCTGTGCGCGTCGAAGGACCCCGAGTATCGCCGCCTGGCGCTGAAGTACGCCAGCCTCTACGACGGCACGAACCCGGCCGCCCAGAACTACGACGCCAACGCCAAGGTCATCCGCAGCATGAACTCCGGCGGCGCGGGCCCGATCATCAAGGGACGCATCGAGGATTGGGTCGAAGGCAAGATGGATGACCGCACCAAGCAGTTCTGGTCGCACTGGCTGGAGTGCGGGCACGACGGCCCGGCCAACATGAACACCACCTGCTTCGGCACGGTGGCGTACCTGCTGACGGGCGACGCCAACTACAAGCAGCGGACGATGGACTACCTCAACGCCTGGCGCGACCGTGCCAAGGCCAACGGCGGCATGGTGCCCTCGATCGTGAACCTCGACGGCAAGGTGCCGGCCGAATGGTGGGGCGGCGTCATGGGGTGGGATTTCCAGCAGTTCGGCGGCCTGTTCCAGGTCTCCGGCGGCCCGCGGGCGGGCTGGGCCAATGCGATGCTGATGACCGGCGACCGCAGCTACTACGATGAACTCCGCGCCGAGGCCGACGAGGTCTGGGCGGCGCGATTCCCGAACAAGAACCCCGGCGTCACCGTGCCCGACCTGCCCCGCTACCGCGGCAAGGACGGGTGGCATGGCTCGCTGGGCAACGGCGTCGGCGGCGGGGGCAACGCCTCGGGCATCTACGGCTCCATCACCGCCAATGTCTACCTGGCCACCATGGCCAAGGACGATCTCGCCCGCGTGCTGGACCGCGCCGTCATCGGCATGGCCGGGCACGCCTACTACCACGAGGGCGGCTCGGAACTCACGTGGATCCGCTATCTGCAAGGCGAAGGCGCCGACTATCCCGAAAAGGCCCTCACCGACATGATCAAACGCGGCCAGGGCGACCTGGCGGCCCTGCAGAAGCTCAAGTCCGCCACAGACGAGGGCGCCGTCAAGAACGCCCCTCAGGTCGGCTGGGCCGGGGCGCTGGTGAACCTCATGACGGGCGGGCCGATGCCGCTGTGGCACGGGCAACTGCTCATGGCCCGCTTCTATTACTATGACCCGCAGCGCCAGCGGCCCGGCATCGCCGAGGACTGCGCCGCACTGGTGGAGAAGCTGTCCGACGACGCAGCCACGCTCGTGCTGGTCAACACCGGCAAGGACAAGGCCCGCACCGTGATCGTGCAGGGCGGCGCGTACAGCGAGCACCAGTTCCTCTCGGCCACGCCCGAGGGTGGCGCCGCCGTCAAGGTCGACGGCCCGCGTTTCAGCGTCGAGCTCGCCCCCGGCGCCAGCATCCGCCTCAACGTCGCCATGAAGCGCTACGCCAACACCCCCACGCTCCGCCAGCCGTGGGATAACTGATCAGGTCGCGATTCTGCCGCAGGACACGTGAACCTCGACATGATCGTCCGCGCGATCTAGATGGCGATTCCCCGGCCATAGCGCTACAATCGTAGGCGGACCAGGCAGACCCGGGCCCGGGGGCGAGCCCCGACGCGGGCCGCCGGCGATGGCGACGTGAATCTCCAGGAACCATGATGAGACTGCTGCCGATTCTTGCGACGATGTGGCTGCTGCTGCCTGCGGGCGGCTGCGCGGTCGTGGACAACCCCACCCCCGTGGATGAGCGCTACGAGACCAACCCCGTCACCGGGCGGGGATACTGGGTGTACGTGCCGCTGAGCTGCCAGCCCGATCACCCCTCCCCCGTCATCATCACCTGCCACGGCACGGTGCCGTTCGACGTGGCGAATCACCACATCCGCGAGTGGAAGACCATCGGCGAACAGACCGGCTGCATCATCGTCGCCCCCGAACTCAAGGGCACCGATGGCATCCTGGGCGACGGGCCAACCCACGACATGCTGGCCGACGAGAGGCACATCCTGACGCTGCTGGCCGCCCTGGGCTACCGCTACAACCTCGACCGGGCCAACATCATGATCACGGGCTTCTCGGGCGGCGGGTTCCCGACATACTTCGTGGGCCTGCGGAACCCGGGCGTCTTCAGCGTGGTCGTGGGACGCAACTGCAACTTCAGCCGCTCCAACCTCCAGGGGTGGTTCCCGCCCGAGGCCACGGGCCAGGACGTGCTGGTGTACTACGGCGAGAACGATCCGGGCACGATCCTCGACCAGTCGAAGAACTGCATCGAGACGCTCCGCCAGTGGGGCTTCACCGTGGAGCGTGAGACGATTCCGCAGGCCGGCCACGAGAGGCACCCGGAGGTGGCGATGAAGTTTTTCCGCCTGCACATGCGCCCGCCCAAGCCGTCACTGCCCGCCGGCGTGGGCACGACGGCCCCGGCGACGATGCCTGCTGCCACGCCCGGCGGCGTCTGAGCCTCCTTCGAGAAGCAGTCTGGGATCGCCTTCGCCTCTGGAGTGGACGAAGAAGCCGGCCGTGAAGACCAACCCTCTCACTCCCTCAGGGCATTCGCACTCTCGTGGCACGGGCATCTTGCCCGTGCGTCCCACGGGCGTCCCGCCCGTGGATA
>CAZTVF010000209.1:0-5059 GCA_964616985.1 uncultured Planctomycetaceae bacterium
AATGACAAAGGCCATGCCGCTGCCTTCGGGCACGTTTTTCAGGAACCGCTCCAGGCCTTCAAGCCCTCCGGCCGACGCGCCGATGCCGACGATGGGGAAGAGGGCCTTCTCTGGCCGGGATCCTTTGGCGTCGGGGGCGGCCTTGGCCGGTTCATTCTTGCTGCGTTCAGGCTTCACATGTTTCTTCACAGTCGCGATTCCTTCTCTCCCTGCCGAGGCGTCAGGACTAAGACTTACCGATGTCACGGACATCTGGCCGTCGCTGCACGAAGTGACCTCTACAGCAGCGGAGCGTCGCCCCCGGAATTCTAACGCATCGCGCCACAAGACGCCATTCCGTCGTCCCGCCGTGCAAAGGCTCTGGTGCGACCTGGCGGACATTCGCGTGGCGCAGATGGAGAACTTGGCCGGCAATCCGGCCCAGGATGTCCTCGTCAATACCGATGTTCCCGAACCGGCTACGCTGACGTTGCTGGGCATCGGCGGTTTGTTCGCTCTCGGACGCCGCAATCGGATCAAGACCGTCTAGGTGTGCTCGGCCGAGGAAGTGTCTCTTCCTCCGCCGCACCAGGAACACCCCATTCCGCCGGTGTTCCTGCTGGTATTACATGATTCATCCGGGGCATCACGCAGCCTCCCGGTAATAGCTCTTGAGCAGCCCGCCCAGGCGCTCGCGGCAGCGCACCTCGCCCTCGGCCGGCGGGGGAGTATCGGGCTCGATAATCCGGCGCCCCAATACACGGTGGGGCCGTTCCAGGTGGTAATGCTCCACGTATTGCTCGATGGCGTGGCGGACGCCACTCTCGCCGAACAGGACCATCTTGTCCAGGCACTCGTGCTTGATCGACCAGACGAACCGTTCGGCGTAGGCGTTTAGATTGGGCGATTGCTTGGGGATCTTCAGCGACCGCACCCCGGCGCCCCGAAGGGTGGCCCGGAACTTCTTCGTGTACAGCGGATCCCGGTCGTGGATGAGGATACGCTTGTCCTTCAGGAAGCCGTTGTCGGCGTCCGTGAGGTTGCGGGCCATCTGGACCATCTGCGTCTCGCAGGGATCGGCGTGGATGCCGGCGATCTCGACCTTGCGGCTGGCGACGTCAATCACGAAGAACACGAGGTAGCGGGTCAGGCCTTTGAGGCCCCAGGCCTCAACGCTGAAGAAGTCGCAGGCGGCGATGCACTCGAAGTGGCTCTGGAGGAACGTCTTCCAGGATGTTCGCTTTGGCCCGAATGGATCGTCCAGCAGGCCCTCCTCCATCATGACCCTGCGGACGGTCTGCCAGGAGACCTGGTAGCCCAGCACCTTGAGCTCCCCATGGATGCGGCCGTAGCCCCAATCGGGGTTCTCGCCGGCCATTTTCATCACCAGGTCGCGGATCATGTTGGCCTTGGTCGGCACCGGCCCCCGCTTGCCGCGACGATCTGAACTGTCGTACTTGCGGGCAACCAGCGATCGATGCCAGCGGAGCAAGGTGTCGGGGCTGAACAGCGTCCCGAACTGGCGTAGCAGATCCCTGCCCACCTTCATGGCCGCCGTCGCCAGCCGCCGCTTCTGGGACTCGTTCAGGATGATGCGTTTGTGGCCGAGTTTCTCCCGCAGAACGCGGTTCTCTTCCCTGAGGAACTCGATAACCTCCTGTTGCTGGCGGTTCATCCAACCGGCCAGGGCCACCGCGAAAAAGTGCAGTGGTTTCCAAGTCATGGGTGAGGATGATAACGGCAGAGCGGCTGTGTTGAAAGGGCTGTGCCGAAACTGCCCACCGGCATGCCCGCGTGGCTCCGATCGCCTGCTGGGTCCCTCGTTGCGCTCACAGCCAAGCCTATCGGGCCACCGTCTTGCAGCCGGAAAGAGTTCTCGGAATGGACACCTCCGCGTCTTGTGCCGCTCCTCCCCCTTGCCCTTCTCCACCGCCCTCGACGATAATCGCCCCCGCCTTGTTGCGATTTGCCATCCATTACTTCGCCCTGTTCATCCTCACCGGCGTGATCACGCCGTACTTTCAGTTGTTCCTCAAGGCCCGCGGCTACTCGCCGGCGCAGGTGGGCTACCTCCAGGGGTTGATGAGCCTGACGGGCGTACTGGGCCCGATGGGGCTGGGGTACCTTGCCGACCGCATGGGGGCCCGGCGGGGGATGCTCATCGGCTGCCTGGTCTCGCTGGCCGTCGTCATCTGGCCGCTCTGCGCCACCGGCAGCTTCTTCACGGCGGCGCTGCTGGTTGCGGCCTTCGGCATCTTCTCGCGGACGCTCATTCCGCTCACCGACGCCCTGGCCGCCAGTGAGTTGTCCGACCCTGCCCACCATTACGGCCGGGTGAGGGTCTGGGGCAGCATCGGCTTCGTCGTCACGCTATTCACAATCCGCCTGGCCGGCCTGGTCGATGAGAAATCGGCATCCTCGATCGTCTCTGCCTTGCTCCTTTCGTGCATCCCCATGGCCGTCACGAGCATGATGTTGCCGGACCACCATCGCCGCCGCCTGCCGCAGGCCAAGCCCCAAGACGCCGCCGCACGCCGGGCGGGGCTGGATTGGGTATTCGGTGTGTTTCTCCTGGTGGCGGCGGCCAACCAGTTCGGCATGTCCGCTCACTACAACTTCTTCACGATCTATCTTCACGACGTACTGAAGATGGACCAGGTGGCGTGGGTCTTTGCCGTCGGCTCGGCCTGCGAGATCCCCATGATCTTCTTCGCCGGCAGGATCATCCGCCGCGTGCGTATCGATGGGATGCTGGCGGTGTCCCTGGCGGCCGTGTCTCTGAGGCTGGGTCTCTATGCCCTGGTCCCCAATCTCGCCGTCGTGCTGGCGGCGCAGGTCCTCCACGCCGCCGCGTTCGGCATGTTCCATCCGGCCAGCATCGAGTTCATCCGCCGCCGTGTCCCCGCCGAAAGCCGAGGACTGGCGATGGGCCTGTACATGGCCCTGGCGATCGGCGTGCCGAGCTGGGCGGGCGCCACGCTGGGCGGCACGATTATCGAACGATGGGGCTATGCCTGGCTCTACGGCTCATACGCATTGGCCCCGCTGGCAGGCCTGGCCATCGTGGCCGTGATGAGGTCCAGGCTGAGTTCGACCATGCCGTGAGGGATACGCACCGAGTCGGTTCGCTGCTGTATCCTCCCCTGTCCAAGCTGGCGAGCCATGCACTGCGACCCAAGTGGAACTTGATGGCGGGGACGAGTTAGCCATACACCCACCGACGGAAAAACCAAAAGAATCTTGAGCTTCTGTAACCTACCCTAAAAGCATGCGTTATCGTTTCTGCAACAAAGCTGGCATGCGGAATTATGCCTGAATTTGCGAACAGGATTTCTTCCCAGGGGTATTGGACTATGCAACTGCATCTGAAACGACCAGTTTGGGAGAATCAGATGCCGCCACTGTGGCCAGATTCGCGAGGTTGCGATGGGAGAAAGCCTATGTTTTACGAAGAGAAGAGTCCCCAAGCAAACGTGCTGGAACCATGCACCAGCACGAAGCCCACACGGCTGGCGGAGTTCATCGGGCAGGCGCGTTTGGTGGAGACACTGGAGGCCCTGGTCAGCGTGGCCAGGACTACGGCCGGACGTCACCTGCCGAACTCGCTGCTGATCGGGCCAAAGGGTTCTGGCAAGCGACTCCTGGCAACGATGGTTGCCCATGAACTGGCGGTGCCGGTCAGAACGGTCCGGGCCCACACCATCGGCTCTGACGGAGATTTGGTCAATGTCTTGGCCGAGATCCAGGCAGGTGAATTGGTCATCCTGGAGAACGTTCATCGATTGCCGGTGTGCGGGCAGCTCAGGCTGGCGGCCGCCATGGCGCTTGGAAAGATCCCGACAGATGATCGAGAAGGCTGGAATGAGCCGCCGCTTGCTCCCTGCGCCATCGTGGCAACGGCATCTGCCGCTGAGGGATCTGTGGTCGCGTCATTACGCGAACGGTTCCCAGCGATTCTTCGGCTGGCGGCTTACTCTCGATCAGAGTTGCGAGCCATTCTCGACAGGCTCACCTCTCGGGCAGACTGTCAGGTTGTTGCCCCGGCAAGAGGCAAACTTCTTCGTGTTGCACAGGATGATGCCGGGGCGATGGTGCAGATGCTCGACGCCTGCTGCCGCCTGGCAAAGGCATTCGCCTGCGGGATCGGTCAACCGGTCATCCTTCCCAGGCACGTCGAAACGGTCTTGGCGACATCCGGCTTCGACATTCTCGGCAGCAGCAGGTTCATGCGAACGTACCTGGCAGGACTCCGCACGGCTGGCGACAAGGCCAGCAGGAGATTCATCGCTGCCTTGCGCTGGCCCAGAGAGCTTGTCAACCAAGTGGAGCAGCAACTGGTCGAGACGGGTCTTGTCCGGATGCATGGTTCGTCCGTCGAACTAACCAAGGCGGCCCGAGGCTTCCTGCACGAGGACGAATGACACCAATACTAAAAGGAATCTTGCACAATGGATTTGATAGGACAAGCCATCTTGGACGCTGCGGAGAGCCTGCATTTTGGCATCCGTCCGCTACAGAATGACAATACGCTGAACTGCATCGTAACCGGGCGAACTGGTCGCTGGATCATGGGGGTCTTATGGCAGGACACCGGCGATGTTACGGTGGTGGCCCTGGTGCCCGTGTTCGTGCCTCCTGACCGGATCGCCCAAGCACAGGACTTCCTTGCGAAATTGAACGCGCAGATGCCCCATGGTGAATTCTTCGAGATAATCGACGACAGTTGCGGGGACATCTGGTTCCTTCTGACCGGCGATATCTGTAATGACGGCGTGCCTTCTCAGGATCTGGCGATCAAAGTGATGCAGCGAAGCTGCAAGACCATCGACGAACATTTGCCCGAGCTGATGAAGGCGTTCTTTGGTGGCGGGGCAATCGCCTGCCAAGAGATCGGAGTTCACCCACCATGCGCAAATTGAATCCAGGCTATCTTCTGCCGGAAAGGAAAAGGTTATGACTGTCCTGCCTGAAGGATTGATCAAGTTTATCACGGAGTCACTGCAAATCTCCCCGGCGGTGATCCCTCTTCCGGCACGAAACGCCGCGTTGCTGGATCCGATAGGCTCTCCCGCGGAACAGC
>CAZTVF010000210.1:0-5033 GCA_964616985.1 uncultured Planctomycetaceae bacterium
CAGGAAGATCCACAGCGTCAGGTAGCGGTCCAGAAACGACAGGCGGGCGGAGATGTGGCTCATTTGTTCGGCGCCTCGGTGAGGGACTGGGGCAGGGTCTCGATGAACGCGCGGCTCTCGTCGCGCACGCGGCGGTAGTGGGCCAGGGCTTCTTCCTCGGTGGCGGCGGACCTGGCCAGGCGCGGCGGGTCGTCGAAGCCCACGTGCACCACCTTTGCCCGCCCGCTGAACAGGGGGCAGTTTTCATTGGCGTGGCTGCAGACGGTGACGACGTAGTCGAAGGGGACGTCGGCGAGTTCGGCCGCGAGCTTGGACCGCTGCGAGGAGATGTCGACGCCTGCCTCGGCCATCACCTTCACCGCGCGGGGGTTCATGCCATGGGTCTCAATGCCGGCAGAGTAGGCCTCGACGGTCTGGGGCTTGAGCTTCTTTGCCCAGCCCTCGGCCATCTGGCTTCGGCAGCTGTTGCCGGTGCACAGGAACAGGATCTTCAGCGGCGTCATACCGTCTCCTTGGTCGTTTGTCACTGCGATGATTCGCTAAGTAACGAAGTATAGGAGACAAGGCGGACGGGGTCAAGGGCATTTTGGGCAATGGTCGCTTCAGTAATCCATGAAGGTGTGGGCGCCACAAGGGGAGGGCACTTGGAGAAAAAGTGAGCTGATGGCGCTTCGCCCCGCAATAGCGAAGGGACGCCGTGCGCGAAACCGCAAGCGGTCCCGGAAGCACCAGCAGAACCAGGCGCTCATTCGCTCCGGACGATCACTGCGACCTACGATCCCAGGTATTCGCGCAGGGCGGTGGCGAGGGTGGCGAAGGTCCAGCAGCGCTTGGCGTCGTCGCATTCCAGCAGCGTCACGCGGAAGCCGTGGCGTTTGCAGTAGAAGCCCGTCAGCGGCACGACGCAGATGCCCGTGGCGCCCAGCAAATAGAAGACGAAGCGGCCGTCGGGCTCGGTGCCCTTGACCTGCTGCTCCACCATCTGCCGCACCTGCGGGTTGGCGATCTTGAGCGTCTGCTTGTCATTCAGCGCCCCATCCTCGAACAGGACGGTCATGTAGAACGCGCCCGAGGGGCAGTTCACGTGGATGCCCGGGATGCCCGACAGCATCGCCACGGCTTCTTTGGCGCGGGCCTCGAAGAGGCTCGCCCGCTTCAGCAGGTGCGACGGGTAGCGGGGGTCGCCCATCACTCGCGGGATCGACAGCTGTGGGGCCGTCGTCGAGCAAACCTCCAGCCGCTTCGACGCCAGCAGCGAGCCCACGTACTTATTGAACATCTCGTCGCGGCCGCGGTTGAGGACTTCGATCCAGCCGCAGCGCGAGCCCGGCCAGGGGAATTCTTTGCTGATGCCGCGCATGACGATGCCGCATACGTCGCCGATCACCTCCGACAGGTGCAGCGTCTGGTTGCGGTTGTAGACGACGTGCGCGTAGATCTCATCGCAGATGACGAACAGGTCGAACTCGCGGGCGATAGCGATGATGCCCTCGAGCACCTCGCGCGGGTAGACGGCTCCCGTCGGGTTGTCGGGGTTGATCAGCAGGATGGCCGCGATCGAGTCGTTGTACTTCACCTTGAGGCGAAGGTCTTCCAGGTCCGGCATCCAGTGGTTGTAGGGGTCCAGCTCGTAGGTCAGGTGCTCGTAGCCGCTGTGCGCGCCCTCGGCCGAGGAGTGCGTGCTGTAGGCGGGCGTGGGGCCGATGACGCGGGCCTCGCGCCGCAGGAAGCCGTATACCTTGGCCACCGCGTCGCCGATGCCGTTGAAGAAGATGATGTCGTCGGGCGTCACCTTGGCCCCGCCGCGGTGATTCACCTGCTGGGCGAGGAACTCCCGCGTGGAGAGCACGCCCGCGGTGTCGCAGTAGGCCCACGATTGGTCCTCGTCGACGATCTCGTGCAGGATCTGGCGGATCCAGGGCTCGATCTTCTCGCCCTTCTGCACCGGGTCGCCGATGTTTTCCCACGTGATGGGCACGCCCAGGTCGCGGAACTTGTGGCCGACCTGCACAATCTCGCGGATCGCATACGTCAGCGAGCCCGCGCCAAGATGAACGATATTTCTACGCATGATCAATCCAAGCAGAATGTAAAGAGTTATGCCGGCCGCCGAAAACAGCGCCGCGCGGCCGAGGCCGTCGGACTCCATTCACATCGGTCAACGAGGACGGAATCCTACAGCATCTCGGCGATCTGGATCGCGTTCAGCGCGGCGCCCTTGCGGATCTGGTCGCCGCTGACGAACAGGTCGATGCCGACGCCGCCGTCGAGGCTGGTGTCCTGGCGGATGCGGCCGACGAGGACATCGTCGCCGCCGGCGGAGTCCAGCGGCATGGGGAAGTAGTTCTTGTCGCGGTCGTCCACGATCCGCACGCCGGGCGCCTTGGCCAGCACGTCGCGCACCTGCTGCTCGGTCATCGGGCGGCTGAACTCGATGTTCACCGCCTCGGTGTGGGCGCGAAGCACCGGCACGCGGACGCACGTCGCCGTCACGCGGATCTGCGGCGCGTGGAAGATCTTGCGGGTCTCCAGGACCATCTTATTCTCTTCCTCGTTGTAGCCGTTGTCCGCGATCTTGCTGGTGTGGCTGAAGACGTTGAACAGCGCCTGGTGGGGCATGACGCCCTTGACCAGCGGCTTGCCCGAGGACCAGTCGCGGGCCTGCTGCTCCAGCTCGGCCATGGCCTTGGCCCCGGCCCCGCTGACAGCCTGGTACGTGGCGACGACGAGGCGCTTGACCGGGTTGACCTGGTGCAGCGGCCAGACCGGCACGTTCATGATGATCGTGCTGCAGTTGGGATTGGCGATAATGCCCTTGTGCTTCTGGATGTCCTGGGGGTTCACCTCGGGAACGACCAGCGGCACGTTGGGGTCCATGCGGAAGGCCGACGTGTTGCACACGACGACGGCGCCGGCATCGACGGCGATGGGGTTGAACTTCTTGGCGATGCTGCCGCCGGCGGAGCCCAGCACCAGATCAACGCCCTTGAAGCTCTTCTCGGTCAATTCCTCGATGGGCAGCGTCTCGCCGCGGAACTTCAGCGTCTTGCCCGCCGACCGCGCGCTGGCCAGCAGCCTCAGGCTCGCCAGCGGAAAGTTCCGCTGCTCGAGGATGGCCATGAATTCCGTACCCACGGCGCCGGTGGCGCCCATGATCGCAACATGCATGCTTTTGCTCATAATCCACTCGTGCAGAAGAAGTAAACGGTAAAACGCTGCCAGCATCCAGGGCCTCACACGGCCCCGGTGAAAGAGGGGTAGCTTACCATGTTTTCCCCCCTTCGCCAAGCCCGTGGCGAGGCAAAAAACCTTGGGCGAACCTTGAGTTTTTGCCGCGGAGGTGTATAACAAATGTCGGCCGTAGCGGACCTGGATGTCCGCAGAGGGAGCTAGGCCACAATGGAAAGTTACTTAACGGCGGAAATCTCAGCCTCCGCGGTGGCGGCGAACCTGGCGTTGCTGCGACAGCAGATCAAACCGCCCACCCGCCTCTGCGCCGTCGTCAAGGCCGACTGCTACGGACACGGCATCCACCTGCTCTGGAAAACCATCGCCGAGTTCGCCGACTGCATGGCCGTGGCCACGCCTACCGAGGCCATCTGGCTGCGGGGCATCGGGTACAACGGCCCGTTATTGATGTTCTTCTCCGCCTGCGCGTACAACGACGGCGGCCAATTGCGCGAGGCCCTCGAGGAACTCGTCGCCCAGCACGTCACGCTGACGGTCATCTCGGCCGCCGAGGCGTTCGCCGTCTCCGAGGCCAGCCGCAAGGTCCGCACCCCCGCCAGCGTCCATGTGAAGGTCGATACCGGCATGGGACGCTCGGGAATCCTGTGGGAGGACGCCCCGGCCCTGGTGGCCGAGATCGCCCGCTACGGCGGCGTGAAGGTCACCGGCCTCTACACGCACCTGGCCACGGCCGACAGCGCCGATAAGTCGTACGCCGCATCGCAGCTGGCGAATTTCCAGGCGGCGGCCCGGCGATGCCCCAACCCCTCGAGCCTGCTGCTTCACGCGGCGAACTCGGCCGGGACGATCGACATGTCCGAGGCGCACATGAGCATGGTCCGCCCGGGCATCGCGATCTACGGCTACCAGCCTTCGGACGACATGCAGACCCGCCTGCCGCTGCGGCCCGCGCTGCGCCTGTGGGGCCGCCTGATGCAGATCAAGGAACTGCCCGCCGGCAGCAAGCTCAGCTACGGGCTGACGCACACGCTGGCCCGCGACAGCCGGCTGGGCCTGGCCCCGGTCGGCTACGGCGACGGCTACCTGCGATGCCTCTCGAACAAGGCCACCATGCGCGTCCGCGGCAAGGACGTGCCCATCCTGGGCCGCGTGTGCATGGATCAGGTGATCATCGACCTGACGGACGCCCCGGCCGCCCGCGTGGGCGACATGGTGGAGATCATCTCCAGCGACCCGGCCGCCCCGCACAGCGTCGAGAACCTCGCCCGCCTTGCGGACACGATCCCCTATGAAGTCACCTGCCGCCTGGGCCGCCGCGTCCAGCGCGTCCTGGTCGACACCGACCTTGGCCAGTACACCGCGCAGGCTCAAAGCAGCAGCATCCCGCAATCGCGGTAACCTTCCCTTGGGCCCATGCCCAAATGCTCGGTGCCACCCCCAAACTTGTTTGGGGGTGCGAAGGCGGCACCGATTCTATCAGCGTCCGGGTTTTGCCTGATGTTTGGCTCTCTGGATTCTCCATGTGCATGGGCCTGCCTGCCGTAGGCAGATCAATGAAGTGACCATGCCGGGGTTTTGGCGCCGCGGACTTGGTGACTGTTCTCACCCCCAAACGAGTTTGGGGGTGGCACCGACCTGCCTTGTCCAAGGACCAAAAAGCAGCGCCGAATGGCGGGTGCCACTCGGCGCGCGGTTCTCGGCGATGTTGAATCGACGTTGTTAGATCGGACGATGTCCAGCGGGAAGCGGGCCGCTCTTGCCGCTGTGGCAGTTGGCGCAGTTCACCGCCGGGGCGGGGGTGGCCGTCGGGCGCGGCGAGGCCGTCGGCGCTGCCGTCGGGCGCG
>CAZTVF010000211.1:0-5009 GCA_964616985.1 uncultured Planctomycetaceae bacterium
TGCTGGACCTCGGCAGCGGCGCGGGCAAGGACGTGTTCCTGGCCGCTCAGAAAGTGGGCCCCTCGGGCAAGGCCATCGGCGTGGACATGACGCCCGAGATGCTCGCCCTGGCCGCCACGAACGCGGCGAAGTTCAGCCAGACCACCGGCCTGTCGAACGTGGAATTCCGCGAGGGCAACATCGAGGCCCTGCCGGTGGCCGATGCGTCGGTGGACATGGTGATCTCCAACTGCGTGATCAATCTTTCCGCCGACAAGCCGCAGGTCTTCCGCGAGGTGCACCGCGTGCTCAAGCGCGGCGGCAGGATGGTCGTCAGCGACATCGTGCTCAACCGCCCGCTGCCGCCGGAGATTCGCGACGACGCCGACCTCTATTCCGCCTGCATCTCCGGGGCGCTGCTGCGCGACGAGTACCTCGCCGCCATCCGGGCCGCGGGCTTCGGCCGCGTGGAGATTCTCTCCGACCACACGTACGAGGCCCAGAACGCCTGCGACGACCAGATCACCAAGGACATCACCACGGCCCTCATGGGCGCCGCCGCCAGCATCACCGTTCTGGCGGTGAAGTGATGGCGGGCCCGGGCGGACGCCTGCGGGCGGCCCCGGCCGCGGCGATCGCCCTGGCGGTGCGGCACCGCCACGTGCTGCAGATGGTGCTGCTGGCGCTGGCGGTGCTGATCCTGACGCTGGAGGCCAACCGCTTCATCGGCCAGCAGCTCTGGCGCAAGGGCCAGACGGTGATGACGATCTACCTGGTGCCGATGTACCTGCTGGTGCTGGGATGGATCGGCGTGATGCTGGGCCAACCTCGCCTGCTGCGGCCGCTCCCCCTGTGCATCGACGCCGTCGTGATCGTCCTGGCCGGCATGCGGATGTTCACGCTGGCCCTGCCCGTCTCCGGCCACGCGGTGCTGCTGGTGTACTCGATCCTCGTGACGCCGCACCGCACGTACCGGCTGATCGCGGGCGGGTACCTCGTAGTCACGCTGGCGATCAACATGGTGCTGTGGCACAACTACCTCTCGCCCCTGGCCGGCATCATCGTCGGGTGCGTGTTGTGGCGGCTGCGAACGCGGGCGATGAACGCTCATCAGCGGCACTGCAATTCATCATGGAACATGTGAGTGCGTTTGGCAGCGGCTTGCCGTTCGGCGCTGTCAGATCTGGATGGCGCCCCAGGCCTCTACAGTGCCGAACGGCAAGCCGCCGCCAAAGCCCTATCCCAGATTCAACCGTGAAGGACTACCAGGCCTGCCTGCCGGAGGCAGTAAGACCGCCATTCGTCAGACGACGGCTCACTCCCCCGCCGGCTTGGATGCGGCGTCCATCGCGGGCATTTTGCCGGCGGCGACGTCGGCCAGCCACTGGTCCAGTTCCGCCTGCTGCTCCTTGCCGAACAGCCACTCGTGCTTGCGGCCCTTGATGAAGTGCACCGTCAGCGGCACGCCCGCCTTCTGCCACGCGGGCATGGCCTGCTTCCACGTGGCCGCCCCGCCGTCCTGGTCGCCCACCAGCACGAACACGGGCGTTTTGCGGACCGCCTCGCCCTTGGGCAGCGGCATCGGCGTGTAGCCGCCCGCCGCGGGCTCCATCGGGTAGGCCGCATCGAGAATCAGCCCGCTGAACTTCTCGGGCTGCTGCGACCACATCGTCAGCGCCATCTGCCCGCCGGCGCTGAAGCCCATCAGGATCGGCCGCCGCGGCTGGATGCCCTTGATCTTGTCGATCTCGGCCATGACGCGGCTGATACGCGGGGCGTCCTGCGCGCTCCAGCCCATGAAGTTCTTCTGTGTGAACACCAGCAGCGCGTAACCGTTCTTGATGAACAGCGGCGCCATCGCCTCGACCACGCTGTTGGCCGAGCCGCCCGAGGGGTGCAGCCAGACGATCACCCGCTGCGGCTGTTCGGGCGTGGCGTTGGGGTCCATCCGCAGGCGGTACCGCAGCCCGCCGTCGGGGAAGCCCTCGACGGTCTTGACGCCCTCGATCTGGGCGCCCGCCTCGTAGCGCGCCCCGCCAGCCTTCTTCTCATTCTCGCGGGCCCGCGTCATCAGCCCCTGCCAGGCATTGTGCTCGCGCAGCGGCTGGAGGTCGTCGTCCCCGAGCAGGTGCGCGGGGTCTTCGTAGCCCAGGTCCATCGCCGTGTTGAGTTCGGTAATCGCGGCATCGTTCTTGCCCAGACGCGACAGGCCGCACGCGAGGTTGTAGCGGGCCATGGGGTCTTTGGGCATCAGTTCCACGATCTGCCTGCCCAGGTCGATGGCCTTGTCGTGTTCCTTGGCCGCGAAGGCCTCGGCCATCTCCTGCGCCAGCCGGGCCGCCTGCTGCTGCGTCGCCTGCGCCTTGGCGCGAGCGGCCAGGGCCTTGTTGTAGTTCTCTCCCACCTTGGCCAGCACGTCCTTGTACTGCGGAAGATTGCGGAGCGACTCGAGGTCGTCATCCTTGGCGATGTGGTTGAAGTCCGCATAGCCCATGTCTGCGCACGCGGCCAGTGCCGCCACGGCCTCGTCGGGCTTGTTCAGCCGGGCCATCGCGCAGGCGAGGTTGTAGTACCCCCCTGCGTGAGGCACCAGCACCAACTGGGCGCGGACCTGCTGGGCCGCCTGCTCATATTGTTTGGCCGCGAACAGCTGGGCGATTTCGATCTCCATCTTCGCCGCCTGTGCCATCTGCTCCTGCGTCGGCTGGGAGGCCGCCGGGCGCGACGCCGACGGCCTGCTCGCCGCCTCCTGCGCCGCCGCAAAGGAAGCCGCCGCCACAATCGCCAGGGTCAACACAAGCTTTCGCATCCACTGCATGTCACTCTCCATTTTGAATGATCTCTCTCAGACGCCGGGCGGACAGGGAAGTTCCAGATGATTGGGGCACAGGTGATTGGCGGCGGCGCGGTAGACGAGGGAACACGTGAGTGCGTGGCTGGCGTCTTGCCGTTCGGCGCTGTCGGATCTGGATGACGCCCTGGGGCATCTACAGCGCCGAACGGCAAGCCGCCGCCAAGGTCTTACCCCCATCCAAGCCGTTGTGCGCCCCCTTCCGGGCACGCTAACATGTGTCGGGGGCATACAAAGGACCTCATGAGACGCAACAGACTATACGGGCCGGTGTCGCTGGGCATCATGGCTGCGGGCAGCGTGGCGACCGAGTCGCTCATCCACCTGGCGGGGCTCACGGGGCCCGTGTGGCAGTTGGCCGCCAACGGCTTTCACGCCGGCCTCGTCGGCAGCCTGGCCGACTGGTACGCCGTGCACGTGCTGCTGAGGCCCGCGCCGGTGTTCATGCGTTTCTGGCCGTTCAAGACGCACTCCGACCTGCTCATCCGCAACCGGGCCAAGCTCGAGACCAACATCATGCGGATGGTGCAGGACGAGCTGCTGTCCACCGACAAAATCTGGGACTACCTCGAGCGCCTCCGCCTGTTCGACCGCGGCATCGAGTTCTGCCGCAACCCGCGCAGCCTCGACCACGTGCTGGACTTCGTCCGCGGCAACGAACTGCTGACGCCCGTGGTGAACCAGCTGGGGCGGCCGGAGGCGGCGGCGGCCGCGGCCAACCTTGCCCGCGCGCAGCTGGCGCGGGCGGACCTGGCGCAGCCGCTGGGCGAGTGGATCGTCCGCGCGATCGATCGCGGCGACCAGCACGCCCTGTGGGAGGCGGCCTTGTCGGGCCTGGAGGCCAGCCTGGGCTCCAAGGACTCCGCCGCCCTGATCGCCAAGGTGGTCCGGCGGATGGCCCTGGCGTACCTGCCCACCCTGCGCCAGCAGGCCAACAGGCCCGAGGTGATCCAGCGCCTGGCCGACTGGCTGCGGACGTGGTTCGCGCAGCTGGACCTGGCCAGCCTGACCGGCCTGGCCGCCCGCGATGCCATCGCCCGCGGCGCGCACCACCCGCTCATCGACGACGTGCTGGATCACATTCACCAGTGGGTGGTCCACGACCCCAGCGTCGCCCGCGCAGTGCAGACCATGCTCGACGAGGCTGTGAACAACTACAAGAACCACGTCGGCCCGCTCCGCCGGCTGGTGGTGGCCGCACTGGAATGGGCCGCCTTGGACCGCGGCAAGGCCGTCGCCGCCATCGTCGGCGAGATCGGCGCGTACATCGCCCAGGTGCGCGACGACCGCCGCCACCCGCTGCGGGTGAGCGTCGACGAGCGGATCCAAAGCTACGCCGCCCGCCTCGTCGAGGGCGAGCCGCGCGTCCGCGAAGGCTTCGACAAGCTGCGGAAACACCTGATGACCGTGGACTTCAGCTCCACGCTTCGCCAGCTGGTGCAGTGGGTGGGCGAGTCGCTGGAGGCCAGCCTCAACGAGCCCCAGGCCGCCCCGCAGTGGGTGGACGTCGACGCCATCGCCCGCTCGCTGGCGGCGGCCGGCCAGACGCTGGTGGCCGAGGTGCGGAGCAATCCCGATCATTTCCTCCGCACCCGCCTCGACGCCGCGATCGGCCGCTACGGCCGCAAGCTCGCCTCCGGCGACGCCGAGGCCAGCCTCCTGGTGCGGAAGCTGACGGCGGACCTGGTGGAGCATTCGCGCCTGGAGGGCATGATCGGCTCGATGCTGACGGGCCTGCGGGACACGCTGGTCGAGCAGCTGCCCCGGGCCGACAGCGCCGTCTGGCGGACGATCCACGACGCGATGGCGCAGGCCCGCGACCATTTCCTCGGCAGCCCCGACGCGCAGAAGCGCCTGGCCGACTGGTTCCGCGACTGGAGCCGCGCCCTGATCGCCCGCAACCACAAGCACATCGGCAGCCTGATCGAGCGCAGCCTCCGCGGCTTCGGCAACGACGAACTCGTCCGCATCGTCGATGACAAGTTCGGCGACGACCTGCAGTTCGTCCGCCTCAACGGCGCGGTGCTGGGCTTCCTGATCGGCGTGATCCTCTCGCTGATCATGATGGGCCTGCGGGCGGGATCGCTGTAGCGTAGTGGCACGAAAGCATGCTTACCCGGGCCTCGCAATCCGCAATCGCAGATTCAAATCCGAGATGCATAAACGCGATGCTTCCGCA
>CAZTVF010000212.1:0-4997 GCA_964616985.1 uncultured Planctomycetaceae bacterium
CGCTACGAAATCGCCCCGCCCGCCCCGCGCCACGGTTTTGCTCCGCCCTTTACAGAAAGGCCGTGGCAAAGGTGTCAGAGCGGGCGAGGGCAAAAGCCGTGCGGCTAGGGCAACAGCGTCGTCTCGCCTACCTGGTCGCCGTATGGACGGGCCTGCGCCGGTCTGAAATCAGAGCATTGACGTGGGGAGACGTCAACTTGGCTGGCACGATCAAGCGTATTCTCCTGCGTGCTGAAGTCACAAAGAGCCGACGAAGCGACACGCTGGTGATCCACCCTCAGCTCGCCGAAGAGTTCCGACGGGCCAGGCCGGAGGATGTAGAGCCCGCGGCGCCAATCGTACGCACGGTGCCGGGTATGAAAGCCCTGCGTGCGGACCTGGCCCTTGCGGGTATCGACGATGGGGACGCAAGCGTCGGATTCGTCGACTTTCACGCCTTGAGGAAGACGCTCAGCACGATGATGGCAGCTGCGGGGATGAGCCAAAGATCTCGACAAGCTCACATGCGACACACGGATCCTCGGCTTACGGACACCACGTACATGGACGAGCGCCTCCTGCCCATCGCCACGGAGCTCGAGGCTTTATCCTGGATTCCGGCCGTTGAAGAGCCCGCGAACAAGCCTGCTGGTCCTGCAGGCGATGGAAGAGAATGAACTTGCAGCGAAAAGTTGGCAGTACTAATGCAGTAAACTTTCGGCGCAAGCGCGCAAAACGGGGCGCAACGGGGCAAAATGGTGTTGGAAGCACGAGAGCAGAAACGCCGCGAGAACGAAGGCCTAAGCGATACGTAAGTATCAATGTCAGCATGGCTTGGCACAAACAGACAGGGCCCGGCACTTGCTGGTGCCGAGCCCTGTTTGAAGCGGGCGATGAGGGTCGAACTCACGACATTCACGTTGGCAACGTGATGGCCTACAGAGGCTAACGATAGCAACTGCAAATAGTTACGACGTTAGGGTTACCCGAATGCAGCACGGTTGCAGCGCAGAAAGGCGACAGACACCAAGTGCTGGGTTGTGTGGCACTTACGCCGACCCAGGCGGCTCTCACTGGCTTTGCGGGCTGGCTTTCTTTCAGTGATCGTCGCACATTCCGCGCCGTCTTCGGATGGCGGGTGCCTTCGCCTTGCCCGGAGAGGTCAACCAAGCTGGTAGGAAATTTGATCGGGCGTGGGCGTGCAGCCGGGGCCCGGGGGGCGGGGTTTTCGCAGTCTGTCCGTCACGACACCTCGGCCTCCAGGCAATCGAGGTCGCCGCCAGCCGGGCGGATCGTCACCGTTCGGCTGCCGAAGCGGTAACGGATCGTGTTGTAGTCGGGAATCACGTGGCGGACGGCCTTGCGGGCGTGGGGCGAAAGGAAGTCGTCGGTGGCCACCCACAGGCCCGAGCCGTCTTTCATCGTGCCGTTGCTGCCGGTGTCGCGGGCGACCCGATGCGGCAGCAGGTGCGGCAGGGCCACGCAGGTGGCGCCGCCGGCGACCTGCGCCTCGACGCCCGCCAGTGTCTCGGCGCTGACGCCCAGCCCCGTCAGGAAGATCACCTCGATCCCGCCGAGCAGCTCGCCGCCGACGGTCTCGTCGAACACCACCACGCCGTCCAGCGGGCAGAAGGTCTGGTGCGGCCGGCCCTTCCACTGGCACCACAGGCTGCCGCCGTGCCAGCTCAGCGAATCGGCCGGCACCGTGCCGCACGTCAGCAAGTGCCACAGCCGCAGCCAGGCCTCTGTGACGGCCGTCGACGGCCATTGCGGGTTGCCGAACAGCGTGTCGCGGATCCAACTGTCGGACTGGCCCCAGCAGGTGTCTTCCTGGCGGATGATGGCCACCCGCGGGCGCACCTGCCGGAAGCTGTAGTCTCGCGGGTGTGCCGGGGCGTACTCGTGGCGGAACCACAAGGCCTCGCGGCCGTAGGGCGTCACGTCGTATCGCCCGCCCCGGGCCAGCACCAAGCTGCCGACGCCGCGGTTGCCGACGTCGGCGTCGAGGTTCTCGGTGTAGATGCAGTCGGCGCCGAGGTGGTAGGCCATCAGGACGGCTGACCGATACTCCGCCGGCGAGTGGCCGGGATATGGCCGGGCCCCGTCCCACAGGTCGGGGCAGACCCACAGTTCGGTGCCGTATTGCAGGGCGGCGCCCATGGCGATGGCTAGGCAGGGGGCGGCCCAGTTCTCCTTGAGCACCTTGGTGGCAGCCGTCCAGCCCGCCCGCGCGAAGCTGTGAAAGGCGATGGGCAGCACGTGCTCGGTGAACAGGCCGACGCCGTGGCTGGCGAATCGGCGGGCGTGGTCGGCCAGCGCGGCGACGAACCCCGCGGCGGCGTCCTCGATGCGCATCCCCGGCGACGGGTCGTAGATCCAGGGCCTGTCCAGATCCTTGACCGTCCAGTTGCGGAAGCTCTGCATGAGCTCGGCCTCGTCGTAGAGCACGCCGGCCAGGTGGCGGCAGCGGCCCCAGGCGGCGAGGACCTCGTCGGGGGCGTCGTGGTAGTGCCGCCCGTCGGGGCGGTTGAACCAGTCGCGGCCTTTCTCGTCGATGAACGTGGCGTGGTAGTTGGCCGCCTCCAGGTTGGCCATCCAGCCGATGCCCAGGTCGTGGCACCATGCGTCGATGGCCGAGACCGTGTCGGTGATCCGTGCCAGGGGCACGGGCTTGGAACTGGGCGGCGGCGGGAAGCACACCAGCAGGTCCACGCCGAATTCCTTCAGCAGGCCGCCTCCCCAGGCCGTCTCGTGCAGCAGGCCTGCCTGCATACCCCAGCGAAGCGGCCAGAGCTTCTCATCGGGAGTCATTGCTTCGTCTCCAATTGGTGCCGGCACTACACCATGCTGCGTAGGCCGTGGCAAGGCCGGGCCTGCACAGGGCCCAGGGGCGGTCTACTCATGCTGGATGGACTTCCACAAAGCCTCGTCGAACGGGGCGCTGCGGTTCGGGCACACGGCGCGGCGGCAAACCTGGCAGGTTCGAAAGTCGCGCGCGGTAGGGAACAGCACGCCGGACACGGTCTTGTTCGGCAGCATCAGGAACGTGTCGGTTAGCGTGACGCCGATGTGCGAGGTCACGCCGTCGAGCAAGGCGAAAAGCTCGCGCTGCTGCTCGATCGGCCAGACATCGGCGTCGCCGGAGCCTGGGTGCATGCTTGAGGTCTTGGTGAGTCGGTAGCGGCGCTTGATGTCGTCGACGGCGTACTGGATCGCCGTGCCGAGAAGGGCAGCCTTGATCGTGTCCCACCAGAACGGGCTCAGGAAGTCGTCGGGCACGTCCTGCCCGTCCATCTCGTGGCCGCAGGTGGCGACGTAGGCAAAGACCCGTTCGGCGGCGTCGAGGTTGGCGCGCAGCATGCGGCTCGTGAAGGTGGCCGAGTCGAGGCGGATGGTGTCGATGCCCTTTTCGTCGACAAAGACCTCGCGGTAGAGCGCCTTGGGCCGGGCCACAGCGCGGGCGCGGTCGACGAGCGCCGTGAAGGCGGCAGCGTCTTCGCCCTGCGGATCGACGCGCGCGCGGGGCATCAGCTCGGCGGCGTGGAGCTCGAACGGGATATCGGTCAGGCACCGCATGCGATCTCTCCACCTGCCTTTCAGGCGTTTCATTGTCGCGTCACGGCGACCGGTGATCAAGAACTAAGGCAGAATCGGCCTGGCGGAGTGGTTCTGGAGCGCCTTGTTGGTCGACTACTCGGCCCAGTCTCCATACCAGCCCGGATTTCCCAAATCGGCATCACAGTCCTGACTATAATAAGGTCGTCTGACCGCATAAACACAGGGTTTTCTGAGCATCTGGACACGGAAGTCTGGAGAATCCAATGGGTGAAAGCGGAAAGGATGCCCTTCGGGTGGGTTTCGACGGCGAGTTGAGGCTGGAATTCCACGGCTCGAAGGTCACGTCGGACGCAGGGCTGCTGGCCTACCGGGAACTGGACGACGCCCTGGGGCTGACCGAGATGGCCGGGGGGCTCTTCAAGGAATGGCGAACCGGCACGAACACTCAGCACACCATCATCGCGTTGTTCCGCCAGTCAGTCTTCGGCCGATTGGCGGGCTACGAGGACACGAACGATGCGGACCGCCTTTCGGTAGACGCGTCGATGCGGCACACCGTGGGCGGGAGAGCGAAGGAACGGAGAGCCGCTTCGACCAGCGAGATGGGACGATTCGAGACGGACGTGCTGACACAATCCAGGAACCTTCAGGCCCTGATGGATCTATCGGGCCAGTGGATTGGGAAGGTTCACCAGCGGAAGCCCATCGACAGGATCATCCTGGACATGGACAGCACGGTCAGCGAGACGTACGGCAAGCAGGAAGGTTCGGCGTACAACGGGTACTTCGCTTGCGAATGCTACCATCCCCTGTTCTGCTTCAACCAGCACGGCGACGTGGAGCGGGCGTTGCTTCGCAACGGGAACGTCCACAGCGCCGACGACTGGCAAGCCGTCCTGGAGCCGGTGGTGGCTCGGTATCGGGGACAAGACATCCAGCGGTTCTTCCGGGGCGACGCGGCCTTCGCCAATCCGCTTGCTGGCGAAGCAAAACGCGGTAGTATAGCGCACATCGCTGGCGACGGTCGTCAGCGAGAGGTCACCTGGGAAATGTCGGGTAGAATGTTCGGACCCCCAAGAAGGAGTATAACGTGAAGAAGGTTCGTTACGGCATCGTCGGTCTCAAACACGGCTCGACGCACATCCATCCTATCCACGCGCTGCCGCAGGCGGAGCTGGCCGCCGTGTGCGACCTGAACCCCAAGCAGCTGGCTGGCATCCGCGACGCGTTCAAGCTCAGCGAATCGCAGTGCTACACCAACCTCAACGACATGCTCGCGCGGGACGACGTCGACGCGGTCGTCGTCGCCACCCCGCCGGCGACACACAAAGACGTCGCGCTGGCCGTCATCAAGGCCCGCAAACACCTGTTCCTCGAAAAGCCCCTGGCCCACACGCTGGCCGACGGCAAGGCCATCGCCGCTGCCGCCGCCAAGGCCCGCACCGTCACACAGATCGGCT
>CAZTVF010000213.1:0-4964 GCA_964616985.1 uncultured Planctomycetaceae bacterium
TTCATTCGGGCGGGCATCGCCAACGAGGTGGCCAAGACCCAGCAGTAGCGACCTCGGCGCATAAAAACGGATCGAGCCGCGGGGGGGACGACCCGATCCTTTTTTTGCAGCGTTGGCTTCGGCGGGGGGAGACCGAGCCAACGCCTTTACCGTAGTCATGCTCGTTATTCTCGTCAAGGCGATTTTTCATGGCTTCCAGCACAGGCGCAATCCGTGCCGGCGCGGCGTTCGTCGAGCTCTACGCCGACAGCAGCAACCTCAACCGCGGGCTCAATGAGTCCAAGGCGAAGGTGTCGGCGTATGCCAGCCACGTGAAGGAGGTGGAGCGGAAGCTCAAGTCCGCCTCCAAGGCCAGCGACGCCGCCACGGTCCAGCGTCTCACCCCGATCATGTCGGGCCTGCAGGAGCGACAGCAGACGTTCGCGCAGGAGGCCGCTGGACGGGTGGCGCTGGCCCAGCGCGTTGCTCAGTTCAAGGCGGCGAAGGTCGCCATGCAGGCCACGCCGGACTTCCAGGCCTCGCCACCGATGGGCACCGCCGGCGTTCCCGCCGGTGCCGCAGGCTTCCTGGGCATGCTCGGTGATGATGATCACAGCACGCGGAAGGCGACCAAAGGCCTCAAGTTCGGGGCCAAGGCCTTCGCCAAGGGGGCCATGCTGGCCGAGGGCGACGAGGCGGGCAAGCTGGCCAAGGTGGCGATCTTCGCCGACACCGCCGCCATGGCCTATGAAAAACTCGCCGCCGCCATCAAGGGCGTGGGCCTGGCCGGCATGGGGCTGGCGAGTCTTGCCATAGCCGGTATCGGAATTGCCGTCGCGGCCATCAAGCTGCAACTCGATGAAGTCGAGGACATCAAGAACACATCCAAGCGAATCGGCGAAGACTCCCAGCAGTTCGCCGACCGGCTCCGCGCCCTTCACTCCAAGGAGAACGACCCCAAGACCGACTACGGCAAGTACCTGGTGCGGGAGATCCAGGAATTCGCCAAGGCCCGCCAGGCTGCTGACCTCAAGATCGCCGAACTCAAGGAGTCCAAGAGCTGGCGAGGCGGCTGGGGCTTTGGGCGCACCGGGCTGGATGAGCGGATCGGTGCGGAACAGGCGGTGATTGACGGCGCCAACAGTAACGAGGCCGTCGCCCGGCGGCAGTTGAACGAGGAGCGGACCAAGGCCGACAACAAGCCTCTCCAGCAGCACATCGAGGCGCTCAAGGCAGAGATCGCCACCATCGGCAAGAGCACCGACGAGATCAATCGCTACAACCTGGCCAAGGCCACGCAGGTCAATGGCACGGATGCCGAGACGGCGGCACTGCTGGAAGAGATCGACGCGCTGAACAAGCTCAAGAAGATGTCCCAGGCCTCCCAGGCGATCCAGGATTACATCAAGCAGACCCGCGAGGCGCGGGAGACGCTGGGCATGACGGCGAACGAGGCCGCCCTGCACAAGGTCAAGCAGCAGGCTTCGGATGCCGGTCTCCCCGGCGGGAACGCCTACCTCCTGCTGGCGGCGGAGGAGACGGCCAAGCTGACGGCTGCACAGACGGCCGCCGAGAACGCGAAGCGCGCCGACGACTACCTCAAGAGCCTCAATGAGCGTATCGCCGAGGCCAAGGGCCAGACACGGGAGCAGTTGGAAATCTTCAACCTCACCAAGCTCGGGGCCGCCTTGGACAAGGTGATCGCCATCCGCAACGCCGCGGCCGAACTGGCCAAGATCGAGGTGGACCGGGAGATCGCGACGTTGAACGACCGCATCGCCGTCGCCACGGGCAAGATGACCGAGTTGGACGTGGCCATGAAGAACCTCAAGATCCCCAACGCCACGGCCGAGCAGCTCGAAGCCGTGCGGGCGAAGATGAAGGAGGCGTCCATCGCCGAGTTCGCCAAGGGAGAGAAGGACACGCTCAAGACCAAGGCGGACCTGTTCAAGGAGTACCGCCAGAAGATCGAGGAGGCCACGAAGGCCGGCTTCCTCAGCCAGCCCCAGGCCGACAAACTGCTGGGCAACAAGATGCGTGACCTCATGGGCGGCCAGGAGAGCGCCCAGGGCACGTTCAACGCCGCCGCTGCCGCGGCTATGTTCGGCGGCAAGGCGCTGGACCGCACGGCTGCCGCTACCGAATCCACGGACAAGAAGATGTCCGACCTGCTCAGCGCCCTGCAGGCCGTCCTGGCCTTCAGGTAACACGGAGGAACGCGATGGCCATTGTCTGTAGACCCCGCCTGGACCTCAGCCTCACCACCGGCAATACCGGGGCGGGCGCCGAGCTTCAGTATGTCATCACCGGGACGACCAACGAGGCGGAAGCGTCGGGCGCCTTGGCGAACACCGCGCCGGCGATCTATATCGGATGGGCCCGGCAGACCTGCCGTGTGCAGGCTGTCGCCCCGGGCATCTGGAACGGCACGGCCACGTACAGCGCCAACCCATCGAACACGAACACCGCCACGTTCTCCTTCGACACCGGCGGCGGCAGTGTCCATATCACCCAGAGCAAGCAGACGCTGGCCACCTACGGAACCAACGCGCCCGACTGCAAGCGGGCCATCGGTTCCACCCGCAACGGCGTGGACGGCTGCGATATCACCGTTCCGGTGTACAACTTCTCGGAGACGCACTATCTCACCGACTCCCAGGTGACCAACGCCTACAAGGGCACCCTGTTCTACCTGACGGGCAAGACCAACGCCGCGGCCTTCAAGGGCTGCGCGGCAGGGGAGTGCATCTTCCTGGGAGCAAGCGGCTCCAGGCGTGGCGGCACCGACTGGGAAATCAGCTATCGCTTCGCCGGCAGCCCCAACGCCACGATCAACATCCCCGGCATCGGCGATGTGGTCAAGCCCGGCTGGGCGTACCTGTGGGTCCGCTACCGCCAGGAGCATCAGCAGCAGGGGAATGACGAGTGGACGGTGATCGTGCCCCATGCCGCCTATGTGGAGCGGGTCTATGACGCGGGTGACTTTGGTTCTCTTGGCATTGGAACATGAGGTGACGAATGGGTGATCCGTTTCTCAAGGTCCGTGCAGGTGCCCCCTTGGCTCTCTCGGCCGACACGATCAACACGTTGATCGACGTTGCCCGCGATGCCCGGGGCAACGCCATGCAGATCGGTGCCGTCGGCCAGAACCACCGGCCCGGCGCCAAGGCCGTCTGGATCCTGAACACCACGTCCGACCATCTGAAAGCCGGGCAGGTGCTGGGCGTCGATACGGCCGTGCAGGCCAAGGACCTGCTGGTGGACGAGTACCTGCTCAAGGGCGTAAAGCCCAGCCGCGATCACATTGATAACTTCGTGGTGCTGCTGGAACCGGCCGCTCCGAACCAGGTGGCCCTCGCCGCCTCCGACGGCCTGGTGATGGCCTCCATCGACTGGCAGGGCAAAGACTACTGCGTGGCCGTGGGCATCAAGCAGGATAGCTATGACCTCCATGCGCCCTCGCAGAGCGAGGAGGACGAGGAAGAGAACGGCACCACCGGCGGCGACGTGCTCACCAGCGACGTGCGGGCGATGGTCCTGTGGGCCAAGGACTCCACGGGCACGACCACCGGCCTGATCCGCCTGTGGTCCTACAAGAAGTGGGTCACGCCCGAGCCGCCAGACCCGCCGCCCCCTGTTGAGTTGCTTAACGGCACGGATCACCTTGACACCGTCTATCACGCGCCCGTCGTCGGCGATCTGATCCTGGCCAAGACGCACACGCACGAGGGCGAGGACGACACCGTTGACTGGGACGCTCTGGCCGTCCAAGGCAACGGCTCGGTGATGGTCGTCGCCGGCGGTCTGCCCGACTGGAAGGCCCCGCCTGCCGGCAAGTCGGTGTTCACCTTCGACGGCGGCGCTACATGGACCGCCGCGGGCGCTGCCGGATCGCTGTTCTACATGAACGCTGGCGGCGGCATGGGCTGGCTGGCCAAGGGTGGCAACGGCTCGATGCTCTACGTCGCCGCGGGAGCGCCCGCCTACCTGGCCGCCCCGGCGGGGTTCAGCGTCATGACCTTCGCCGGCGGCGTGCCCACTTGGAAGGCCCCCGACGATAACGATCCGGCCCTGTTCAAGGCGTCGGGCGGCGCGGCGTCGTGGTGGAAGGTCGGCCCGGCCAACTCGCTGATGATGATCGCCGCCGATGGCAGTGATTTCTCTTACCTGTGGCCGCCCGAGGCGAACCCCGGCATCGAATCGCTGCTGCGGTTCGACGCCACCGGGCATTGGAGCTACTTCAACGTCTCGCCGGGCAAGTCGCTCCTGGGCTTCGATGACAACGGCGCCCTCACCGAGTACTACGGCGACTCAATCAAAATGGGCATCCTGATCGGCGGCCCCAGCACGCTGGAGTTCAGTTCCCCCGACGCCGGCCCGGCCGTGCCCTGGATCGACGCGACCAACAACGTCCAGTGGGCCAAGGCGTCGAATCAGGGCGAGTTGCTGCAGTACAAAGAGGGCGTCCTGCAATTCAGCGACCTTTACTTCACGGACAGCGAGTAACCCTATGGGCTTCACTGATCCCACCGCCGCTGGCTGGTCCTGGCGCGATCTGAAATACATCCGCGAGTTGTGGAAGGCGCTGCGGGAGCGGCAGATCGCCCTTGGCCAGGCCGAGACTTCCGACCCCACCACGGAGAACAAGTGCCGCTCTGTGGACAAGGTGCTGATCCACCAGCAATGGCTGGAGAGTAACTGCACGTCCTTCATCCGGTCGCACAAGGTCATCGGCGGCACGGTGACAACGCGATCCTTCGACGAGTTCGACGGCATGGATGCCGACACGTCGTTGACCTACACGCTGGATGAGTGGCGGGAAGTCTCGGGCCTGAACGCGGGCGGCTTCACGCGGATCACCAGCCTACATCCCAAGACGACCGACCACGGCCTCGTGCAGGTGGGCGACTATATCGACCCCGACGATCCGGTCTACTGGCGCGAGATCATCGCCGGCTACAAGACGCTGATCTGGATCGCCGCCC
>CAZTVF010000214.1:0-4944 GCA_964616985.1 uncultured Planctomycetaceae bacterium
GGGGGGGGGGCGGCCGGGGCCGCGGCGGTCGGCTGGCCGTAGCGGTTAACGCTGGCGGCCGGCTTGGCCGCAGAGGCGGCCGGCGCCGAGGCGACAGCGGGCGAAGCGGCCGGCGCCGGGGTCGCCGCGGCTGCCGCGGCGGGGGCGCTAGCGACGGGCGTCAGGGGCTTTTTTTTTTCGACCGTGCCGCTCAGCGCCTCGAGGCGCGAGATCAGGCTCTGCGGATCGACGAACTTGCTGGCTTCCGCCAGCCGCACCAGGGCCGCCTCGATGAGGTTGCGCCCCAGGCTCGAGCCGCGGATGTTGTACGCGAGCTTGGCGATGATCCCCGTCGCCTGCACCAGGGCGGGCGTGGAGAACTTCTTGGCCAGCTCGCCCACCGCGGTCCGCTGGGCCTCGGGCAGTTCGATCAGGTCGCTGTTGGCCCCGCACGTCGAGGCCAGCATCATGTTGCGGAACGCCTCGCCCAGGCCGTTGACCATGCTGGTCAGCGCCACGCCCGCCTCCAGCAGCGAGTTCAGCTCGCCCAGGGCGGCCGCCGAGTTGCCCTCGGCCACCGCGCGGACGATGGCCAGCATGCGTTCATCGGGGGGCACGCCCAGGATTCGCACGACCTCGGCGTCGGTGACCGTTTCGCCGGCGGCCAGGATCTGGTCCAGCAGGCTCAGGCCGTCGCGCATCGAGCCCGCCGCGGCCCGCGCCAGGCGGAAAAGGGCGTCGCCCTCGGCCGGCACGTTCTCGGCCTTGCACAGGGCGGCCATGTGATCGGCGATCTGCCGCGTGGGGATGTTGCGGAAGTCGAACTTCTGGCAACGCGAGAGGATGGTGGCGGGGATCTTCTCGCTCTCGGTGGTGGCGAAGATGAACTTGACGTGTTCGGGCGGCTCCTCGAGGGTCTTGAGCAGGGCGTTGAACGCGTCCTTGGTGATCTGGTGGACTTCGTCGATGTAGTAGATCTTGTAGCGGCAGCGGGCGGGGCGGAGGATGACGTTGGCCCGCAGTTCGCGAATCTCGTCGACGCCGCGGTTGGACGCGCCGTCGATCTCCACCACGTCCATGTCGTCGCCGCGGCCGATGGCGATGCACGCCTCGCACTTGTTGCACGGGGCGATGGTGGGGCCCTCGGAGGAGAGGCAGTTGAGGGCCTTGGCCAGGATGCGGGCCATCGTCGTCTTGCCCACGCCCCGCGTGCCGGTGAACAGGTACGCATGGGCGATGCGGCCGGACGAAATGGCATTCTTCAGCGTCCGCGCGATGGGCTCCTGCCCGACGACCTCGTCGAACGTGGTGCTGCGGTATTTTCTCGCCAGGACCAGATACGCCATGGGAGCATCCGTTATCAGTAAGCAGTAACCCGCGTCCCTTTAGCGGCGGACGGCACGTCCGCCCCAAGCGCGGCGTTTGCCATCGCCGTCCGCCCCTTGGCGGCAGTTAACCGGCCGGTCGCCGCAGTTCCAGCGCCCTGCCGGGGGTAAAACAAAAGTGCCGTGCAACCCTGCGTCGAACACATCGCAATCGGGCTCATCCGCCAGAATGGCTCCAGCCAGGCGACCCTCCGGCACCCGCTGCAAATCGCTTATGGCTGCTTCCTTCCGGACCTGACCAGGTTCACGGCGCAGCGTTGCAGAGGACCCAACCTTCATCGCCACCTGTACGGACGAGTAGACCGGCCACAACGGCCCTTGGCAGAGCATTCAGCCCCGCTATAGCGGATTTCGGGTCATCCCTTGCGGGAGTCAGGGCACCGCTAACGCCCCGCCTAGCACGGCTTTTTCCGACACGGCCCGCTCTATGGGCAGCAGGCCGATAATCTCGATCTTCCAATTGGAAGACGCTTCTGGGTACTTCGGCGCCTTCCAAGGCAGAACCTTTATACACGCTTCGCCGCCGGAGGGCAATAGTGACCGAAGCAAATCCCGTTGCTGCTCCACCGGCAAGGCGAGCAGGTCCTTCGCCCGTCTATTCCGCGCACGAAACGAGCGCGGCCAGTGAGCGCTGGACAACGGCAGCACCTATGAGTCGTGGCGTTCGGGCGGCGCAACCACCCGGCCGTGATCAGGTTCCCGCAGCTCGAGCGGCGCCGGCGTTGGGTCTGCCCGGGAAGTTACTTCTCTTTCCCTTCGCCGCCCGCTCTGGGCTTCGGCGCCCGAAGCACCAGCACCTGCGTGGCGCTGTTGTCTTCCTTGTACGTCACGGCCACCCGCTGGCCGACCTTCACGTCGGCCATCGTCCCTTCGCGAGTCTTGGGCGTTCTCTTCTCTTTCCCGCCCTCGCCTTTGGCGATGTCATCTTCGTCGGTCTGCACGAGGACCTTCGTGCCGGCGTTGATGGCGAAGGTCTTCTCCTGGCCCGCGCCGCCCTCCTTCTTGGCAACCAGTGTCAGGGCTGACGCTTCAACCTTGACCACTTCGCCAGTCATCGTCATGGCCTTCGGGGCGCCTTCGCCCTCTTTGGCCTGAACGCTTACCGCGATCATGGCCGACACGGCCAGGAATCCCGCCACCAGCAACAGTTGCGATCCGTTCCGCATGACTTCTCCTTTGGAGGCAAAACGGCTTCCCTTTTGGGAACGCCGACGCCAATACGCGAATCTTACCCAGTAGCCGGGATTTCCCGGATGACCTCACGCTGACGACCACCGCCAGCGATGTGCGCGATTCTACCGCGTTTTGCTGCGTCAACAAGCGAATTCCCGCCGCCCCGAACCCCTGCGAAGCCCTCCGAACAGCGTCCAAGCCCCATTCGCGGGCTCCGGAAGGCGCGTTTTTCCGGTCGCGGACAGACCGCCTCCGCTGTCCCCTTGCGTCTCGTGTGATTTCGGCGGCAGCCCGCGTCATCTGAACACTACGGATGGCCGGCAACGCAGACATCGCTGCCTTGCTCCTCAAAGCCGGTGTTTCTGTCGATCCTCGGGACGCAAAGTGGGAAACGCCGCTGCACAGGGCCGTTGAACGCGGAGATGCAGACTTGGTTAAGAAGCTCCTGGCTAGCGGAGCCGGTCCAGATAACAAAGATCGGGACGGCAGGACGCCCTTGACCTTTGCTCGTCGTGCGGAAGTTGCCGAGCCGTTGGTCAAGGCGGGCGCGAATATCGAAGCAAAAGACAACCTCCTGCAGACTCCTCTTGAAAGAGCGATCCGGGAGGGGAGTATGGCCTATGTGAAGCTCCTGATGGAGGCTGGCGCCGACATCAACGCCAAAGATTATTATGGCAAGAGCATGCTCAAGATTGCCCGGGAGATGGGGTATAGGGACAGAATTGCCGCTCTCTTGGCCGACCACGGCGCGCGGGAGTGAAGGCGGCTAGCCAGCACGATGGTGTTCTTGCGACAGCACGTTGTTGGGGAGTTCTTTTCTCACTACTTGCCTGTTTTCTCCCGGCAGTTGCTTGCTTAGTATCTTCGCGAGCTAAGGAGAATCGCCCATGCGGCCACAGCATCAGAGAGTCGTGGACAAGTTGATCGAGCGGTGCAAGAAGGATGCGTCGTGCCTGGCGCTGATCCTGACGGGGTCGATTGCGCTGGGGAGGGATACGGATGCGTCGGATGTGGACCACGTCATCGTGGTGACGGATGAGGAGTTCAACCGCCGCCTCGCCGCCGTCGAGGTGCACATGCTGGACACGGAGATCGCGGACTACCCCGGCGGCTATGCCGAGGGCAAGGCCGTGAACGTGAAGTTCCTCCGCGACGCAGCCGACCACGGCAGCGAGCCCGCCCGCACCGCCTTCGCGGGCGGCAAGGTCGTCTGGTCGCGCGTCGAGGGCCTGCAGGAGATCGTCGACGCCATCGCGGTCTACCCGCGGGCGCTGAAGGCGAAGAAGATCGCCGCGTTCTACGCGCACATGAAGGTGTGGCAGAGCTACGTCGACTACGGCGACGAGAAGGGCAACGCGTACCTGCTGGCCCTGGCCGGCTCGAAGGTGGCGCTGCTGGGCGGGCGGATCATCCTGGCCCACAACGAGATCCTGTTCCCCTATCACAAATGGTTCGTCGCGACGCTCGAGCGTGCGCCCAAGAAACCCCAGGGCTTCATGGACCTCTTCCACGCCGTGCTGAGGAATCCCTCCGCTGAGTCGGCCGAGCGCTTCCGCCAGTCGCTCGACGCCTTCCTGGACCTCGAGCGCGACTCGGCCACCTGGATCAGTCGCTTCGTCATCGACGCCGAGTGGAACTGGTTCGACGGCAAACCGCCGGTGGAGGATTGGTGAGCTTCCGGCAAGATCGAGACCTTCCGGAGCTTCACCACAAAGAACACAAAGAGCACGAAGGCAGGAGTGACACGGCCCAGATCGATACAGCAGAAGGCACGCGCCGCAACCCACCTTACTGAATAAAGCGATGGCGGCGGCTTGCCGTTCGGCGCTGTGAGAGCGGGATATGCCGCCGACTCCTACAGCGCCGAACGGCAAGCCGTCGCCATCCATCACGCACATATCTCAGCACTCAAGCCGCCGCCACCGCTTCTTCAGATCGTTCTGTTTCTGTCCTTTGTGTCCTTTGTGCTCTTTGTGGTGAAGTCTTCGGACCGCCCCGTTATTCCACGACCTCGCCCTCGATGACCTCGCCTTCGGGCGTCGCGGCGGCGGATTCGACCTTGGTCTCGCCCGCCGTGGTCTTGAACGTGAAGCTCTTGCCCGAGACGCCGATCAGCACCGACGAGCCATCGGGGATCTCGCCCTTGAGAATCCGCTGGGCCAGCGCGTTCTCGATCTTCTGCTGGATCACGCGTTTCAGCGGGCGGGCGCCGAAGGTCGGGTCCCAGCCCAGTTCCGCCACCAGCTCGCGGGCCTGCGGAGTCAGTTCCAGATTGATGTGCCGCTCGGCCAGGCGCCGGGCAAGGTAGTTCACCTGGATATCGACGATGCCGCCGATGTCCTTCTTCGACAGCGTGTGGAAGATCACCGTCTCGTCGATGCGGTTAAGGAACTCCGGCCGGAACTGG
>CAZTVF010000215.1:0-4905 GCA_964616985.1 uncultured Planctomycetaceae bacterium
TGACGCGGTTGGAGACGATGGCATCGCCGTTGCCCGAGCCCCCCAGCACGATGCCGCGCTCGAACTCGCCGCGGGCGACGGCCTGGGCAACCGGCCGGATGAACGTCGGGTAGTCGCAGCGCTCGGGGCCAAACGTGCCGAAATCCTTCACCTCGTGCCCGGCCTTGGCCAGGTGGGCGCGGATGGCTTCTTTATAGATGAATCCCGCGTGATCGGAACCGATGGCGATTTTCATATCCAGCCTTTCCTGTGGGCGTGAAATAGTATCAACCCGCTTGTGATGCATCAATGGGCTGGTAAGATACTGCGCCGCTGGCGGCCGCTGTGGAAGAGCGCCCAGGGGCGAATGCGCCGGCCGGCGCCGCGGCAAGCCGCGAAGCAAGAGGTAACATGAACGCGAGGATCGAGGCGAATAAGGCGTATCTTGCGGACCTGTTTTCGGGCCCCTTCCGCGGCCACGCGATCGTCATGGACGCACAAAGGCCGGACCAGCCTTGCCCGGGCGATTTCGTCGCCCCGGAGCGGCCCGGCATGGACTGGCTGGGCTATCACGAAGAACACTATCGCCGCGTGCTGGCCCATAGCGAGGCCATCGGCGACGACAACGTGCCCTACGTCAAGATCCACACGGGCACGCAGTTGTTCGCCCAGGCGTTCGGGTGCGATGTCCACATCTTCCCCAGCGACCCCCCTTCGGCACGGCCGCTCGTGCGCACCGCCGCCGAGGCGGACAGGCTGCCCCAGCCGACGATCGACGCCGAGCCCCTGGCCAAGGTCTTTGAATTCGCACGGCAGCTTCACCGCCGCGTCGGGCCCGACGTGCCCATCTCGGTGCCCGATATCCAGAGCCCCTTCGACGTGGCCGCACTCATATGGAACAAGGAAGATTTTTTCATCGCCATGGTCGAAGAGCCCGACGCCGTGAAGCGCCTGGCCGCCAAGTGCCATACGCTGCTGGCGGACTTCCTGGCCGAGTTTCGCCGCCAGGTGCCCAACTGCAACTTCTGCCACTGCCCCTACGCCTGGGCCCCGCCGGAACTGGGGTGCTGGCTGAGCGAGGACGAGGTGGGCTCGATGTCGACGGCGATGTTCGAGGAGTTCTCGCTGCCGATCCTGGCCGACCTGAGCCGGCGGTTCGGCGGGCTGTTCGTCCACTGCTGCGCGACGGCCGATCACCAGTACGGCAACTTCAAGAAGATCCCCAACCTTCGCGGTCTCAACCGCGTGTTCCAGGCGCCCGGGCCGCGGCCGGCGATCGACACCTTCGACGGCCACACGGTGTTCATGCACGCCTGGCACCCGGTGGAGTACGTGGAGATGATGCTGGACATGGCCCACCCGCACACGCGGTTCCTGTTCAACATGCCGTGGCAGCCGCTGGACGATGCCAAGCGGACGTACGCCAGGCTGAGGGAACGCTGCCCGAGGTCGTAAAGAAGTGGCCGCAGAGAACGCAGAGAGAAGACAGAGAAAAGAAAGAGATAGAAATGCCCACCGACACTCAGATTCTTCGTGACCTGGCCAAGCGGATTGTCGAAATATCGCAGAGCGAAGAGAACCTCCAGCGGAAGCGCCTGTGGCTGAAGCACAACTCGCTGCAGGGCGAGCGGCCGATGGTGCTGGCGGAGTCCAACGGATACCCCAAGGAACTCGCGCCGCTGATCGAGCTCAAGTGCCAGGACAAGAACCACCGCAACATCGAGTACGCGCTGCGGCACCGGATCTACCACTTCGAGCAGGTGCGCGACGACACGGTCGTGATGCCCTACTGGCCAATCAACTGGCGGGTGAAGACCAGCGACTACGGCGTGCAGGAGGACATGCACCGGCCGCAGACGGATGGCGAGATGGGCTCGTACAAGTGGGACCCGCCGATCACGAATATCGACCGCGATTTCCACAAGCTCCACCCGCGGACGTACAGCGTCGACCGGGAGGCGATGAAGAAAGACTTCGCCTGGTGCGAGGAAATGTTCGGCGGCCTGTTCACGCCGCGCATCCGCGGCTCGTTCTGGTGGACGATGGGCCTGACGTGGGCGTGCATCCGGATCATCGGCCTGGAGCCACTGATGATGCTCATGTACGATGATCCCAAGGGCCTGCACCGGCTGATGGCGTTCCTCCGCGACGATCACCTCGCGTACGCCAAGTGGCTCGAGGCCGAGGGCTTGCTGACGCTGAACAACGAGAACGACTACATCGGCTCGGGCGGCCACGGGTACTGCAGCGAACTGCCGGCGAAGGACCACGTCCCGGGCAGTCCGGCCCGCCTGAAGGACCTGTGGGTGCTTTCGGAATCGCAGGAGACCGTGGGCGTGGGGCCAGAGATGTTCGAGGAGTTCATCTTCCCCTACCAGAAGTCGATCACCGACCACTTCGGCCTGGTGTACTACGGCTGCTGCGAGCCGGTGCACAGCCGCTGGCACGTGATCCAGAAGATGCCCAACCTGCGGTCGGTGTCGGTTTCTCCCTGGTGCGACCAGGTGAAGATCGCCGAGGCGATCGGCCGCAAGTATGTCTTCTGCCGCAAGCCCGCGCCGTCGATGATCTCCAGCCAGCGGTTCGACGAAAACGAGATCCGCGCCGACCTCCGCGGAACATTGACGGCGGCCAAGGGGTGCGAGGTGGAGTTCGCGATGAAGGACGTGCACACGCTGGCCGGCCAGCCGCAGCGGCTCGGGCGCTGGGTGCAACTCGCGCGGGAAGTGATCGCTAAATTCTATTGAGCAGAGTAGCACGGGCTTGTCGCCCGTGGTCTTGCTTCAGTCTCGCTTGTTCGTAGCACGGGCATCTTGCCTGTAATCTTTCTGTTCGTAGCACGGGCGTCGAGGCGGCGGCCTCGGAAGGCCGCCACCCCCTACGCCGGCATCCACTGCTTGAGGATCTCGCACTTGCGGCACTTAGCCGCCTTGGCGTCCCAGTTCTTGAGCTTCTTGCCGTCGTGCGAGTTGCCGGTGACGATCCAGCACATCTGTCCGTCGCACATCTGGTCGGCGGTGCACTTCTGCCGCTTCTCGGCCGAGCAGCCCTTGATCTTGTAGCACGGCTGTGCCTTGTTGGTCTGCTGGAACTTGAGGAACAGCAGCAGGATGGCCATCTTTTGGACCAGCGGCGGCGTGGCCCGCCAGCCTTGCTCATAGCTCTGGACGGCGCGGACGGAGACGCCCAGGAGGTCGGCGAACTCGCTCTGGCTCTTGCCCAGACTCTCGCGCACTTTCAGCAGATCGCACAGTTCCGTCGTCATTGCCCTTGTTCCTTTTGTCGTACAACGCACAGAGGCGAGCCAGGTTTCGCACCGATAATGGAGCACTACGTGCCGATCGCCGCGATCACCGCGCCGACGACGCGTTCGTGCGACAGGCCGCCGCAATCGATCGTCGCCTGGGCCCACGATTCGTACAGCGGCTGACGCTGGCGGTAGAGTTCTTCGATCGTCTGACCGGGCGACTTCACAACGCCGCGGCTGTCCAGCCCGCTCACCCGCTGAAGCAGGCGGTCGAGGTCCAGCCGCAGGTACACGATCACACCGTGACACTTGAGGTGTGCCATCGCCTCAGGACTGTAGACGACGCTGCCGCCGGTGGCGATCACGCTGCGGCGCGAGTCCAGCGAGAGCACCGTTTCCTGCTCGAGGCGGCAGAAGGCGTCGAGGCCCTCGGCGTCGATGATCTCCTGCAGCCGCCGGCCGCGGCGGGCCTGGATGATCAGGTCGGTGTCGATGAACTCCCGCGAAAGGGCCTTGGCCAGCAAAACGCCGACAGTGCTTTTGCCGACGTACGGCATGCCGATCAAGACTACGTTGTCGGTTGGGGCGAGGCGATTCATGTCGGTCGCGGCGTGCGTTCCTTTTTCGAGCCTTCTAATTTGCGATTATACCAGAAGCACTTGGAAATGGAGAGTTGTTATCTCATGCGGCCATCGTCCGGCCTGGCGGAATGCCCGTGGGGCGAAGGCTCGCGGCCCCGCATCGCCGGCCGCTCGACCGCGCGGGGGCGCGGAACGTGAAAAAAACTTCTGCGTCTAGGGTTTTCTCCTAGTACGGGGGGTTCGAACAATATATTAATAGCGCAATCGGACGGTTCGCCGCGGCCGGAGCGGATCGCCGCATTCCTTTGCGACCCCCCGTCCCGCGCGAATCGCGGAAAGGAACTTTGATGGCAAGAAAATCGAACGGTGCTTCCGACGACCGCCAGGCCTCGACCTGGGGCAGCTTCCTCAACCCCGCGCAGTTCGTGCCGGCCGAGACGCACAAGACGCCGCCGTCGGTGATGAAGCTGAGCCTGCCCAAGCGAATCCGCGCGCTGATGAAGCTTCACGGAACGCCGCTGATGGTGATCTCCAAGGACCAGCTGACGGAAGAGTACAACCGCTTCCGCCGCCTGCTGCCTCGGGTTCGCCTCTACTACGCCATCAAGGCCAATCCGCACCCGGACATCATCAAGACCCTCCGCGACCTCGGCGGGAGCTTCGACACGGCCAGCGAAGGCGAGATCCGCCACGTGCTGGCGCAGGGCGTGAGCCCCGACCGCATCATCTTCGCCAACACGATCAAGCGGCCCGAGTCGCTGGAATTCGCCAAGAAGGCCCGCGTCAACCTGTGCACCTTCGACAACGAGCCCGAGATCTACAAGATCGCCAAGCACGCTCCTGGCACGCACGTGCTGGCCCGCATGAAGGTGAGCAACTTCGGCAGCATCGTGGAACTGTCGCTGAAGTTCGGCGCCGACCAGGACCAGATCGTCCCCATGCTGCTCAAGGCCCGCTCGCTGGGGCTCAAGCCCGACGGCGTGAGCTTCCACGTCGGCAGCCAGTGCACCAACATCGAGAACTACCTCCGCGCGTTCGAGTCGGCCGCCCACGTCGTGCAGGAGGCCGCCGAGCAGGGCCTCAAGATCCGGACGATCA
>CAZTVF010000216.1:0-4854 GCA_964616985.1 uncultured Planctomycetaceae bacterium
GACCTTGATGACGTTGATCTTCTGGGCGCCGGCGGCCTTGAGGATCACGTCGAACGCGGTCTTCTCTTCGACCACGGCCGCCGCGGCCGCGGGGGCCGCCGCCATCATCACGCCGCCGCCGGAGGCCGGCTTGATGCCATACGTCGCATCGAGGTAGTCCGCCAGGTCAACGGCCTGCTTGAGGGTCAGCTTCACGATCTGGTCGCCCAGACTCTTGATGTCATCCGAGAACGTCTTGGCTGCTGCATCCGACATTGTCAATTCTCCGCTATTTCTATCATCTCCCGGCCTGATAGGTGGATCCCTGTGATCCATTTAACCCGCGAGGGCCAATCGGCAGCCGGTCAGTCGTAGACTCGCACATTTGCGGCGGCCTGCAAAGGGCCGCCACCACTCACTCGGCCGGCTTGGCCGGTTCGGCAGGGGTTTCGACTGCCGCAGCCGCGGGCGCCTCGGGGGCGGCCGCCGGAGCGGCCGGAGCCTCGGACGCTGCCACGGGCGCTGGCGCCGCTGCCGCAGCGGCAGCCTCGGCGTCCTTGGCCTTGTCCTGCACCGTCTTGAGAATCGAAGCCACCGAGCTGCCCGGACCCACCAGGCACGCCGCCAGCTTGCTGCCGCCCGCCAGAACCACAGACACCACGCGAGCGATCGCCTCATCGCGATTGGGATATTTGCTGAGAGCCTCGATCTGGTCGGCTGCAAACGGCTGGCCGTCCAGAAGGGCCGCCTTGATGGTCAGGCTCGGGGCTCCCTTGGCGGTTTCTTTCGCCACGTCCATCAGCGTACGGACCACGGTCACCACGCTGTCGGCCCCGTACGCCACGGCGCACGGCCCGTCCAGCAGGCTGCCCGCCGCCTCAAGACCCAGCTGCTTGAAGGCCTGACGGGCGACGGAGTTCTTGACCACGGTCAGACGGATTTGCTTGTCGTGAAGACGACCCCGGAGGTTGTGCGTCGCAATCGCGTCTAAGCCCGTAAACCCAACCACGGCCAGCGACGTGACGCCTTCGAAACGCTTCACAAGTTCAGTACGGATGAGTTCTTTAATCGGTTTGCTCATAAGGGCACCTTATGCTACTTCAATTTGGACCGAGGGGGACATCGTCTGCGACAGGCACGCCTTCAGGATGTACGTTCCCTTGGTCGAGGCCGGCCGGAGCCGCTTAACATGGCCGATGAAGGCTTCGATGTTCTCGATGAGCTTCGCTTCGTCGAAGCTCGCCTTGCCGACCACCACGTGGAGGTTGCCGAAATCGTCGTTGCGATACTCGACCTTGCCGGCGGCATATTCGCGAACGCCGCTGGCGATGTCCTCAACGACCGTGCCGGCCTTGGGAGACGGCATCTTGCCCTGGGGGCCCAGCACGCGACCCAGGCGGCTGACGGACTTCATCATGGCCGGGGTGGCGAGGGCAACGTCGAAATCGGTCCAGCCTTCGTTGACCTTCTTGATGAGGTCATCGGCGCCGGCTTCGATCGCGCCGGCCGCCTTGGCCTTGTCGACATCCCCGCCTTCGCAGAAGGCAATCACCTTGCGGGTGGCGCCCACGCCGTGAGGCAGAGAGATCGCGCCGCGCAGCGTCTGGTCAGGCTGCTTGACGTCGATGCCCAGGTGCATCACGAGGTTGACGGACGAGTCGAACTTGGTGGGTTTGAAGCTCTTGATCGCCTTGACGGCCTCGGCGAGGCTTACTTTGCCCGCCGGAACCGCCTTGAGGCATTCCAGGTACCGCTTGCTTCTCTTGATGTTCATTCGCGCTCCCTTAACGGCCACGCGGCACATACCGCATGGACTCCCACTATGGCCCGTGGTCAGGCTTGCCCGATCGGGGCGTGCCCAGTGCGTGGGCTCGGGGCCCTCATCGGCCCCGCCGGCGTGCGACGTGCACGCCTGTGAACTACTTCTGTACGGTGATGCCCATGCTGCGGGCCGTGCCTTCGATGATCTTGCAGGCCGCATCGAGATCACGGGCGTTGAGATCCTTGATCTTCTTCTGCGCGATCGCGCGAACCTGCTCCATGTTCACCTGGCCGACCTTTTCCTTGTTCGGAACGCCGCTGCCCTTGGCCACCTGGGCGGCATCCTTCAAAAGGGCCGACGCCGGGGGGCTCTTGGTGATGAAGGTGAAGGTCTTGTCCGCATACACCGTGATTTCCACCGGGATCGGAGTACCCTTGTACTCCTTCGTCCGCTCGTTGAACTGCGAGACGAACTGCCCGATGTTCACGTTGTGCTGACCGAGGGCGGGGCCGATCGGCGGGGCCGGGGTGGCCTGCCCGCCGGCAGCCTGCAGCTTGATCTTGGCTACGATTTCCTTTGCCATTTCGTCAACCTTTCCGGATTCCGCTCCCGACTTGCCGCAGGCTACTTCGCCCGCCGCTCGTTCGTTCGCGGCCACCGGTCTGTAGGGTTATAAGCTTCGTATCGTGGCACGGGCATCTCGCCCGCGCGCTTCTTCTCGTCTTGCCCGCGCGCCGTGGGCCTTCCTGTCAGGCCTTCTCAACCTGCCAGTATTCCAGCTCCACCGGGGTGGCCCGGCCGAAGATGGTCACAATCACGCGGATCAGGCCCTTGTCGGGCAGGACTTCGTCGACGGTGCCTTCGAAGTTCTCGAAAGCGCCTTCCTTGATCTTGACCTGCTCGCCCTTGGCGAATTCCACCGACATCGGGGCGCCCTCGGAGGCCTTCTCGACCTGCAGGAGCATCTTCTCGACGTCGATCGGACGCATCGCGGTGGGCTTGCCGGTGGCGCCGATGAAATCGCCCACGCCGGTCGTTTCGCGGATCAGGAACCAGGGCTTCTCACCGATGGTGCCGTCTTCTTCCAACTCCATCTCGATGAAGACGTAGCCGGGGTACATCTTGCGCTCGACGAATTTCTTCTCGCCCGCCTTGCTTCGCGGGCTGGGACGGCGCTCGGTGGGGACCAAGATGCGGCCGATCTTATCCTCGAGGCCTTCGATCTTGACCTTGCGCTCGAGGGCGTCGCGCACCTGTTCCTCTTTGTTCGAGGCTACCCGCAGAACGTACCAGTTTTTCGACATCGGGGCGATTTCCTTGCAGTCACCGGGGCTCATCCGACGCCCAGGATACCTAGCAGCCTGAAGATCAGGGTAAACAGCGTGTCCACGCCGTAGAGGATGCCGGCCAGGATGAAGGTCGTGACAATGACAACCTTCGTCGAGCCGATGACTTCCTTGCGGCTGGACCAGGATACTTTCTTCATCTCGCCTTCGGTGGCGATCATGAAGTCGGCCGTGTTGGGGCGGTTGACGACCCAGAACATCAGGTAAGCCATGGCCACGACGATAACCGCGGGGACGCCGAACTTGACGTAGGCGCTGCCGCTGACGTGGACACCGAGCCACTCACCCAGGATGATCGAGCCAATAAGCACGATGAGCATGATACTGATGAAAGTACCGAGCCTCGTGTACTTGCCCTGGCCCTTTTTATAGATTTCGAACATCGCCACGGTATTGCTCTTTCCGTTTGCTTGGCCGCCCAAGGGGCAGCGAAGGTTCAAACTGAACGTGCCACAGCACGCACGACACTGGTCTTTGCGGCCGCCGCCTGGCGGTTCGTCCGCCCGCCACGATCACCGGCAGGCAGAGAGCGGCCACTCCAGTCACAACCACCACGGCAGGCAGGACTTGAACCCGCAACCTGCGGTTTTGGAGACCGCTGCTCTACCAGTTGAGCTACTGCCGTACGAATGGCCGCTCCCCCCGTCGGGGAGAGCGGCCTTCGCATAAGCTCACTTACGCTTGATCTTGTGCTCAGTGTGGTTCCGCGTGCGGGGGCAGAACTTCTTCAGCGCCAGCTTCGGCGTGCCGCCAGCCACTCGGACTTCCACTCGGTAGTTCAGCTCCCCACAATCGGAGCACTGAAGCCACACGTATTCACGGGCCTTTGCCTTGGCCATGGGTTACTCCAGAATCTTCGTCACCACACCGGAGCCCACGGTGCGGCCACCTTCACGGATGGCGAACCGCAACTGCTCTTCCATGGCGATCTTCGTGTTGAGCAGTTCGACTTCCATCTCGACGTTGTCGCCGGGCATGCACATCTCGGCGCCGCCCAGCAACTTGATCGTGCCGGTCACGTCGGTCGTGCGGAAGTAGAACTGCGGACGGTAGCCGGTGAAGAACGGACCGTGGCGGCCGCCTTCTTCCTTGGTCAGAACGTACACCTGGCCGTTGAACTTGTGGTGCGGCTTGATGCTGCCGGGCTTGGCCAGAACCTGCCCGCGCTCCAGATCGGTCTTTTCAACGCCGCGGAGGAGGCAACCAACGTTGTCGCCGGCCATGCCTTCGTCCAGCGTCTTCTGGAACATTTCCACGCCGGTGACGACCGTGGTGCGGGTGTCGCCCAGGCCGACGATCTCGACCGTCTCGCCGACCTTGACGCGGCCGCGCTCGATACGGCCGGTGCCGACCGTGCCGCGACCCTTGATGCTGAACACGTCTTCGATCGGCATCAGGAAGGGCTTGTCGATCTGGCGCTCGGGCTCGGGAACCCAGCTGTCCAGGGCGTCCATGAGCTCCTGGATGGGCTTGCCGCCTGCGCCCTCGGCGTCATTCAGGGCGGCGGTGGCCGAACCCTTGATGACCGGGGCGTTGTCGCCGTCGAAGCCGTACTTGCTCAGCAGTTCGCGGACTTCCATCTCGACCAGCTCGAGCAATTCCGGATCGTCCACGAGGTCGACCTTGTTCAGGAAGACGACCAGGCGGGGGACGTTGACCTGGCGGGCGAGCAGCACGTGCTCGCGGGTCTGGGGCATCGGGCCGTCAGCGGCCGACACCACCAGGATCGCGCCGTCCATCTGGGCGGCGCCGGTGATCATGTTCTTG
>CAZTVF010000217.1:0-4828 GCA_964616985.1 uncultured Planctomycetaceae bacterium
TGCGCAATACCTAACAAGCGCCGAACGCGCTACGCCTGCATTGGAGACGCTCTAGCCACGGGATCAGCGATTGACCGAGTGTCCAGCCCCGCCAGGGGCGGCAGATTCTGTCGCCCCTGGCGGGGCTCAAATATGAATCCTTCGCCGACTGCCCCGCCGCTCACGCGGCGGGCTACACGGTTTGCGGCTCTGACAGGCCTCATATGACCGCATCTGGCTGAGACACGACACGAGGCGATCGCTCCAGGGCGCGGGGAATGTTTTCTTTGATATGTTACAAAAACGTGTTATAGTGGCATTCATGGACAAGGAAACCAGACGGCTTTACCGGCTCAAGGCGGAGGTCATCGCGGCGGCGGGGCACCCGATCCGCCTGGCGGCGATCGATTTCCTTCGCGATGGCGAGCAATGCGTGTGCGACATCTCGGCGTACGTCGGGGCCAAGCGGTCCAACCTCTCGCGCCACCTGGGCGTGCTGCTCAAGGCCGGCGTCGTCAGCCAGCGCAAGGACGGCCTCAAGATGATGTACGCTTTGCGTACGCCCTGCGTGCTGAACTTCATGAAGTGCGTCGAGGGCGTCCTGCGGGTCAACGCCCGCGAGGCCCGCGACGTGCTCAAGAACCTGTGATCCCTCGTGCTGCGAACCTGAACCTCATCCCTCTTGCCGGAAAGGACGACCCATGGCCGACTGCTGCGGAAATGACAAGAAGAAGACCGTGCTGCTCTATGCCTGCTCGGGCGGCGCCAACGTCGCGGAGATCGCCGACAAGTCCGCGCGCGAACTGATGTTTGCCGGACAGGGCTCCATGTTCTGCCTGGCCGGGCTGGGCGCGGGCATCGGGGGCATGATCCAGACGGCCAAGGACGCCGACGTGAACCTCGTGATCGACGGCTGCCCCATGGACTGCGCCAAGAAGGTCTTCGAGAAGGCCGGCGTTGCCAATTTCACCTACGTGAGGGTGACCGACCTGGGCATCGAAAAGGTCAAGGGCGTCCGTTGCACGCAGGAACAGGTGGACAAGGTCGTTGCCAAGGCGAAGGAAATCCTCGCCGCACACAAATAGGAGCCCCGACGATGAAGAAGCTGCAGATCCTGGGGGCCGGGTGCCCCAAGTGCAAGAAGCTGGCCGAGAACGCCGAGGCGGCGGCCAAGGCGATGGGCATCGAGTATACGCTGGACAAGGTGACCGACATCGCCGAGATCATGAAGTTCGGCGTGATGATGACGCCCGCCCTGGTGATCGACGGCGCGGTCAAGGCCGTGGGCAAGGTGCCGGACGTGGAAGCCATCAAGACGATGCTGGCATGATGGCCTGGCCGCCTTGGTCCTAACGCAGTGCCCGTGCAGTGGTGGTGGCAGCAGTGGCGGCAGCGGAATCTCGCCGTGTTCATTCTGCCGGCCTTTGCGGGAGTCTGGTTTCTGGCTCGTTTCATCTGGAACAGGAAAGGTGCATCGTCTATGGGCAAGATAGGGAAGATCGCCATTGTCGTCGTCCTGGCCGTTGCGGTGGTGGCCGTGATAGTGATGAAGAAGGGCGGCCCTGCGCCCACGTCAGCGCAGCCGGCCACACAGGCTGTCGGCGGTCTGCCGCGACTGGTCGATCTGGGTTCGACCACGTGCATCCCCTGCAAGATGATGACCCCGGTATTGGACGAACTGGAGAAGGAATACGCCGGGCGGATGCAGGTGGAGTTCATCAACGTTAACGAGAACCCCGACGCGGCCAAGCCGTTCGCCATCAAGCTGATCCCCACGCAGGTGTTCATCGACGCCAGCGGCAAGGAGCTTTGGCGGCACGAAGGGTTCATCGCCAAGCAGGACATCCTGGCCAAGTGGAAAGAACTAGGCGCGACCTTCACGGCCGCTGGCGGCTCGGCTTCGCAACCGGCCAGTGCCCCCGCGTTTGAGCGGCTGGAACCGGCCAGGGCGGACACCCGAGCCAAGGACGCCATCTGTTACCTGTGCGACAAGGACATCGAGGCCAAGACGCTGGTGGCCGTGAAGAGCGACAAGGGCGACGTGCGGCTGTGCAGCCCGCACTGCTACTTCATCATGTATTCCTGCCTCACCGAGGACAAGACCGGCTTTGAGAAGAAGGTCTCCGTCACCGACTGGGCCACGGGCAAGCCCGTCGCTGCCCTGGAAGCGGCCTTCCTGTACGGCCTGGACGCCAAGACCGGCCGGCCGATGGTTCGGTCATTCGCCGACAAGGACGCCGCCGACAAGGAACTGACGGCGTCGGGCGGCAGCGTGATCGGCTGGCAGGTCTTGCAGGAGAAGGAACTGGAGAACCGCTGCGGCTTCTGCGACCGCGCCTGCTATCCGGCGGATTCGGCCAAGGTGACCGTCGGGGGGACAAATACTTTGGGTTGCTGCTCGCACTGCGCCTTGGGCGTGGCGGCGCGAACCGGCAAGGACATCGAGGTCCATGAGCGGGATCGGTTGACCGGTGAAGAGATCGTCGTCAAGACCGCCGGCGGCAACGTGGCCTCGCTCAAACCCGCCACGGCCGTTGCATGGTTCGGCCTCCGCAAAGGACCGGAGGGCAAATTTGCCTCGGCCGGTTGCTTCCATCAGGGCTTCTTCGTCAACGCCGACAACCTGAGGAAATGGGTCGAGCAGAACCCCCTGGAGACCGGCAGGCTCATCACCATCCAGCAGGCGCTGGCCGACAAAATGAAGCTCAGCCAGCCGCAGATCCAGAAGGCGTGCAAGATCGGCGAGTGTGCCCCCAAGTAACGGGCGCTGCGCCCAAACCGGAAAGCGAGACAAACCGTGAGAGTCTTGAGCATCATGGCAGCAGTCTTGACCTTTGGCTTGACCTCCATCCAGGCAGCGAACGAACCTGCGGCCGCTTCCGCCCCTGTCGGGGCGTCTCAACCGGCTGGCATCAGCGGCACGTATCCGGGCCTGGCATCGAGCGGGTTGAGCCTTGCGCGACTGGCTGAGCTGCCCAGCGGAACCGTACTGACCGCGGGCGACCTCGCTATCACCGAGAAGGAAGTCGCTGACGAGATTGCCAAGGCTCCGAAGGATGTTCAGGATCAGCTCAAGAAGAACGCGTTCTTTGTCCTGGAGCAGATGGCGACAAAAGCCCTGCTGCTCAAGGAAGCGAAGGCCGACGCCGGCAAGGAGGCATCGGCCGCTGGCGACCGGGCGTTGATTCAGGCGTACCTGGGCAAGCTCGCCGAGAAGGTGGCGGTCAGCGATGAAGAGGTCGCCGAGTTCTACAAATCGAACAAGGATTCAATGGGCGGCGCCGAACTCGACAAGGTGAAGTCGCAGATCGCGGCTTATCTGCGGCAGCAGAAACAGCAGGAACTGACCAGCCAACGCATCAAAGGCCTCGGCCAGCGCACGGTCATCAAGATTTCGGCGGGGTGGGCCAAGGAACAATATGCCCTGGCCAAGGACAATGTTGTGGACAAGGCCCGCGCCAACGGAAAGCCCTCGCTGGTGGACTTCGGCTCCAAGGGCTGCCGGCCTTGCGACATGCTCGCCCCGATCCTGGAGACGCTCAAGACGAAGTACGAAGGCAAAGCCAACGTCCTGTTTGTGTCTGTGCGCGAGGAGCAGGTTCTTGCGGCGCGATACGGTATCGAGTCCATCCCGGTGCAGATATTCTTCGACAAGGACGGCAAGGAAGTGTCCCGTCACGTCGGCTTCTTCCCGCAAGAGGAAATCGAGAAGCAGATGGCCAAGATGGGAGTGAAGTAGATGGAGGAACTATTCACAGGCCTGACCCGGGCCGTGGAAGGCACGCCTGCCATCGCCTTGGGCGCGGCCTTCATATGGGGCATCCTGAGCATCGTCCTGAGCCCATGCCACCTGTCGAGCATTCCGCTGATTGTCGGGTTCATCGACCAGCAGGGAAAGGTTTCGCCGCGAAGAGCGTTCGGCATTTCCAGCTTGTTCGCCGTGGGAATCCTCCTCACCATCGCGGCCATTGGCGCGATCACGGCCGCGGCCGGGCGAATGCTGGGCGATATTGGCAGATACGGCAACTACATCATTGCGGCCATTTTTTTCGTGGTCGGCCTGGTCCTGCTGGATGTGATCCCCATGCCGTTTTCGGGCCCCGGCCAGGTGGGTATGAAACGCAAGGGCATGCTGGCGGCCCTCATCCTGGGCCTGGTCTTCGGCGTGGCGCTTGGCCCCTGCACGTTCGCATACATGGCCCCGATGCTGGGCGTGACATTTAAGCTGGCCTCAACCAGTATGGCCTACGGCGTCGCATTGCTGGCCGTTTACGGATTGGGACACTGCTCGGTCATCGTCCTGGCCGGAACCTGCACCGGGCTGGTTCAGAAGTATCTCAACTGGAACGAGAAGTCCAAGGGCGCCATCATCCTCAAGAAGATCTGCGGCCTGCTGGTATTGGCCGGCGGCGTGTACCTGATCTATATTGCGAAGTGACTATGAGCCAAATTAAGAAATCTACATGCTGTGAGACCTCGACGGCTGGCCCTGAGGCCAGCCCTGCCCCATCGCGCAAACCGAACCTGGCTAAGTACCTGCTGCTGGGCATCCTTGCGATTGGCGCATGGTATGGCCTCTACGCCAACCTCGACGTCGCGGCGAGATGGCTGACCTATTCCCTGCTGCAACTGGAGGCGGGCCGGCACTTCAGCTTGGCCGTCGAGTTCTTCCTCTACGAGACGCCCAAGGTGCTGCTGCTGCTGACGCTGGTGGTTTTCGGCGTGGGCATCATCCGCTCGTTCTTCACACCGCAGCGCACGCGGCGGATACTCTCGGGCCGGCGCGAGTCGGTCGGAAACGTCCTGGCCGCCGGCCTTGGCGTGGTCACGCCGTTTTGCTCCTGCTCGG
>CAZTVF010000218.1:0-4806 GCA_964616985.1 uncultured Planctomycetaceae bacterium
ACTCCGTACTTGACGATAAGTACGGTAACTTCTATCCGAGTGAACCATGGCAGATCACAAGAAGAAGCAACAGGCGCGAACCATCTTCCAGAAGCATGGGGGCATGCTGCGCACGCGTGATGCCACTCGGCTGGGCATCCACACACGAACGCTGTACGCCATGCGCGACGCCGGCGAACTGCACCAGGTGCGTCGAGGATACCTCCGGCTGGCCGACCTGCCCGAACTGGGCAACCCAGACCTTGTCGCCGCCGCTCTGGCCGTGCCCAAGGGGGTCATCTGTCTGATCTCCGCCCTGTCGTATCATGGGATCGGCACGCAGATCCCGCGAGTCGTTGATGTGGCCATCCACAAGGACGCCAAGCGTCCCCGTGTCGACTACCCGCCAATCCGCATCTTCTGGCTCACCGGGGAAGCCCTCTCGGCCGGCGTCCAGACACACGAGCTTGATGGCGTTCCGGTGAGAATCTACAGCCCCGCCAAGATCGTGGCCGATTGCTTCAAGTTCAGGAACAGCCTCGGCCTGGACGTGGTCCTCGAAGCCCTGCGGGAGGTCCGCCGCAACCGGCTGGCGACGGTGGACGAGCTGTTCCAGATGGCCAAGGTCTGCCGCGTCGCCAACATCATGCGCCCGTACCTGGAGGCGACGTCATGACCGACAAGCCCATGAAGAACGTCGCCCACTCTGTTCGGCAGCGTCTGATCAACGAGGCCAAGCGCATTGGCCGGCTCTACAACGAGATCGAGCAGTACTACGCGATGGAGCGATTTCTCTATCGCCTGTCGCAGTCCGAGCACGGGGCCAAGTTCGTGCTGAAGGGCGCACTGCTATTCACGGTCTGGCACGGCAGCCGGTTTCGGCCCACGCGCGATATCGACCTTCTCGGCCGGCTGGACAACTCGCAGGAAGCCGTCGCGGAGGTGTTCCGGGAGGTGTGCAACCAGGAAGTACAAGACGACGGCTTGGCCTTCGATCCGGCCAGCGTCGCCACCCTGGCAATCACCGAGGATGCTGACTACCAGGGCGTCCGCGTGAACGTGGAAGGTCATCTGGGCACGAGCCGAATCCGCATCCAGGTGGACATCGGTTTTTCGGACGTCGTCGTGCCTCTGCCGAAGAAGGTGAACTACCCCGCCATACTCGACTTCCCGCCACCCCGGCTGAAGGCCTACAGCCGGGAGAGCGTCATCGCCGAGAAACTTGAGGCGATGGTCGCATTGGGCGAAGGCAACAGCCGGATGAAGGACTTTGCAGACCTATGGTTTCTCGCTCGGAACTTCAGTTTTGAAGGCCCGTTGCTGGCCAAGGCTATTGCCAGCACGTTCCATCGCCGCCAGACAATCATCGCGGCGCAGCCGGCCGCTTTCACGGCCCACTTCGCGCAGCTCGAAACCAAGCAGACCCAGTGGAAAGCATTCGTTCGTCGCTGCGTGCCAGACGGCCTGCCCGGCCAGTTCGAGCAGGTGGTTGATGGGATCGCCGCCTTCCTCGGTCCGATCCTCTCCAACCTGGCCGCCAGCCGACCAGCGCCACGACGCTGGCAGGCCCCGGGACCGTGGCAGTTCTGATGGATGCGGTGCGGGCTGGGCGCGGACCATCGCCGACGCGGAAGCCCGCCCGCATGCGGTGACGATAGAGATGGCGTTCGCTGATCACTTCGCCCAGCGGCGCGGATTTCAACGCCCGCACCAGGTCGGCGGGCCGAAGAACTCGTCCTGCGTTCGTTTGACCGGGACGAACAATCGCGGCAACATCTCTATTGAGACGGGCCGATGGCCACCTTGCGGAGAACGTGCGATAGCCATAGAATCACCACTGCACGTCGGGTGGATCATTGCTGGGAGAAGGAGAAGGCTGTGCTTGCATCACTTTTTGGAGCCTCGCCGCTCGAGACCGGCTTCTACTCGGTCCTGAAGCCTTTGATCTCGTCGCCTTGGTTCTACCTGGCACTCGTTGTGGCCATTACGGCGACGATTCTGAAACGACCTGGGGCCAAGGGATGGATCGGCGAGTGGCAGGTGAACCTGGCTGCGAAGATGTTCTTAGACAAGAAGGTGTACCATCTTGTCAGGAACATTACGCTGCCGGCCGCGGGCGGCACCACGCAGATTGACCATATCATCGTGTCGCAATACGGTGTCTTTGTTGTCGAGACCAAGAACATGAACGGCTGGATCTTCGGCACCGAACGTGACAACCAGTGGACGCAATCGTTCGGTCGGCGGACGTTCAAGTTCCAGAACCCGCTGCGGCAGAACTACAAGCACACCCGCACGCTGGCAGACATGCTGGACCTGCCACATGATGTGATGAAGTCGGTCATCATCTTCATCGGCGACGCGAAACTGAAAAAGGACGTCCCCGAGAACGTCATCACCCACGGGTATATCCGATACATCCGCCAGCACCGCGACAGACTCTTGAGCGATGAACAAGTACAGGGCGTCGTGGCGGCCATTGCCGCCGGCCGGCTCATGCCGGGGGCGGCGACCCATGCGATGCATGTCCGCAACGTCAGGCAGATCGTGGCGGACAAGGAGACCGCGAAGCAGCGTGTCTCGGCCACGCCGCCCAGCGCGCAACCTGCCGTTCAGCTCCCAGGTCCGCCAAGGATCGCTGGATCGCCACCATCTGTCGTGGCGAAGTCTGCGATGCTGTCGACAGACGCGCCTGTCGTGCCCCAGCCAACTGTGCCTGCCACTTCAGTAGTTCCGCTGGCGTCGGTTTCTCCCGTCTGCCCCCGCTGCGGCAGCCCGATGGTCGTACGGGCCGCCTCACGAGGTCAGAATGCCGGTGGCAAGTTTTGGGGTTGCTCGACCTTCCCCAGGTGCAGATCAATCGTGCCCATCGCCAGCCCTGAAGCGTGATAATTATCGCACATCGTTACAAAACAGGAGCTTTGCATGCTTCCGCGCTTACCCCGGTCGGTTGCTCGTGAGCTGGGCTACTACGTCTATCTCTACGTGCATCCCGAGACAGAAGAAGTGCTCTATGTTGGCAAGGGAAAAGGAAACCGAGTGCTCTCGCACATGCGAGGCTCTCACAATGTTCGCCATGCGAAGGCCATCAGAGAACTGAGGAGGAAGAGGCTGTCGCCGCGAATCGACATCTTGGCCCATGGGCTAGAGAGCGAAGAAGCCGCACACGCGGTTGAGGCTGCGGCCATCGACCTGATCGGCCTGAATCAACTGACAAATGGCGTGCGAGGATGGCGGTCTCGTCGTTGCGGAAGGATGTCCTTGGAGCAGGTTGTGGAGCTCTACGGCCGAAAGCCGGCACGGATCACCGAGCCGGCTATTCTCATACGCATCAGCCAGCTCTATCGGCACGGCATGTCAGAGACCGAGCTCTACGATGCGACCCGCTCCGCGTGGGTGGTTGGACCGCGGCGGGAGCAGGCTAAGTACGCCTTCGCGGTTTACCAAGGTGTCATACGCGAGGTGTACCGCGTCACTTCCTGGCTTCGCGGCGGCTCAACGTACAACACCCGCTATCCTCAAGGAGCCCGCCGTCCAGGGCGCTGGGAGTTCGTCGGCGTCATCGCCGAAGATGCTGTTCGCCGAAAGTACCTGAACCGTTCTGTTGCAGATCGTTTCTCAGAAGGCAGCCAGAACCCCATTGTCTACGCCAACTGCGAGACTTGCCGGTGATCATTGAACCTCACGCACGAGTTGCCAGATCCGCAGCCGCAAACGTTGCTGGAAGGAGACGCAGATGAGCGAGGACCAGAATAGCCGAGCCCGGGCGCAGACCTGGCTGTATCCGAGGCATCGGGGCTTTGAGGAGTCTGTCCGACAAGCGGCGGCGCGATGGTTCACCGAACGCGGGCGAAAGGTCAACGCCCGCTACCCGTACATCCTGGCCGACTGGAGCGACTGGCCAGCCAACATCATTTGCTCCGACGTCGTCACGATGATCGAAGCCGAACGCGGTCGTCGCGAGGCGCGCGGCGAAGGCTTTCCGCTGCATAAGTTCATCCACCACGGTCTGAGCAGCCAGGCGATGGTCTTCAACCTGATAGGCCCGTTGGCGGCCGTCAATGACGTGGCCGCCCTCTATGAGGCCTTTGTGGCTGCGGGGCTGCCATGGCCTCAAGGCGACGTGACCGCCAGTTTCGAGTTCGAGGACCGAGAGGTCTTCCGCGAGGACGCGGGGCAACCCACCTCCATCGATGTGGTGATCCGCGATGGGGCGGGCCGCCCGGCCCTGTTCGTCGAGTCGAAGTTCGTCGAGAAGGAATTCGGCGGATGCTCTGTGTTCGCCAACGGCGACTGCGACGGCCGCAGCCCGGTGCGCGACCCGTCGGCTTGCTATCTGCACCACCTCGGACGGCGCTATTGGGATCTGCTCGACAAGTGGGGATTCTTGGCCGGGGCCGCAGCCACCGACTCGATGTGCCTCCTGATGAACCACTACCAGTTCTTCCGCGAGGCGCTGTTCGCCTTGGAGTCGGGCGGCACCTTCGTGCTCCTCAGCGACGACCGGAGCCCGACCTTCTTCTGCCGCGGCCCGCGGGGTGACCGCGGATTGATGCCGTTGCTGCTGGGCCTGGTGCCCGAGCCGCTCCGCAAGCACATCGGCCACGTCAGCATTCAGTCGGCGGTCGCCAGCATAAAGGCCACGGGCCGCCACGCCTGGATCGCGGATTTCGAGCGCAAGTACGGGCTTCAGAACGGGTAGGTCCGGGGCGTAACCTTCCCCGCCGCCGCGCTCGGTGCCTCACCACCGGGCTTTCCGCAACACATCCTCATCTTTTTCGCCGACGTAATACTGTTGGCGGCTGCTATGCGCGAGACACGGGAACT
>CAZTVF010000219.1:0-4779 GCA_964616985.1 uncultured Planctomycetaceae bacterium
TGTATTGGCAGGTAAACCCGTGCACGATGTATTGGCAGTTGTCACCTACGACCTATGACCTGCGACCTCTATCCTTCCTCTTCACCGGTAGGGGTGGGATTCGAACCCACGGGACCCTTGCGGGCCCACCAGTTTTCAAGACTGGCTCCTTCAGCCGCTCGGACACCCTACCTGTTGCGGCCTGACCAGAGCATCTTCCGTCATTTTACGGGGGGTTTCCAGACCTTTCTGCATTGCAGCGTGCTGGCCCGCCAGTGTCGCCCTCGATCCGCAGAAGACATGCTCGAGCGCCCTGCGGCGCCGGGAACGGCCTGATCACGGCGGAGGCCCAGGATGGATTCAGCCACACCCGGAGAGGTTTATTGGGTCCACCCGACGGGATAGTCCCGGGCAACCAGCGGCTGGGTCTCGCGCGGGCCTTGCGGCGGCGAGGAACGCAGGGGAAACTGGCAGGCATCGAGGAGATGAGATGCCAACGACCAAACCGAACATCGTGTTTTTCATGGTGGACCAGTTGTCGGCCCGGTGGTTCGAGGCCGCCCGCGCGGGGGCCTGCCCGACGCCGAACTTTGACCGCCTGTGCGCGTCGGGCGTGACCTTCACGCATGCGATCACAAGCAACCCCCTGTGCTGCCCCGCCCGCGCGACGATCGCCACGGGCCTGAGCACCCGCGGCCACGGAGTACTGCAGAACGGCTACGAGTTGGACCCTTCCCTGCCGACGTTCATGCGGTCGCTGCAGGGGGCGGGGTATCGCACGGGGTCGATGGGCAAGACGCACTTCCACGCCCACTTTCACGGCGTGCATCCCGACGATCGGCCCTACGGCTTCGACGTCGCCCACAATACGGAGGACCCGCGCGGCGGCGAGTGGCTGGATTGGATCCGCCGGGAGCACGGGGAGCACTTCGAAGCGGCACTGGCGCAGGTGTGGGCGATCGACATCCCCGAGTTCGCTGCCTACGGCCCACAGCAGGAGAATCTCCGCCAACGGATCATCGACATCCGTCGCCAGTTCCGCTGGGCCACCCCGGACTTCCCAGACAACAACTGGGACTGTTCCACGCTGCACCTGCCGGCGGAGCTTTCGCAGACGGAGTGGATCACGCGCCACGGCGAGGACTTCATCCGCGGCACGCCGCCCGATCAACCGCTCTACGCGCACATCAGCTACGTCCAGCCGCACACGCCGTTCTACCCGCCGGGGGAGTGCATGGCGCTGGTGGACGCGACGAAGATTCCCCCCATCGCCCCGGCCGAGTGGGCAGCCGACCCCCGCCGCCCCGCCCGATTCAGCCAGACCAAGCCCGAAGACCCGGCGGTGTGGCAGAAGAAACGCCCTTATTATTTCGCCGACATCGCCCACCTGGACGCGCAGCTGGAACGCTGCATGAATGCGCTGCATCAAAGCGGCCGCCTGGACAGCACGTACCTGATCTTCGTCGCCGACCACGGCGAGATGCTGGGCGACCACGGCTTTTCCGCCAAGGGTGACATGCACTACGACGCATGCATCCGCGTGCCGCTGGTGATCGCCGGGCCGGGGATGGGCCGCGGCTGCGTGTGCGACTCGATGGTGCAGTTGGAGGACCTGTGCCCCACCGTGCTGGACATCGCCCGCCTGCCGCACCCGCGGTTCCGCAAGATGGGCAACTACATGCCACTGGCGGCCGAGGAGATCGAGACCCTCCCCGGCCGGTCGCTGTTGCCGCTGTGCCGGGGGGAGGCCCCCGCCGCCTGGCGAACCGCCGCCTACAGCGAGAGCTACAACATGATCTGGTCGGCGAACCCCCGCCACTGGGCCCGCACGATCCGCACACACGAATACCGTTACACCCTCTGGCCGTGCAGCGGGGGGGAGCAGCTCTTCCACATCGCCACCGACCCGCAGGAGCAGCACAACCTGGTAGGCGACCCCTCGCACGCGGGCGTACGGACCGAGCTTCGCGACCGGCTGATGGAGATGATCATCCTCCAGGACTACCCGCTGCCCTTCCGGCAGCTGTACGCCATGGGTGTCCATTGAATCCGCGGAAGCAGAAAGGACCGACCCGCCCGGCTGTCGAGGGCAACAATTACCCCTTCACCTCGAACGCGAACACCGTCACCTCGGGCGAGCCCCAGGTTGCTTCGGGAATGAGGCGCACGGCCGTGGCGGTGTGGGCGAGGGGCACGCGGACAAGCCGCTGGTAGTTGTTCTCGGTGCGGCAGGCGGTCGTCCATGCGCCGTCGACTTCCACATCGATGCGGAAGGCCTTCACCATCGTCGCCGGCACCGCGAAAGTCGGCATCTGCAGCGGGTAGAAGGAGAGCATGTTCTTCACGCCGCGATTGAGGTTGCTGTCGAAGACGATGCGGGCCTCGCGCACGGGGACGGCCTGGTCGAAGCGGTACTCGATGACGTCGCCGCACGCGCCCTGCCAGGCGTTGAGCGCGTCGCCCACCGGCCGATCGATGCCGTTGCGGAGCGGCTGGGCCTCGCCGCGGCTGGCCGTCAGCCGGGCGTTCTGCGACAGCGCCGCCACCGCCCGCGTCTTCCACGGCAGATAGGCGTCGTCATCCATCAGCGTCTGCTGCAGCCGCGGCAGTTCCTTCTCGTAGACGCCGCGCGGGGTGACGCCCCTGGCGTGGGCCACATAGGCGGCTGAGCCCACGGCCTGTCCCAGCAGCGCGCACGTGGCCATCACGCGCGTCGAACTCATCGCCGCGTGCGTGACGCTGATATTGCGGCCGGCGAAGAAGAGGTTCTCGATGTTCCGCGAGTACAGGCAGCGGTATGGGATGCCATACGGCGAGGGGGCGGGGTGGAAGATGGTGGGCGCGCCGGGGTGGCGGATTCCGGCGGGATGGTGATCGTCCATCGACCAGCCGCCGTAGGCGACGATGTCGTCAAACCGCCCCTCGGCCCGCACGTCGTTCTGCGTGAGGATGTGGTCGCCCACGTAGCGGCGGCTCTCGCGTTTGCCGGGAAGGAAGCCCACCCACTCGAGCACCCAGTTCTCGGCGTTGTGGTCGCCGCGGTTCTTGATGTGGTCCCACACGCCGAAGGCGAGCTTGAGCAGTTCGTCGCGCAGCATCTCGGTGTCGTGGATCGAGTCGAACTCGCCGCCCAGTTCCAGCCACCAGAAATTCTGCCACCCCTCGATGCGATGGTGGCGGTTGGGCAGGTCGGCGTCGGTGGGATACTTGTTCGCCCACGCCGGGGCGATGAACGGCTTGGGCCCGTCGGTCTGGCGGGCCTGGATCAGGCAGCTCATGCCCATCGTCTTGCGGTCGGCGGCGGGCGGCTCGATGTCCTCGTTGAACTCCGACGACGCCTCGCGGCCGATGCGGAATTCAGCGCCGGTCAGCGGCGCCAGGATGCTGTCGCCGGAGCAATCGGCAAAGTTGGCGGCCTCCACCGTGTGCCACGTCTCCGCCGTCGTCTGCCAGCCCGTGACGGATGCGATGCGCCGGCCCTGCATCGCGGCCTGGTTGCACGAGCAGTTGAGCAACAGCGTGAGGTTGGGCTCGAAGCGGACCTTCTCGTACAGGATGCTGTCCCAGATCGAGTAGTTGGGGTAGTTGTTGCGGTAGAGGTTCTCGAGGTGGATCTCCTCGATCAGCCCGGTCTCGAGGTTGTTCTTGCCGTGCGCGCCGCAGACCCACATGCGGACCTCGCTGGAGGCGTTGCCGCCCAGCACGGGCCTGTCCTGCATGAGGACCGTCTTGAGCCCGTGCCGCGCCGCCGTGATGGCTGCGCACATCCCGGCCAGCCCGCCGCCCACGACGCAGAAATCCGCCTTGTGTGACAATGTTTTCATATGGTGTATTCTTTATATTATAGGGACGTACAGTCTGTCAGCCCGCCGTTCCGCTCAGTGCATCTCCACCGACACGCTGCCCAGGCCGCCGCGATAGTAGTTGAAATGGACGTTGGGGTGGTCGGCCAGGAGCGACATCGGCACGGCCGCGTCGGGGATCTGCTTGCCGATCATCATCGCGCTGAGCCGCATCCCGAAGGGATTGTCGTGATGGCCGGGGTGCCAGATCGACACCTTCTGGGCCTTCCACGTCTCCATCGGGCCAACCGTCGCCGCCCGCACGGGCACCAGCGACACGTTCCCGCCGCCCGAAGTACGGGCGTTCTGGATGATCGTCACCGGGTGCAGGTCCACAATGCGGGTCGCCAGGGCCCGGTACTGGGCCGGCGTCGGCGGCGCGTCCTGGTGCTTGCCCTCGCGCTTGAGGGGATCATTGAACGCCCAGTGCTTGATCTCGCCCTGGCCGCCCTGCATGACGAGGCAGCGGGCCTGGTCGTAGCTTCGCGTGTAGGCAGCCAGATCCCCGGTAGGAAAGTGCAGGTTCGCGCTGCGCGGGCGCAGCTTGACGTCGATGCGGTTGAAGCACATCTCCTTATCGCACCTGGCGAACGACAGCGGGTGCGTCTCCTCGACGGCCTTGCCGTCGATCACCCACTCGTCCATGCCCCAGAAGTGGGCGTGACGCAGGTTGAGCCCGATCGCGTTGACAATACGGGCCACCAGCGGCAACTGCTCCGTGGGCCCGATCGGCCCGCACACGCCCGCGGGGTTGTCCGCCGTCGCCTGCTTCCACGCCTCGATGTACTCCAGCGCCTCGGCCGTGTAGAACTCCTCCAGCGTGTCGTAGAAGTGCACCTGGAAGCCAGGCCGACTCAACTGCTCCAGATCGCGGGCGCCCAGACGGGCCGCGTCGTCGAGGATCTCCTGGTCGAGCGTCGTGTAATCCAACCAGGCGGGCGCGAGTGTGCTAAGTCGT
>CAZTVF010000220.1:0-4697 GCA_964616985.1 uncultured Planctomycetaceae bacterium
GTACTCCACGTCCATCGTGTTGTGCTGGCAGCCTTCCATCACGCCGTCGCGGTCGGCGTCCCAGCCGCCGCTGACCCAGCAGAACTCCATCGCCTTGCGGGCCTGCGGCCAGAGGCGGCGGAGCATGTCGCCATCGCCCGAGAGCTGCCAGTCGCGGTAGAGCTTCATGATGCAGCCCATCTGCCCGTCGGCGGCGGCGACGCGGAACTCGCGGCTGCGGTCCAGCGGCAGGTTGGTGCGGAAACTCATGCAGCCGTCGTCATGCGTGGCGTGCAGGAACTCCACCTCGCGCATCGTCGCCGACAGCCCGCCGAACAGGAAGGCCGTCGCCTGCTCATAATTCCACACGTGCGTGCACGAGCCGTGGCAGCAGCCATACGAGTCGTTGCAGCCTTCGAAGCCGAAGAACCTGCCGTCGGGCGTGCGGAAGGCGGTCTGCGTGCGGAGCGTGCTGACATTGTTCAGCGCCGCCTCCTTCACCGCCTGCGGCAGGTCGCTGCCGCAGAAGGCGTCGACGAACTGCACGGTGGCGGCCTCGAGGTCCTTGAGGCCCGCGGCGGTGCGGGCGGCGACGTCCCAGGCGTCGGCGTATTTGGTGGCGTAGTAGTTGCCGATGCGGTCGCCGTCGCAGGGGCCGCCCTTCCCGTCGCAGCAGGAGCCCGCCGGCGAGGGCGTCCACGTCATGCGGTTGGGGTAATGCCACGCCAGCACGAACGTCACCTCGCGCTGGCCGCGAGGCGGCACCTTGACCTCCACCGCCAGCGAGCCCATCGGCGCCTCGCACGCGCGGGGGCGGGCGTCCAGCCGGCCGTCGGCGCTGAAGTCGTCCCAGAATTCCAGGATCGAGTAATTCCAGCGGAAGAACTCGTTGTAGCAGAACGGGTCCCAGTCCACCCGGTGCGTCACCGCCCCGCGCGTGGTCGTCGCCAGCGTCATCGTGCCGAACTGCTCCGCCGTCGCGGCCAGGCCGTCGGTGTACATGTACAGGCCCTGCAGGCCATCCTGCTGGCGGAAGATGTTCTGGTTGCCCTTGAGCGTTCGGGCGTACGTCTTCTTGCCCGCCCACACGTCCTGCATGGCCGAGCCGTCGGCGCCGATGAAGTTGTTGAGGTTGCCGCAGACGGTGGCGGTCACCGGCTTGTCGGTCTTGTTCACCAGCACGTACCGCAGCACGACGGTGGGAATGCCGCTGGTGTCTGCGTCGGCGGGCACCAGCGGGTTGAACGCCTCCAGCCGCACGTCCAGCGGCACGTCGGGATCGCTCATCAGCACCTGCCCCAGCGGGTAGGCCGCGCGGAACTCGCAGCGGCGGAATCGCGGCAGGCCCGCGTTGGGTGTGCGGGCGCCCATCTGGCCCTCGTAGGCGGCGGGCTCGATCTGCCCTTCCAGCACGCGGGTGACGGCGGCCTCGCCGGCGGCCTTCGCATAGAGAACGAAGAATGTGTTGTCGGGAGCAAAGCCCTTGGCCGCCCGGTTGACGATCTCCCAGTCCCTCAGATCGCCCCGCCCGCCCAGCGACACCGTGCCCGTGCCGATGCCGCCCAGCGGCATGGCCACGCGCGGCAGATGGTCCTGATCATATGACGTCAACACCGGCCAGTCTGGATTCGCCTTGAGCTTCACGGCACGCTCCTTTATTGGTGCGGCGGAGGGTATCACCGCGTCCCTCGCTTGGCAAGGCCGGCCCGCCGCGCGACGGTTGCTGGTGGCAGGGAGCGTGGCTTGCCACGCACCTTGCCGCCGCAATACACCGTACCCCCCGCACGGCGGCTGATGCGTGGCTTGCAGCGCACCCTACCACCTGCCACACGTGGGCACAGCCCCGGCCGAGCATGCCGGCGCGGGTACGCTTCGGCATGGCACCCGAGTTCCCTTGCGTCGATGGAGGCGGGCGGGGATAGTGAAGGGCGAAAGGGATGGCACATGACTCATCTCGACAGGCTGGCGGCGCTGGCGGCGGCGGTCGTTCTGATCGTGACGATGACGGCAGCGGGCCGAGAGGAATACACCTCGCCGCCCCAGGGCGATGACCTGGAGTACACGTTGGGCAATATCCTGCGGCGGGTGCCGCCGCTGAAGCATGACGCGAACGGCCGGCTGCCGATGATCACCTGGCCGGCGTTCGTCACCGATGCCAACAATCGCGCCGCGTTTCAAAAGGGCGTGCCGCTCGAGGCGGCGATGTACCGCGAGATGATGAAGCGGGGCTTCACTCAGCGGATCCCGATGAAGGACACGTTCGTGCCGATGGCGGCAGCGATGCAGGCCGCCGGCGCGGCGGTGGTGTTCGTCGAGGGCGACGGCGGCGTGGGGCCCGGCGGCGAGGCCAACGACACGCTGCACCTGCTGCCCAAGGACTTCGCGATCGCCAAGGACGAGCGGCGTTGGCCCTGCCCGACGCTGCTGACGGGGTGGCACAACCGGGCGATGAAGGTGCGGGCGACGCTGGCGAAGTTCAAGGAGGCCAACGTGCTTGTGACGGCGGCCTGGCTGGACTGGGAGGGCGAGCCCTGGCCGCTCAAGGGGCAGTACGAGCAGGCGAAGGCGTGCCCGCGATGCCGCCAGCTGATGCCCCCCGGCGTGCTCGACACGCAGCAGGCCTACGCGGCGTACATCTACCGGCTGCGGGCGGAGCTGTTCAGCACGTACCTGGCCGCCCCGGTGCTGGAAGCGTACCCGGCTTGCTCGGTGACCAACTGGGAGGCGGTCTTCTGCAGTCCGCAGCAGATCACGCCCTCGTGCTGGGGCAACCGCCAGTTGCCGCCGGGCGACGTGGGGCTGTTTACCGCGACCAACGCGGTCGTCTACGGCAACGACATTTTCTACCGCTACCACTGGAAGAGCGAGTGGAACTACCCGCTGGACGGCCCGCACATGGACCGCCTCTACACGCGGATCATGCTGGGGCAGATGTCGGCCGACGCGGCCAACCGCGAGCGGTTCGGCGCCACCAAGCAGTCGGTGCCGTGGGTCTGCCGCTGGTGCCCCGACGCCGGGGACGCCAACGTGCCGATTCTCTCCCGCGGGCGATACCGCGAGATCCTCCGCCACGTCTGGCTGCGAGGGGCGACGACGATGCAGGTCTTCAACGAGCCCCGCCCGCCCCACCGCACCATCGCCATCGAGGAGCTCGAGGACGCGGTGGCCGTGTACGATGAGGTGCTCGCCATGCGGGAGTTTCTCGATCGCGGGCGGCCGATGAATCAGGCCGTGCCGGAGGTGACGGACGACGGCGTGATCTGGTCGGGCCTGCGGCTGGGCGACCGCGCGCTCGTCCGCGCGTTCACGCAGGGCGAGAAGCCCGCGACACTGACGATCGCACCCTTTGGCAAGGAGCAGGTCACGATGGCCGCCCCGCCCGCCGGCGCCACGTACCTGCTCGAGCTCCGGGCCGACGGTAAGGTGCGAGTGCTCGAGGTGAAGTGACGCGGTGCACGTGCGCCTGTCGATGCGTACCGGTTGGCGCGCGGCGTGTGTGGTAGGGTGCGTGGCTTGCCCACGCACCGTGCCCAGGCGCGGCGGTTGGTGCGTGGCGAGCCACGCACCCTACCACCATCGCCCTTACCAGCGCCACCCTGCCTATTCCCTCGGCGGGGGATGCGGTATAAGATAATCCGATGGCCAGCAAATCCATCTTGATCCTGGGGAACATGAAGAAGCCCGGTGTGGCCGAGCAGATCGAGGCGCTGCGCCCGTGGTTTTTGCAGCGAGCGAAGATCGTCGGCGTGCTGCCGGCGATGGCCCTGCCGGCGAACCTGGGCCACTGCGACGTCTGCGTCGTCTTCGGCGGCGACGGCACGCTGCTGTCGGCCGCCCGCGCCCTGGCCGGCAGCCGCATCCCCATGATGGGCGTGAACATGGGCAAACTCGGCTTCCTGGCCGAGTACAGCATCGAGCACCTGCAGCAGCATCTGGACGAGATCCTCGACGGCGCCGTCGCCCCGGCAGAACGCATGATGCTGGCCGTGAGGATCACCGACTGCGGCCAGCACAGCACGAGCTTCGTAGCCGCCAATGACGTGGCCATCGCGGCGGGCGCCCCCTTCCGCATGATCGACCTGGACCTGAACCAGGACCACCGCCACATCGCGCGGTATTTCGGCGACGGCCTGGTCGTCGCGACGCCGACCGGCTCGACCGGCTACAACATGTCGGTCGGCGGGCCGATCCTGGAGCCCTCGGTCGACGCGATGGTCGTCTCGCCCATCGCCAACCACAGCCTCTCCATCCGCCCCATCATCGTCCGGGGCGACAAAACCGTTCGCATCACCGCCACGCGCGTGAACTCGGGCTCCGCCGTCATCATCGACGGGCAGATCTCCAGCACGCTGTGCGACGGGGCCGTGATCGAAGTCGGCAAGGCCCCCGTGGGCATGTTCCTCCTGCCCCACCCCGGGAGGACGTTCTTCCAAACCCTCGCCTCCAAGCTGCACTGGGGGCAGGGGCCGCATCGGTAGGACGAGGTCGAGGGCGTGAGATGTGCATGGATCTTGGACGCGCTGCTTCAGATTGCGGATTGCGGATTGCGGATTGAAGAGCGGAGCGTATCTAGATCGTTGGCGCAGGTTGTGCGTTCTTCTCACTCACCCAGGGACTCACAGAGGCGAACGGACAAGCCGCGGCAACAATCCAAGCTAGGCGAAGCTCTTCAATCCGCAATCCGAAATCCGCAATCGCAGATTCAAATCCGAGATGCA
>CAZTVF010000221.1:0-4689 GCA_964616985.1 uncultured Planctomycetaceae bacterium
ACACCTTGAACGGGAAGGGCGCCTTGCAGCTCTTGGCTCCGTGGACGGCGACGGGGCGTCTGTTGACGGTGACCTTGTAGTCCGGGCAAGGCAGTGGATCGGGGTTCATAGCGGTTCCCTTTCTTGAAAACTGAATCCTCGCGGGGCACCCCGGCCCGGCGCACCTGCGTACGGAGTCCGAGGCCGGGCGGCGGAACGCCAGGGGCGATGGGCCCATCGGTAGCTCCGGGCCGTATCTCGGATACGGTCCATCTCGGCCAGCAGAGCGTCGTGCAGCCGGTCGCGCACGGCGACCAAGGCCGCGTCGCCGATTCGGTTCGTCATCTCGTACGGATCCTCCTGCAGGTCGTAAAACTCGTCCGTGTCGAGCAGGTTGATGGCCAGCTTGAATCGGCCGTCTGTGACGCAACGGATGGGGTGGAACTCGCCAAAGGAATCGTGGTTGATGGCGAACCGTGTCCAACTGATGAGGGCGTGCTCGCGCACAGACGCCCGGGGATCTTGCAGCGTCGGGCGCAGGCTGACGCCCTGCAGGCTCGCGGGCACTTCCAGGCCGGCGTAGTCCAGCAGCGTGGGCATGATGTCGATGTGGCTGACCAAGCTGGTGCTCATCGCGCCACGCGGGCCGCTGGGAACGCGAGCAATGAATGGGATGTTAGTGATCTCCTCGTACATCATGGGCCCCTTGCCCAGGAGCTGGTGGCTGCCCAGCATGTCGCCGTGGTCCGAGGTGTAGATGATCAAGGTGTCGTCCGCGTGTCGGCGATCGACGGCGGCGATCACCCGCCCGATCTCCCGGTCGATGTAGCTGTTGCAGCCCATGAAAGCCGACAGCCCGGCCGCGTATCCCGGCCAGTCTTTGGGGCTGATCGGGTGAGCTTTGCCGGCGGCCTGCCAGCGCTGCAGGTCGGGTTTGCCGTCGAGCGAAGCCCCGAAGTTAGGACGCATCGGGACCTTCGCCGGGTCGAAGCCCTCCCAGTATTCCGGCGGCGCAACGAAGGGGCCATGGGGTTCATCGAAACTGACGGCGAGCATGAAGGGCTCGTCGCCAACCTTGTCCAGGAAGTCGATCGCGCGGTCCGCCACGCGATGCCCCCAGATATTCTCTTCGGTGAACCCCCATTGGCGAAGCTGGGCGGCGTTCTTCCAGGTCTTGTAGCGAGAGAACATCTCGCTACCGACGTCCTGGGCGTAGCGTTTGCCGTCGTACCACCAGTCGGGCTCGAACCCGCCGCCGGGCACGCCGTCTCCAAAGTAGCCCGCGCCGTCCAGGTGCCACTTGCCCGTATAGGCGGCCCGATAGCCGAAGTGCCGGAAGATCTCGCCCATCAGCGGCACGTGGCGATGGGGGGCTACGTTGTTGCAGTAGGCTCCGTTGATCTGCGGGTGCAGGCCGCTGAAGATCGCACCGCGTGCCGGCGTACAGACCGGGCACGTCGTATACGCGCGGTCGAAGCGGATGCCCTCCGCCGCCAGGCGGTCGAGGTTGGGCGTGTTCATGCCCTGGTTGCCGTAGCAGCCGACCATGTCCCGGTTCTGGGTGTCGGTCATGATGAAGACGATGTTCATCGGCACATTCAGGCTCCTGTCTTCCGCGTGGTGTCGAAGCGGTCGGTCTGGGCGAGGCGTTGCACGAGGCGCGCCAGCAATTCGACCTTTCGGCCTTGCGCCTGCCGTTCGCTCCAAAGATTTCGCAATTCCTGCGGGTCGTCGGCGAGGTTGAACAGCACGCCATCGTCGAACCCGCCGTAGAGCACGAGCTTCCAGTCGCCGTCAATCAGGCCGCGCAGGCGGCAGACGGGAGAATCGCCGAGGTCCTCATCATATTCCATCACCAGCGACTCGTGCGGTGCCGTAAGCTGTCCTTCCATGAAAGGACGCAGCGATTGGCCTGCTGGCGGCAGCCGTTTGAGCGGTCCCGGACCACGTGTGTCCAGCGCCAGCGGATCGAGGCCCGCGTAGTCGAGGAAGGTCGGCGTCAGATCTAGCAGGCTCACCGGCACCTCGCACACGCCGGGCTGGACGCCCCGACCGGCCGCGATGAAGGGAATGCGCCAGAGTTCCTCGAACGGCCAGACGCCCTTGTAGAGCAGGTTGTGGCTGCCGAGGTATTCGCCGTGGTCGGCAATGAAGAGGATCACCGTGTCCTCTTCCAGCCCGCCGGCCTTCAGCGCGGCCATGACGCTGCCGATGTTGGCGTCGACATGGCTGATCATGCCGTAGGTCTGGGCCAGAATCTCGCGAATCTCCTCCGGGTTGGCCGGGCCCCTGCCATCGGACTTCTGGGCCAGGTACGAGCAGAGGTCTGCCCGCGCCTTCAGCGTGTCCGGCAGCGGCAGACTCCGGGGATCGTACATCTCGCTGTACGGCCGGCAGGCCGCGAAGGGAAAATGCGGGTCTGGGAAGCTGCAAAAGTGAAAGAAAGGCCTGTTGCGATCGTGTTGTTCGAGGAACGCGATGCTTCGGTCGGCAATCCAGTGGTTGTAGTGGTGCTCCTCCGGGATGGCCAACCGGAAGCCCTCGCCACAGGTGTAATAGGCTTGGTCCTTGACCAGTTTTTGCGAAGACTCGGGATGGTGTTCTTCCAGCCAGGCGCGATATTCGCCGAAGGCGTAGTTCACATGCCCACCCACGAAATCGACGATCTGATAGCCGTAGTATGGGACAGGCAGTCTCGCCAGTTCACGTGTCCGCCACCTCCGGCCCAGTTCCAGGGATTCGGAGTTCTCTTCAAAAAAGCCGCCAAAGGGCTGCAAGTGAAGCTTGCCGGAACTGTGCGTGCGATAGCCGGCATCGGCGAGCGCCTGCGTCACGGTGGGGACGTCGGGAGCAAGGCTGTTGCCGTTGGTGAGCAAGCCGTGCTGGCGCGGCGTCTTGCCGGTAATCATGGTCGCTCGGCTGGGCATGCAGACGGGATTATTGCAGTAGCCACGGCGGAAGCTGACCCCGCGCGCCGCCAGCGCGTCAATGTTCGGTGTCTTCACCACCGGGTGGCCGTTGCAGCCGAGACAATATGACTGCATCTGGTCGACGCAGAAGACAAGGAAGTTCGGACGTTGCGGCGCGCAGCCAGCCATAGGCTACTCCTTTATCCCGCGCGGCAGGGGGACATTCTGGGTGTTGATCATCCAGTCGAGCAGCGCCTTACGGAAGCCGTGAATGCGGACAGCATGTTCGGGCCGGGAGGTGAGATTGACCCGTTCATCCGGGTCGTCGTCGAGGTTGAAGAGCTGGTCGATCTCGAACTCCGGGTCTGTGCTGTACTTCCATGGGCCCTGGCGGATCATCTTCGTATGGTCCATCTCGCAGAAGACCGGGCGGTCGGCGCGCGCCTCGCCGCGCAGATCGGGCAGCAGCGAAGTGCCGTGCAGGACCGGCATGGCCTTGCGGTCCACCCGGGCGAGGTCCAGGAGCGTGGGCACCAGATCGATGAGTGAGACGGTCGCCGTCACGGTGCGTGTTTTAGCGCCGGGCAGCCGGACGATCAGCGGCACCTTGCTTGATGCCTCGTACATGATCTCCTTGTGAAGCATCTGGTGGTCGAACATCATCTCGCCATGGTCGCTGGCATAGACCACGATGGTACTATCCAGCAGACCTCGCTTTTCGAGGACGGCGAGAATCTGGCCGATCCCGTCGTCAATGAAGCTGATCGAGCCGTAGTACTGGGCCATGACCGCCCGCCAGGCGTCTTCCGGCATGCCGCCGGTATGTTTCCGCGCGTGCGCGCGCAGTTTCTCCGGCGCCCTCTCCAGCTTGTCGCCAAGGGGCGGCGGCATGGCAGCCGGATCGTACATGCGGCCGAACTTCCCCGGTGCATCCCATGGATCGTGTGGGCCTCCCCAGTTGACCCAGCAGAAGAAGGGCTGCTCGCCATCGGCCTGTTCCAGCCACTCGCAGGCCTTGCGCGTGATGAACCCGTCTTGGTGCTGTTCCGGTTCCAGTACGGATGGCGCGGCATAGCCGTGGGGTTTGGGCGTGATCTCCGGAAACTTCCAGCCAAAACTGCGTTCGCGGTAGTCCTGCCGGAAGGCTTCGAGCCTGCCGGTGGTGGCGAGCCACTTCAGGTACGCGTCGAAGTCCGGTTCTTCGAAGACGCAACTCCATGCTTTGCCATGGATCGGCATGCAGTCGTCGTAGCCGGCTGCGCGGCACCAGTCGTCGCACTCCGGACTGCCGGCCTTCGCCGCCTGACACAGGTGCAGCTTGCCGAGGAACGCCGTGCGATAGCCGGCGTCGTGGAAGGCATGGCTGATCATCGGAGTGTCGGGGTAAAGATACCCCTCGTTGTTGGAGTTGTTGCCGGTGTTGTGCGGGAAGCGTCCCGTGGCCAAGCTCACGCGCGAAGGCATGCACAGCGGAGTCGTGCAGTAGGTGTTGGCGAAGCGGACGCCGGCGGCCGCCAGCCGGTCCAGGTTGGGGGTTCGCACCACCGGATGCCCGGCGCAGCCCATGCCATCGGCGCGGTGCTGATCGGAGAATAGGAATAGGATGCTGGGACGAGCCGTCATGCTTCGCCCTCCGTGCCATAGGCCCGGAAGTCGAACACCTCGGCATTCGGGCTGCCCCAGGTGGCGTGGACGGCCAGACGCAGGCGACCTGCTTTGACCGGGGCGAAAGCGTGCCGGCGGAAACGCAGGATGTTGCCGCGCTCGCGGACCAGGCAGACCGTCCGCCCCTCAACCTCGG
>CAZTVF010000222.1:0-4627 GCA_964616985.1 uncultured Planctomycetaceae bacterium
GGCAAAGCTTGACGAACCGGCGGGGGCTTCGCAGAATAGTATGAGAATGAACTTTCCTCTCAATAGCTCACGGAGGGTCGGCATTTGGCCCGCCTGCGTCATGCGGTAAATCCAGCCAAGGTCAAGCATCAGATCCAGGCGTTGGACAACCCCACGCCCGCGTCCTCGTCCCCGGGGCGGCGCGGCGGGGCGGGGTTGCTGGCGGCCGTGGCGATGCTGGTGATCACTCCCTCGGCCTTGCTGGCGTCGTTCGCCCCGTTCGACCTGTGGCCGCTGGCGTACGGGGCCCTGGCGCCGTGGACGCTGGCATTGGCCCTGTGGGGCCGCAAGCGCTGGCCCGTCGTGGTCGCGTGGGCGGGGGGGCTGCTGTTCTCGGCCGCCAGCGTGTACTGGCTGTACTGGGTCACGCTGGAAGGCTATCTCGGCGCGGTGTTCTACCTCTCGCTGTACTGGCTGCTGACGGCGGCGGTGCTCCGGGCGGCGATGCGGCGGGCGTGGCCGATGTGGCTGGTGCTGCCGACGGTGTGGGTGGCGCTGGAATTCGCCCGCTCGTACGTCATCAGCGGCTTCCCGTGGTTCTTCCTCGCCCAGAGCCAGTACCTCAACACCGGCCTGATCCAGATCGTCGACGTCACCGGCCAATATGGCGTGTCGTTCTTCGTGGGCATGGTCAACGGGCTTGTGGTGGACTGGGTGCTGTGGCTGGTTCGCCGCCGCCAGACGGGGGTCCCGCGGGTCTCGATGCGAATGCGGACGATCGGCGCGGCGGCCGTGGCGGTGGTATGCATCGGGATGAATGTGTATGGCCAGTGGCGCCTGGGCCAGCCCGCGCAGACGCCCGGACCGGTGGTGGGGCTGGTGCAGGAATCGTTCCCGATCGCCCTGGGCGTGCCCTCGCCGTCGCAGGACAAGATCCTGCAGCGGCACCTGGAACTCGCCTCGCGACTGGAGGGCAAGGACTGCGACCTGGTCATCCTGCCCGAGAGCATGGTGCCCACGGGCCTTAACGCGCAGCACATGACCATCTGCCGCACGCGTCTATCCATCTTGCGGGAGCAGGTTCACCGCACGGGGGCCAATCGGCCGCAGGGCGAGGAACTGGAGGCGAGGCTGTAGACGATCCGCTTCCTGGAAGGCATCGAGGGCCATTCGCTGCAGATTCAGACCCTCTCGCGGCGGCTGGGCTGCCCGATCCTCGGCGGCGGCAGCGCGGTGGAATTCGAGGACCGCGAGCCGCTGATCTACAACAGCGCCCTGTGGTTCGACGCCAACGGCTGCCTGCCGGAGTACTATTCCAAGGTTCACCTGGTGCCCTTCAGCGAGTATGTGCCGTTCAAGCAGGGCTGGCCGTGGCTGCACCATGTGCTGCGGACGTTCGTGCCGCCGGTGATGTCGCAGCTGGAGCCCGGCAAGGGCTACCGCCAGTTCACGCTGGGCTCGCGGGCGGGCGGGGGGCCGACATGGCAGATCGCCACGCCCATCTGCTACGAGGGCACGTTCGACTACGAGTGCCGCAAGCTCGTGGCCGCCGGGCCCAGAAAGGCCGACCTGCTGGCCAACCTGTCCAACGACGGCTGGTTCATCTGGCAGCGGGGGGGCGAGCGGCTGCGAAGCACCGAGCACGCCCAGCACCTGGCGCACTACTGCTTCCGCGCGATCGAGAACCGCGTGCCGGTGGTGCGGGCGGTGAACACGGGCATCACGGCGTCGGTCGATTCGTGCGGGCGGATTGTTTCCCAGCTAACGGCCAACAACGCGCGTACGATGATAGCCGGGGTTTTGTTGCTGGACGGCCGCACCGGGGGCGACGATTCGGTCCAGCACGGCCCGCGCGTGCTTGTGGACAGCCGCGCCACTGTGTATAGTCTGGCAGGGGACGTTTTTGCGTGGCTCGTCAGCCTGGCCGCCGCCATCCTGGCCGCGGTGCTGGCCTGGCGGCCAAAGGCGAAGGAGTGATCTTTGAATAGAACAACTCGTCTACTGATGCTGGCCTTTGCGGCCGCGACCGCGGCCCTGGCTGGCTGCAACCCGCAGCCTTCGGACAGCGAGATGCGCCAGCTGGTGGTCGACGCCCGCACGGTGCTTCGCGAGGCGGCCGACGATAAGGACGCCGTCACGCGGGCCAATGCCCTGGAGGCGATGGTGCAGGTGATGGGCACGCAGGCGGGGCCGATGCTCAAGCAGGCCCTGGAAGACCCCAACGCGATCGTGCGGTTCTCCGCGGCCATGGCGCTGGGCGACATCGCCTACAAGCCTGCCGAGCCCACGCTGGCCGAGAAGGCCAAGCTCAAGGTCGGCGAGCGGGACAAGCGGGTGTACGCCGCGATCATCTACGCGCTCTATCGCATGGGCAATCTGTCGCACACGGGCGACCTGGCCGACCTGCTGCAGGACCGCGAGGCGGGCGTGCGGTCCAACGCGGCGATGGTCATGGGCAAGATCGGCGACCCCTCGGCCATCGGGCCGCTGAAGACCGTGCTGGTCGATGAGCGCGACGAGAACACGAAGTATTCGCTGTACGAGGCCCTGGGCGCCCTGGGCGATGCCGCCAGCCAATCGCTGCTGGAATCCTACACCCGCGGCCCGTACCTGGACCTGCGGCTGGCGTCGATTCCCGCGCTGGGGCGAGAGGCCTCGCCGCGGAACATGCAGATATTGCACGAGCTGCTGTCGTCGCGGAACTCGCCGCGCGTCCGCGTGCTGGCGGCCACCGTGCTGGCCCGCCTGGGCGAGGTGACGCTGGAGAGCTACCGCATCTGCGCGATCAGCGCCCGCAACCCCCGCAAGGAAATGGAATCGGCGGCCGGCACCGACAACACGGCGTCCGAGCTGGACGTGTATTCACTGCAGCGTCTGGCCGCCATCGGCCTGGGCTACATGAAGAACCCCGGGGCGGTCCGCTTCCTGCAGCCGCTGCTGACGAGCCCCGACGGCCCGGTCCGCGTGGCCGCAGCGATGTCGGTGATCCGTCTGGCCGGCGAGTCGGCCGGTGCGGCGCCGGCGGCCCCCGCGGCCTCTGCGCAGCCTGCGGCGCCCCCCAAGGCAAGCGATTCGGAGACGCCCGGACCGGCCCCCAAGGGCCCCAAGCTGCAGTCGTCCGGCGCAAAAGATTGAAAACTCTTGGATTTGGGAATTTCTTTGACTTGACATGAGGCCCCAATAAAATCACAATCGGTTATGGCCTTATAGATGCCATCTTATATCCGCCGTTCAGTTGTGTGAGTCGTAGAGTCCTGCACCGTTTTTGTTCGAAGGAGATCTGGCTTGAATATCTTAACCAAGATCAGCGTGGTCGTGCTGGTGGTTCTGGTGCTGTTTGGCTGCGTGACGATGATCAATATGGCTGTCGTGCCGCCGAACTACAAGGACCAGTACGCGGCCGAAAAGGCTCGGAACGAAGGCTTCGCCCAGCATGCGCAGCAGGCCCAGCTGGTGGCCAAACGCCTGCAGTCCGACCTGGAGCTCGAGCGAGCCAACGCCAAGAACGTTGGTGATACCTCGTCCAAGGATCTCACCGCCCGCACCCGCGAGCTGGAAGAGGCCAAGAACGAGAACGCGTCCCTGAAGGTCTCGCTGGGCAAGCTGAACACCAGCATGGAGAAGCTCGCCGCCGACCAGGTTGCCCTGGGCCTGCGCAACGAGGCGCTGGCTAAGGAGCTCAACGAAGAGCGTAAGAGCAAGAACGATGTCGCCGCCGAGGCTCGCCAGAGCAGCGACAAGCTCAACCAGGCCACCCTGGAGCTCGAGCGTCGCGACAAGCAGATGGACTTCCAAAAGGAAGAGATCGATCGCCTCAAGCAGGTGGTCTCTGACCTGGAGTCCAAGAAGGGCGGCGTGGCCAGCGCTACGGCGACCGATGGCACCCCCTCGGGCCCGGCCCCCAAGGTCAACGGCACGCTGACCGCCATCAAGGGCGGCATCGCGTCGATCAACATCGGCTCGACCAAGGGCGTCAAGCAGGGCATGATGTTCATGATCTACCGCGAGGGCCAGTTCGTGGCCGAGCTGGAAGTCCGCGAAGTGGATGACAGCGCTGCCGCCGGTGTCGTGGTGAAGAAGAAACTTGATCCGATGCAGGGCGACAAGGTCCAGAGCATCGAGAGGTAATCAGATGAGTCGTACACCGAATACCAACGGGCTCGTTGTTCCCGTCAAGGCCCAGCCGAATGTCTACACGGCGCTATTGCTGGTGGCGATCATCACACTCGGCGTCACGCTGGCAATCTGCCTCAAGACGCTGCTAGTGGGGTACGGGCTATCCTTTGGCGACCTGTTCGGTCCGCTGAAGGGTGCCTAACGTCCCCGGAGGACAGCCCGGCCAATGATCTTCGACTCGATAATGGGCATGTTCTCCCTGGACATGGGCATCGACCTGGGAACCTGCAATACCCTGGTCTGCGTCCGCGGCCAGGGTATTGTGCTGAATGAACCATCCGTCGTTGCCGTCCGTCGGGGCACCAACCAGGTGCTTGACAACGGCAACGCGGTCGGTCTTGTTGCCAAGGAAATGCTTGGCAAGACGCCCGGGTCCATCAGCGCCATCCGGCCGATGAAGGACGGCGTCATCGCCGATTTCGACATCACCGAGGCGATGCTCAGCTATTTCATCCGCAAGGTCCATCGCCGC
>CAZTVF010000223.1:0-4428 GCA_964616985.1 uncultured Planctomycetaceae bacterium
AACCGCCGGCCCATGAAGCCGGCCGCCCGAACCAGGTCGTCCTGCGTCCACTTGCCGTTGGGCACCTGGTGGAAGAACGCCCCCATGCACCACTGGAAGAACAGGTCCTGCCCGACGGTCTTCTGCATGTCTGACAGGCCGTCGGCCATCAGTTGCCAGCCCTCCTCGCTGAGGCGGAGCTTGGGGTCGGTTTGAAGGTCTCGGACGTTGGCCTCGGCGAACTCCGGCTGCTTCTTCAGCATCTCGGCCCCGTGGCGGAAGCCGATGAACGAGGAGATGTACCCGAAGACCAGGGGCTTGCCGTCGCGGCGGGCGAGTTTGGGGCTGGTCCCGTGCTTGTCGAGCATGTACTTGATGGAGGCGGCCAGACCGCGATTGTCCTGGATGCCCGCGTCGAGGCAGATCGTGATCTCGAAGGGGTAGTCCTTCTGCTCGGCAACCTTGAACAGGGCGTCGAACATGGCCTTGGCCCCGTCGCCGCCGGCCCAGGCGTCGATGGCGAAGCCGTCGATGCCGCCGCGAAGTGCCCGGCGGATCTCCAGGTCGGCCGAGGCCTCCAGCGAGACGTTCATGCCGTCGGGCACGAGCGGCCAATTGCGCCAGCGGTCGCCGATGGCGTCGAACTGGCCGTTGCCGTCGTGGCGGGGCTTGTGGGCGTCCTGGGCGCGGTGGTACGCGGTGGCCGCGGCTGCCACGGGATAGCAGCCCATGTAATGGGCGTAGATCTTCTTGGGACGTGGCCCGGCGGCATGGGGACCGGAAGGCAGCGAGGCCGCCTGCCCCAGGGCCGCGGTCGAGATCGCGCCGACCGTCACTACCGCCAGTACCACCGCCGCCGCTGTCTTCCGAATCATGGGTCGCTCCTGCTGGCAAAGGTGAATCGGGACGTTATTCTCAAGCACATGGCCGTTGGGTCCGGCCGGCGTCGGCCGGGGCCGGATTCGTGACAAAAGGCACTTCCAATAAACCGTCATGTCGGTATAATTCGGTAGCGTCAAGATAGTTCCGCACATTCAAGAGGCGAGGCGCCTGTGATTCGAGCCGACGGCGATTCGGTCGGGCAGCGTGTGGTCAAGGCCGCCAAGGCCGTCGTGCGCTACATCCACGCCCGGGGCTTGGCCGAGGGCGACCGCCTGCCGCCCCAGCAGGAGATGCGAAAGCTCCTGGGCTTCAGCAACGACACCCTCTCGTCGGCCATGCGAATGCTGACGGACGCCGGGATCCTCAGCCGCAAGAGCAAGCTCGGTACGCAGGTGGCCGACCTGGCAAGCACGATCCCCGGGCTGTGGTCGGTGGCGCTGCTGCTGCCTCCGGCCCATCACATGCTGGAGGTGCCCTTCTTCGCGCAGCTCGCGCACTTCCTCCAGTGGCGAATTCTCCAGGCTGGGCACCGGTGCCAGGTCTACCCGCCGGCCGGCGGACCGACGACCGAACTGCCGCCGGCCGAGCAGTTCCTCGGCCTGACGGAGGCGGTGGCCGCTCGGACCGTCGACGCCGTGGTCACCAACTTCCACACCGGAGGAGCGGCTTGGCAATGGGCCGCCCGCAAGGGAATCCCCGTCTGCTACGTCTGGTGGTGGGAGCGGGCGTCGCTGGGGGTGGTGATCGACCAGGCTCCGATGGCCGCCGAGGCGGTGTCGCTGCTGGCGGGCCAGGGCTGCCGACGATTGGCCATCGTCAGCCAGGGCGCCCCCGACCCCAACCAAGGCCGGTTCTGGCTGGGGTTCACCCGCGGCTTGCGGGCGGTGGGCCGCCCCATCGAGCACCTGCCCCCCCTGTACGCCGGCGAGGGCGTGCTGGCAGGCAGGACCATCGCCCGGCGGCTGCTCGACATGCCCGCCGGCCGCCGCCCCGACGGACTGGTCATCGTCGACGACCGCGTGGCCATGGGCCTGACCGCCGAGCTGGTCGCCGCCGGCGACTGGCGGCCTCGCATCGCCGTGCACACCAACAAGCAGGCGCCGCTGGCCTTCGCCCTGCCTGTGTTCCGCTTCGAGATCGACATCGAGGCCCTGGCGACGCTGGCGGTGGACTTGGTCAGCCGGCGGCTGCTCGACCCGTCGCTGCCCGACGAACTGGTGTACTACCGCTCTCACGTGGCCGGCCCGCACGAGGGCGAGCACCCCCGGCCGTAGCGACAAGGGGGCACTCGCATTCCTCCGGGGCCGTTTGGAGCCAATGGATGCGATTGCTCCGCTCCAGGTTCAGAGCGACGTTCGCGATCCCGCAGAATATCCGAAACTTCGTTGGCGCAACCGCATTATACCGACGTGACGGTTTATTGGAAGTCCCCGTTCGTGACGAATCCGGCCTTGGCCAACGCTGGCCGGCCGCAACCAGTTGGCGAGTGGGAACGGCGGTCCCATTCCCGTACCCAAAAGGAGCGACACATGATGCGGAAGACGGCGGTAGCGGCGGTACTGGCGATGTTGACGGTCGGCATGATTTCGACCGCGGCGATGGGGCAGGCGGCGGCCTCGCAGCCGGCGACCGGGCCGGCGGCGGCCAAGGCACCGGAGCGGCTGGTGCTCTGCTGGTACATGGTCTGTTTCGGCGGTTCGGTGGAACGCTACAAGCAGGAGATCGAGCTGGCCCAGCGCCACGGCATCGACGGATTCCTGCTCGATGTGGGAGGCTGGGGAGATGAAAAGAACGGTTACGTCAAGAACTCGGAGCGTTTCTTCGAGGCCGCCAAACAGCTCGGAACCGGTTTCAAGCTGGCCATGGCGCCCGAATACTCCGTCAGTCCGTTCGAAAAATGGGTCCCCGACATGGTCATGAAGTTCAAAGACCACCCCAACTACCTCAAGCAGGACGGCAGGCCCGTGCTCGTCACCTACTGTGGTCACGCGATGATTCCCCTCGCGTTGAAGCCGCTGGAGGCTCTGGGGGTCAAGCCGTTCCTGATGCCCGATGCCGGCCTCAACTCCAGGCCGCGGTTCACCTACAACCCCAGTTACGAAACGTTCGCCGACATGTTCAAGACCGAGGTCGCGCCGCAGATCGACGGGCTGATGATGTTCCAGGCCGAACAACTCGGCAACCACATCAGCGCCAACGCCCTGGGCCGCCGCGTGACGCAGAAGCTCGGCAAGCTGTTCGCCGCCGGCGTCATGCCCAACTACAACAGCGCCAACCTTCAGGACTATCGCGGGATGGGCGGCTACCTCGACCAGTGGCAAGGCGCGATCAACGACGGCGCCGACTGGATCAGCTTGGTCATCTGGAACGACTTCAACGAGGACTCCGCCCTGATGCCCGGCCGCTGGCCCTGGGGCTCCGGGCGGCACCTGTTCAGCCGCGACGAGAGCTACCTGCACGCGACGGCCTATGCCAGCGCCTACTTCAAGACGGGGCAGAGGCCGGCGATCACACAGGACCGTTTCTTCGTGACTTACCGCAACCGCAGCATCTGGCTGCGCAAGGCATGGGACGGCGACAAGAAACAGTGGGTCGACGCCTGCCTGAACTACCCCGGCGGCTTCGACCAGATTCACGATGACAACGCGGATCTCGTCTACGTGGATACGTTCCTCACCGCCCCGGCGACGCTGACCGTGCGGCTGGGCGGCAAGGAGCAGAAGTTCGAGATGCCGGCCGGTGTCGGCCACGCCTCGGTGCCGCTGGTCCCCGGCACGCCGCGGCTGACGCTGGAACGCGGCGGCAAGGTCCTGGCCGAGACGGTCGGTCGGCGGCAGATCCTGGGGCCGGACGACCTGAACGAGCGCAATAGCTTCCACTATATGCACCACATCTTCCGCACCTGGGCCGGTGGCACGGCCGTCGGGCCGGTCGTCAAGCGCCTGGAGGCCGAGGGCGGCACGCTGGGGCCGCAGGCAACGGTCGTCACGGGGGGCAAGGTCAAGGCCGTCAAGCCGGCCATGGAGAAGTACGACGCCAATGCCAAGAAGCTCGACATCAAGCAGATCATGGCCCAGAATGAGGGCTCCGTCACGCTGAGCGTCGACGGTCTGACCACTGCCACATACAACGTGCGGGTGATCTACCGCAATCCAGGCCCCGGCGAGGCCCGTCTGGCGCTCTTCGCCGATGGCGCGGAACTGGGCCAGGACGACTTCCCCTATTTCATCCCGGTCTGGCTACCGCCGACGGAAGGCGACAAGTTCGAGACAGTCTCGTTCTTCTTCTCGCTCTACAGCGGCACGCGCACGCTCAAACTGCAGATGCTGCCCGGCCACTATTTTGGCGAAGCAGTCCCGGCCGACGACGACTATGGCAGCGCCCTGATCGATGCCATCGAGCTGGTCAAGGTCGAGCCGGTCGCTCTGCCCAAGGTTACGCCGTCCGTTCTGCCCGAGCTGGTACAGATTCCCGGCGGCAAGTTCACCATGGGGTCGGAGCAGGGCGAGCCCGATGAGAAGCCCTGCCATGAGGTGAAGGTGTCCGGCTTCGCCATGGGCAAGTACG
>CAZTVF010000224.1:0-4388 GCA_964616985.1 uncultured Planctomycetaceae bacterium
CCAGAAGCAGGAGGTGCACAAGGACCCCGCCATCCGCGAGGTGCTCAACCTCTTCGGCGGCGAAGTCATCGACATCCGCGAGCAAGGCGAAACCCTCGGCAAGCCCGCCGACGAAGAATAAGGAAAGACAACCATGTTCGGCAATATCGGCAAGATCATGAAGTTGATGGGCGAGCTCAAGACCAAGCTGCCGGAGATGAAGCAGAAGCTGGCCGACAGCCGCTTCACGGCCCAGGCGGGCGGCGGCGCGGTCAAGGCCACCGTCACGGGCAAGCTGACGGTCGTGGGCATTGAGTTTGACAAGTCGCTGCTGAGCGACCCCAACCTCACGCCCGAGATGCTCGGCGACCTGGCCACCGCGGCCATCTCCGCCGCGCAGGAACTCGCCATCGCCGCCGCGACCGAGGCCATGAAGGAACTCACCGGCGGCGTCGAGATTCCGGGCATGGACTTGTCTTCTCTTTAGTCCACGAATTACACGAATTGCACGAAGAAGAGTAAGCAAAAGTGCCGCGGCGTGTGCCGCCAATGCTATGGACGAGCAGGCATTGAGAGTCTTTGGATGTCGGTCTCTCCAATCTTATCTCTTCTTCTTCCTTCGTGTAATTCGTGTAACCTGCCTGCCGGCAGGCAGGTCTGTGGACAGCGACTTCGTCTTCTTCGTGGACAGAAAGCTTCGTATGGCCAGATATAGCGAGACAATCGAGCGGTTGATGGCGGCGTTCGGCAAGCTGCCGGGGATCGGCGCGCGGTCGGCGGAGCGGCTGGCGTTTCACATCCTCAAGACCTCCGAGGCCGAGGCGATGGCCCTGGCGTCGGCGATCCAGGAAGTGAAGACCAAGATCCGCCCCTGCCGCCAGTGCTTCAACATCGCCGAGGGCGAATTGTGCGCCGTCTGCGCCGACCCCCGCCGCGACAAAGGCGTCATCTGCGTCGTCGAACAGCCCAAGGACCTGCTGGCCATCGAGTCCACCGGGGCCTACCAGGGCGTGTATCACGTGCTGATGGGCCAGATCGCGCCGCTGGAGGGCATCGAGCCCGAGGATCTGACCCTCGACGCCCTCGTCGCCCGCGTCCAGGCCGGCGGGGTCAAGGAGGTCATCCTGGCCACCAACCCCACCGTCGCCGGCGACAGCACCTCGCTGCACATCACCAACCTGCTGGCCCCCCTGGGCGTCGGCATCACCCGCCTCGCCCGCGGCCTGCCCTCCGGCGGCCAGATCGAGTATGCGAATAAGTCGATCCTTTCCGACGCCCTGAATGAGCGGAGAAAAATCTGATTTCGGATTCTTGATTTCGGATTTCGGATTGAATGCAAGATCTTGGAAAGACAGGATTTTACGCCTTCTCTGGGGCGTGAGATCGACCTAGGTCTTCTAACCCAGATCTGCTCACCACCATCGCGGCAGGCAGGTCCCTCAACCAGATGATTTCGCCCCGCTCTAGAAAAATCCAAATCGCGTCATCTTGGCCTTAACACGCTGTCGCTACGCATCTTAATTCAATCCGAAATCCGAAATCCGCAATCCGAAATCGAGATGGCACGGAACTTGCTATCCCACCGTCTTGTCCTAGCCGATGTTTCGTGTAGAATGGTGACGGAATGAGGCTCGATACTTCGCAACAACTTCGGCTCTCGCAGGAGATGAGGCTCTCGCCGCGGATGATCCAGGCGATGGAGATTCTCCAGTTGCCGATCATGGCTCTTCAGGAGCGGATCGACGCGGAGCTGGAGTCCAACCCCGTCCTGGAGATGCGGGACGACGGCGTGGACGAGCAGGCCGCCCCCGTCATCGAGGACGAGGGCACCGACCGCGGCGAGCAGGCGATGGTCGTCCAGGAAAAGGGCGACGGCGTCGACGACTTCCAGCGCCTCGACGAATTCTCCAGCGAGTACGGCCAGGACCTCGGCGACTACGGCCCGGCCGTGTCCTCCGACGGCGAGCGCGACCGCAAGATGGACGCGATGGCCAACACCCCCGCCCCGGCCATGTCGCTCGATGAGCACATGCTGAACCAGTGGGCCTTCATCGAGGCCGACCCCGCGGTCAAGGCCGCCGGCGAGCTCATCATCCAGAACATCAGCGACGACGGCTACCTCCGCGTGACGCTGGAGGAGCTCGCCCAGCAGACCCAGCCGCCGCTGCCGCTGGAGTCGCTCCGCGCGGCGTGGGCGCTGGTCAAGACGCTGGAGCCCCTGGGCGTCGGGGCGGCCGACCTGCGCGAGTGCCTGCTGATCCAGCTGGGCGCCGTCGCGGCCGCCGGCAAGGACGTGACGCTGGAGACGGAACTGGTCTGCCACTACCTCCGCGACGTGGAGATGAACCGCCTGCCGCTGATCGCCCGCCGCACCGGCAAGAGCATCGAGCAGATCAAGCGTGCGATCGAGAACATCGGCCACCTCAACCCGCGGCCGGGCCTGCTGGTGGGCGAGCACACGGCCCCGATCATCACGCCCGACGTGATCGTCGATATCGACGACCGCGGCGAGCTGGTGGTGACCATGCCCGACGGCAACGTGCCGTCGCTGTACGTCTCCAAGGCGTACCGCAAGATGGCCCGGGACCGCGGCGTGGACAAGAAGGCGCGGCAGTTCGTGCAGCGGAACATCCGCTCGGCCCAGTGGCTCATGAGCGCGATCCAGCAGCGGCAGAACACCGTCCGCCGCGTGGTGGAAGAGGTGTTCGCCGTGCAGCGGGAATTCCTCGAGCAAGGCCCCGAGGCCCTCAAGCCCCTGCCCATGGGCGATGTGGCGGCCAAGGTGGGCGTGCACGTGGCCACCGTCTCGCGGGCGGTCGCCGGCAAGTACGTGCAGACGCCACGGGGCATCTACCCGCTGCGGATGTTCTTCTCGGGCGGCAAGACCACCTCCGAGGGCGCCGACGTAGCCTGGGACGCGATCAAGGCCAAGCTCAAGGAAGTCATAGAGGCCGAGGACAAGGCCAACCCGCTGAACGACGACGAGATCGTCGTCGAGATCGCCAAGCACGGCATTACCATGGCCCGCCGCACCGTCGCCAAATACCGCGACCTCCTGGGCATCCCGCCGGGAAGGAAACGCAAGCAGTATTAGGGCCACGACGGACCCGGTTGGGCGATAGTTGAGTGGCGGCCTTTCGGCAGGCCGCCGCCAAGACGCCATCAGTGACGGGGTGGCGGCCTTCCCAGGCCGCCGCCAGGAATGCTATCCGCCGATGGGCGGCGGCCTGGGAAGGCCGCCACCCGCGCTCGGCAGGTAACTTCGGCATGGCACCGATTGGCGCCCGGCCGAGTTAACCAGATAACGAGTTAACGAGCCAACCAGAACAAAAGGACCCTCGCGATGTCAAAACCCATCGACCCGCCGTTGAGCCGCCTCTTTCATCCCCGACGTCCGCTGGGTCGCACGGGCTTCACGGCCACGCGGCTGGGCATCGGCGACGTGGCCGACCGCTCGGTGCCGCTGGAGCAGTGCGTCGCGACGGTGCGGCGGGCGATGGATGCCGGCCTCAACGTCATCGACACCGCGCCGGGCTACGAGAACGGCTACAGCGAGATGATCCTCGCACAGGCCCTCAAGGGCCGGCGGCGCGAGATGTTCGTCATCGACAAGGTCGACTTCCCCACGCAGCCCGTCGCCCCGCAGGTCCAGGAAAGCCTCAAACGCCTCGAGCTCGACGCGGTCGACGCCTTCCTGTTCCATGGAGTATCCTCCATGGATATCTGGAACCAGATGGCCGCCCCCGGCGGCGGGCTCGACCAGCTCGACCAGCAGGTGCAGGCCGGCAACGCCCGCTTCCGCGGCATCAGCAGCCACCACCCCGACGTGCTGCGGGCGGCCATCGACAGCGGCCGCTGCGACATCCTCATGTTCGCCATCGGCCCCTTCTGCCACGAGCGGTACGTCAACGAGATCCTGCCTCTGACGCGGGAAAAGGGCATCGGCACGGTGTGCTTCAAGACCTTCGGCGCCGGCAAGCTGGTGGGCGACACCCAAGGCTACGGCCGCGCGCTGGAACAGCGGCCCCGCGGCAAGTTCAGCTCCGGCGGCAAGGACGCCAACGCCCCGCTGCTGCCGCACCTGACGCCGCGCCAGTGCGTGCAGTACACGCTGACGATTGACCCCGACGTGGCGCTGCTGGGCATGAGCTTCCCCAACGAACAGGACGCCGCCTTCCACGCCGCCCTCGACTTCAAGCCCCTGGCTCCCGAAGAACTCGCCGCCGCCCGCGCCCTCGCCGCCGAGGCCGTCAAGGACAAGGGCCCCTGCTGGTGGAATCCTTAGGAGTGGTAACCGGTAAACAGGAAGCCAGTAATCAGTAACGTCTTCGACTCTTCCTGTTTACTGTTTACCTGTGACCTGCCCCCAATAAACCGCCGGATATTCAGAGAGAGTCCAATGGGGCATA
>CAZTVF010000225.1:0-4228 GCA_964616985.1 uncultured Planctomycetaceae bacterium
GCGGTCGTCACCGGTTACAGCGGCGCGTCCGCGGCCGATTCTCACGGCCTTCCCTCTTGTCCCAAATCCATGGGACACCTGTAACGCCGCCCAATCTACACCTGGCCGTTGGCACGTCAAGAAAAATCCGTTCCTGTTCTGCAAGCATCGCGACAGCCCTCGAGGTGCAGCCATAACTGTCGAGGTTCGGTTCGAGGCCGGTTGAACGGGGGTGGCTGTCGCAGTAGCATAGGCGCAAAGACCGAGGAGACAGACATGTCCGACCTTGTTCGACTGAGCGTATCCATCGAAAAGCCCTTGTACGACAGGCTGGAGAAGCTTGTCAGCACGACCGACTACAAGAATCGCTCCGAGTTCATCCGCGATCTGATCCGCGACCATCTGGTGCAGTTGGAGTGGCAGACCGACGAGGTGCTGCTGGGAACAATCTCACTGGTCTACGACCACCACGCTCGCGGCCTGACGGAGCGGCTGACGGAGCAACAACACCATTTCACAGGGACGGTGCTGGCAACCACGCATGTCCACCTTGACCATCATCTCTGTGCCGAGATGATAATGGTCCGGGGCAAGGGCAAGGAGATTCAGGCATTGGCGGGGCGACTTCAGCGAGAGAAAGGCGTGCTGCACGCCAAGTTGGCCGCCGGAACTACGGGCAAACATCTTCCCGGTGTGGGGCATCGTCGCAGGCATTGACCACGGACAGCAAAGCTCGTAGGGCTGCATGCCCTACGGTCGTGAGGCTGGCCCGGCCGGCGTCAGGACTCGCCGTAGCCGTACCGCTCGGACACGTAAACGAGCCAGTCAGCCCAGCGACCTTCACGGTCATGCTGGCGGACCCACGCAACCCACTGCTGGTGCGTGAACGACGCGAAGCCTGCTCTACCCGCAAAGAGCGGGCCCCAGCCTGTGCTGAAGTTGTCGATACCCGTCTCGCCCAAGCAGCCGATCAGGGCCCCATTGCGGCTGTCGTAGGCCACGCAGGAGACGACCACCTCGTACTGATCGCTGGCGGCGATGCCCTCCGCCAGGGCCTGCTGTCGCAGGAGCTGATAGCCGCCGGTTGCGGCTGGGCACCGCCTCAGAACACAACGGCCATGGTCGCTGAGGCGGACGTGGTCCCAGTACCTGCGGCTCTTCCTGCTGCCCGATTCCCACTGGAGCTGCCAGCACTGGCCTGGCAGGTCGGCGATCAGCTTCTGGAAATCCAGGCACCGGCCGCTGTCGGGATTCCGCACCTCGGGCTTCCGGCCTGAGCACGGGTAGAACGAGTGCTCCACCAGCTTGTTCTCGGTGAGGATCAGCCCCTTGCCCGTGGCTGTCCGGACCTTGAACGCCACGTCGGGCGAAGTCTGGTTGGCTCCACGGTGGCCACCTTCGGGCTCACCCAGAAGTGTTTGCGGGTCCAGCGGCGGCTCCTCGGCATACTCCAACTCAACCGCCTCCACGGCCTCAATCAGCGGCGAGACGTGTTGCTTCAGAAAGCCAGCGAGCATGGGCAGGCCCGCGGCCTGGCGGAACGGGAAGTACAGGTTGGCACATGCAACCCAGGAGCTTTTCAGGTTGTGGACGCCCTTGTGCTTCTCGACCTCTCTGCCGGGCGTGGCGAGGTACTCGGGAAGTGAGCATGCCGAGCCGCTACGGATGCCCGGCCAGAGTCCCTCCTCCCAGAGTTCGGGCGGCAGGATCCAGGGCCGCATCTGGCCGTTCTGCGTTCCCTGTCGTTTGTCGGCGATGTGCTTCTGCCACCAGGCGACCTGGTGCTCTGCCATCTCATCGTTGAAGTCAGTCATCTTGGCTCCAGGGGGGCTTACGTGGGAGTCCTAGCACAGGATTTCGCTAGCTCGGCCAGTTTCACCGCATGGTGAAAGGCGGGTGCATCTTCTGGCGGGTCTATCCCTGCCCGCGCGTCCGGATGCACTCAGTCAATGCGGTACAGCTTCCGCAGATTGGCCAGGATGGATTCCAGGTCAGCCTTGGGCATGCCGGGGGCCTTGAGGTCGACTCCCTCGGATGCCATTCGCGTGACGAACGCAGCCATGTCCGCCTTTACCTTGTCGGGGATCTCCAGCATCGTCTCTGGGTCAACAATCTGGTACAGGCGGAACACGTCGTTCTTGTGCTTCCTGATGTCCCTGCTGTCGATGGCTTCGCCCTTGGCCTTCCGCTCGGTCAGGTCCAGCCAGGCTCGTGCCTTGAGCGGGATCAGACCTTCAGGGCCGACAACGGGCAGGTCGCCGATATTCCTCGTTGCTGAACGGATGAAGCCGTAGTACTCGGCGTCCATGAGAATCGCCGACAGGCTGGAGACCTCCTCGGCCGTCGGAATGGGCGTCAGGTGACTGCCCTGCGCGATCGGCAGGCCGTCCGGTGACCGCGAGAAGAGCTCCAGCATGAACGGGTAGTTCTCCAACTTGGGCTTCTGGAAGCGGTAGAACTGCTTGTCGCCCTCCGCTCTCTCCTGGACCTGATAGCCGCCGTCGCGGACGAATGCCCAGAAAGCCTCGACAAAGGCCGTGTCGAGCGCCTCGACGCAAAGGACGATGTCCAGGTCCTTGGTGGCACGAAACTCCAGGCCTGCCTCTCCCATGGCCAAGTCGCAGGCGGTCCCGCCAATCAGCACGTAACGGTCAGAGTAACCGCGGAATCGCTCGCGGAAGATGTCCAAGCCCTTTACCATTCGAGTCTCCCGATCATGTCTTCGAGTGCAGCCTGAACCCGCTCATCCTCATTGTCCTTGAGCGACAGATACAGCGACAGCCGGTCGACGACGCCTTGGTCAGCGAACAAGCTGGGCCTGTAGCTCCACACCTCGATCCCAAGGGCTTCGGGATCCTGGCAGGGAATCGGAGTCTTGTTGTGCCACAGCGGCAGCGATTTCCAGTCCTGGCCGTAGAGGGCGATGACCGGGTGCGCCGGCGCAGCCAACATCGAATAATGCGATAGCGCCGCCAGCCCGGCCCGGATGCCTTCAGGGGCGGGATGAGGCTGACGGATGCTGACCTGCTTTGCAACAGGGCTCCGCAGGAACGGCTGGGCTTTCGCCCAGATGTCAGGCTTGGCCTCGACAAGGCGGAGACGACGCTCCTTGCCATGCCGCGAGACTTCGCCGAGTTCCGCGGCCTCGAGTTCGTTGAAGGCCCGAGTCATCGTCATTGTCGAGCAGTCCAACAACCGGGACATGTGAACGGGGGTCAACTGCTCGTCGGTCCCCTTGAGCAGCCAGTGGATCACCATCGCTTGCGTGGCTGGGCTAAAGCGGTTCGGCGCCGCGAGGAGTCGCTTGAAGCGCTCCCGGAAATCCACACCCAGCATCGGCAGGTACATCTGGTTCCCGGGCACCACGAAGGGCACCTTCAGTTCGACCAGCCGCCTGCGGTTGTATGGCGTCAGCCGGGCTCGCACGTAGACGACTTCGGCCGGCCATTTGGTTTGCACCTGGGTGATGTGCTTGCGGATCACCGCCGCCGCCTGCTCTTGTTCGCCGGCATCGACCATCAGCAGGCACGGAGCGCCCAGGAGTCTGGTCTCCCAGAAGCTGTAGAGTTCCCGTAGAAACGGCGCCAGTCGCGTGCCGTCGCGCCATGGCGACAAAACTGCTTTGGCGCCTAGCGTCTGGTCCAAGTACTGCTCAAGTTGTCGGAGGTCAACCCGCACATAGGCTCCGTAACATCAATACTTCACACTAACATAGACCATGTTATCGTTCATTTCAAGTGTTATCGTCTTTTTCGCTATCGGGCTTTTGGCTGGCTGGACCCGGGCAGTCCCTGGGTGAGCACGCAAGGGCCACATCCGAAGCGGAGTCTGGACGTAAGCATTATAATAACGATCATTTACAGCATCTTAGTCGATGGAGTCCTGTAGAAATAGTACCCACGTTTTTCTAACCGTCTGGGTGAGCCCCCGACGGTCACAACTGCCTGGGCCGCTGGATCCCAGAGCCCAAGCCGCTACGAATCGTTGCCTGGGCCTCGCCCCGCCCCAGCCCGACGGCGACGGCAGCATCCAAGAGGGCTTCCTCGACAGACCTTCGGTTAAGGCCGCCACCGCCGACGAGCGTGCCCATCCTGAACGCGGCCCTGTTGAGCGTATCGTTGCGGGTGCCTCGCCGGGCATCGCGGAGCAGGGCTGCTTCCCGCTCCAATGCCCTCACGGCATAGCGGCGGCCACAAGGCCCCTTCAACGCCATCGTGGATGAGGGCAGGACAGTCTGGCTGACCAGCGT
>CAZTVF010000226.1:0-4223 GCA_964616985.1 uncultured Planctomycetaceae bacterium
CTGCGGAAGCATCGCGTTTATGCATCTCGGATTTGAATCTGCGAATCCGAAATCCCCAATTCTTCCTACGCCCACATCACTTCGGGCCCGCCTTTGCGGACCTTGCCGAGGATCCAGCAGCGCTCCCCGAGTTCGCGGAGGCGGTTCATCACCGGGCCGGCGAAGTTCGGCGCGACGATCATCACGAACCCCACGCCCATGTTGAACACGTTCATCATCTCGATCGGGTCCACCGGGCCCTTGGCCGCGATGAGTTTGAAGATGGCCGGCACCTGCCAGCTGTCGCGCTTGATCCGCAGCGTGAGCCCCTCGGGCATCGCCCGCGGCAGGTTGCCCGGCAGCCCGCTGCCGGTGATGTGGGCCATGCCCTTGACCACCTTCTTGCGGTGGTAATGCTGCAGGATGTCCAGCACGGGCTTGACGTAGATCCGCGTGGGGCGGAGCATCTCCTCGCCCACCGAGAAACCTTCCAGCTCCGGCGGGCGGTCGTTCACGTCGTAGCCCGACCGTTCCAGTAGTACGCGCCGCGCCAGCCCGTAGCCGTTGGAGTGCAGCCCGCTGGAGGCCAGCGCGATCGCGACGTCGCCGGGCTCGACGTTGGATCCGTCGATAATTCGCTTGCGCTCGACGACGCCGACGGCAAAGCCTGCCAGGTCGAACTCCTGCGGCTTGTAGAAGTCGGGCATCTCGGCCGTCTCGCCGCCGAGGATGGCGGTGCAGTTGGCCTCGACGCAGCCGTCGCTGATGCCCTTGACGATCTCAGCCATGCGCTTGGGCTCGAGCTTGCAGACGGCGAGGTAGTCCAGGAAGAACAGCGGTTCGCCGCCGCAGCAGATGAGGTCGTTGACGTTCATGGCGACCAGATCGATGCCGACGGTATCGATCTTGTTCATCATGAAGGCGACCTTGAGCTTGGAGCCCACGCCGTCGGTGCAGGCGACGAGGACGGGCTCCTTGTAGGATCGCTTGAAGAGCTTCTCGTCGAAGTCCAGGCGGAAGAGCCCCGCGAAGCCTCCGATTCCGGCCATGACTCGCGAGCCGTGCGTCCGCTGCACGAGAGGCTTGATGAGGTCGACCATCTCATCTCCGGCGGCAATATCGACGCCGGCATCCTTGTACGTGATGGGCTTGGGATTGGCCATGCCGCTATGGTACCCGCGGGCGGGGGCAAATCAAGGCACCGCTTGCCCGGCATGGAAGATCAGCGGCGATGACGCGACGGGAGGACGGGGAGAGCGTTGGCATCGGCGGGAACTGCGGCGGGGCTCCATCCAGGCACAAACGCCTGCAGCCAGTAGTCTGCGACGACTACTGGCTGCTGGTTGGCCGACGTTGTCCGCTGCCGACCTTGGGTACTAGAGTTGAATCACCACTTCGGGCTTGCGGCCGGGCCGGGCCATGTGGACGGCGCAGGCGAGGCACGGGTCGAAGGAGTGCACCACTCGCATGAGCTCGATGGGCTGCTTGAGGTCGGCCACGGGCGTGCCCATGAGGGCCTGCTCGATGGGGCCGCGGATGCCCTTATCATCCTTGGGCGAGGCGTTCCATGCGGTGGGGGTGATGACCTGGTAACGCGAGACGGTGTAGTTGCGGATCTGGACCCAGTGGCCCAGCGCGCCGCGCGGGGCCTCGGTCAGGCCCACGCCCGTGCCGGAGTACGGCGTGGGGCTGGTCCGCAGGCCGCTGTTGCCGGTCAGCTGGTTCAGCCAGCCGTCCATCGCATCGGCGACCTTCTTCGTCTCGTACGCCCGGGCGGCGATGCGGTCGATGACGGAGATGCCCTTGCGGTAATCGCCGTTGACCCACATGCGGGCCAGCGGGCCCGTCTCGTGGACGATGTCCTGGTAGCGCGGCGCCTTGACGAACGAATACGCGCCAGCCTTCGTCGGATCAGGCTGCGTGACGCCCGCGGCGGGGTTGAGGTTGCCGCTGGCGGCCGTGAACCACGAGCTCTTGACGTATTCCTTGATCCGCGTCGCGTCGACCGAGGCGAGCTGCCCGTTGGTGTAGCGGCCTCGCTTGAGCAGCTTGGTGCTGCCGCCGGAGTCGAGGTCAAACACGCCGTACGCCAGGAGGTTTCCGCAGCCCTTGCCGATCTGGGCGTACTGCGGGAACGCGCCGGCCACCGCCAGCACGTCGGGCAGCATGACGGAGTTGATGAAGTTCCGCAGCTCGGTGAGAATCTCGCGGAACATCTTGATCTTGGCGGCGGTGGGGATGTCGGTGTTCCCGCCGGCGACAAAGGTGGGCGTGTCGGGCAGTTTGCCGCCGAGGATGGCACCCATCTCGTGGGCGCGGCGCCGCATGGCCAAGGCCTGCACGTAGTGGTTCACCAGGGTCTTGGCGGTGTCGCCGCCGACCATGTCGGGCGTGACGAACCGCGGGCTCCAGGGCGACATGTCCAGGATGCCGGTGGTGTTGATGAAGTCCGGGGCCAGCAGGTGATAGAAGTGCAGGATGTGCGACTGGATGAAGTTGGCGGCCAGGACCAGGTTACGCATGATCCGCCCGTTGGCCGGTGCGGAGGTCCCAAAGGCATCCTCCAGCGCCAGCGCCGCGGCCATGCCGTGCGATACCGGGCACACGCCGCAGATGCGCTGGGTGTAATGAGTGGCGTCGGTGGGCGAGCGGCCGATGAGAATCGACTCGAACCCGCGGAACATCGTGCCGGCCGCCTTGGCGTCGACCACCTGGTTCTTGCCGTTCACGAGATCGACGGTGACCTCGATGTCCAAGTGCCCTTCGACTCTCGTCAGTGGGGCGATCTTAATTACGCTTGGCATTATTTAGCTCCTTGGCAATTCGTGACAAAGTGAAGGGTCCGGTCAATCGTCGTGGTCGTCGTGGTCATCGTGGCGGTCGTACCCGCCAGTGCTGCCGCTGGGCGTGTTGAAGAACGGCGACATCCCGTCGGGGAAGCTGGGCTCGGTGCAGCCGTGGCATGGCGAGTTGGCGGCGACGCACCAGTTGACGCCCGCGCCCTTGGCCATGCCCGCGTTCCATGCCCGCATCGGGCAGTCGGCCCAGGTCGCGGGGCCCCTGCAGCCGGCAGTGCGGAGGCAGCCTGCCGAGCCGACCGCCCCGTAGTTGCGGAGGCGGCGCGGGCACTGGCTGTGGACGGTGTGTGAGAAGTAGTCGACCGGCCGCCCGTTGGCGTCCAGCGTGGGCACCTTGCCGTTCTTGAGGATGTAGGCGACGGTGCCGACGATCCAGTCGGGGTGGGCGGGGCAGCCGGGGATGTTGACCACCGGCTTGTTGATGCCCACCGAGGCCAGGTACGCCGCGAGGCCCTTGGCGCCCGTGGGGTTGGGTTTGCCGCCGCTGACGCCGCCGTAGCACGCGCACGTGCCCACGGCCATGATGTAGCCCGCGTTGGCCGCGAAGGCCTTGACGCCGGCGGCGATGGTCGTGCCTTCCCACAGGTGCCCGTAGCGGCCGCTGGCGCCGGTGGGGATGGCGCCTTCGAGGATCAGGACGTACCCGCCCTTGGCCTTGGTGGCGTTGGCGTTGGCGACAGCCAGGTCGCCTGCCGCGGCCATCACGGTGGCGTGATAGTCCAGGTCGAGGGTGTTGACCAGGAGATTATCGATGGTGGTGTAGTACACGGTGTTCAGCAGCGAGACGGAACACCCGGAACAGCCCGAGCCTTCCAGCCAGATCACCGGCACGCCGCCATTGGCGGCTTCCTTGGCCAGCGCCTGCGGGAGGTTCATCATGCCAGTGGCGGCCAGGCCGACCGCCCCGGCGACCGCCGACGAGGCCTTCAGGAAATCTCTACGGGTCAACTGCATGTTCAAACTCCTTCGCTATGAGGTTTCTTCGAGCCTTCTCGATGGCGCCTGCCGAGTTCGAGTCCGGCCTCCTCGGCCGTCAGGCAGGGCGGGGGAGGGGAGGCGGCGGCTTCGGCCAGGGCGCCCAGGCCGCCAGTGGCGACTGAGCCCAGCCGCTGCAGCGTCTTGCGTCCCATCAACTGCCGCAGGAAATCCCTGCGAGAAATGTCCATAACCGTTTCCTCCATGCCTGCACCGCGCAGGCAGGTATCGTCCAGAGCACGAGGTTTCGTGGCTTACAGGGCCGCCGCGGGCGGAAAATCGCAACGCCACGCCGCAGCCTCGGTGACCGGCAGGGGCGGCAAGGGCCGCCGGCCCCCGCGGGGCGCTTCGCAATCAACCCGGATTTCCCGGATGCAGTTGCGATTCCTGATATGGCGCGGTATGATCTGA
>CAZTVF010000227.1:0-4054 GCA_964616985.1 uncultured Planctomycetaceae bacterium
GCACGTGCGCCAGGATGGCCGCGTCCGTCCCCTAGCGATCCAGCGGCACCAGGATGCGCCGGTACATCAGCCCAGCCAGGCCCGCGCGGTCTGCACCAGCAGCCACGCATTGAGCCCCGCGATCAGCGCGGCCACGGTGTAGGCCGCCACCCGGGTGGCCGGCGCGTTGACGAACTCGCCCATCTTGGCACGGTCGGAGGTGAAGCGGACCAGCGGGAACACCGCGAAGGACAGCTGCAGCGAGAGGATCACCTGGCTGAACACCAGCAACTTCGCCGTCCCCGACGCGCCGTACAAGATCGCCACTGTCGCGGCGGGCACGATGGCGATGGCCCGCGTGAGCAGCCGCCGCAGCCACGGGCGCAGCCGCAGGTCGATGAACCCCTCCATCACGATCTGCCCGGCCAGCGTCCCGGTGAGCGTGGAGTTCTGCCCCGACGCCAGCAGCGCCAGCGCGAACACGGTGCTGGCCCCGGCCACCCCCAGCAGCGGCGTGAGCAGCTGGTAGGCGTCCTGGATCTCCGCCACCTGCGTGTTCCCCGTGCGGTGGAAGGTGGCCGCGGCCACGATCAGGATGGCGGCGTTGATGAACAGCGCCAGCGACAGCGCGATCGTGGAGTCGAGGAAGGCGAACCGCACCGCCTCCCGCTTCCCCTCCGCGCTCTCGGCGTACTTGCGCGTCTGCACGATGGACGAGTGCAGGTACAGGTTGTGCGGCATGACCGTGGCCCCGAGGATGCCGATGGCGAGGTACAGCATCTCGGGGTTGGTGACGATCTCGGCGGTGGGGACGAACCCGCGCGCCACCGCCCCCAGGTCGGGGCGCGAGATGAACAGCTCGAAGAGGAAGCACCCCCCGACCACCATCACCAGCGCGATCACCAGCGCCTCGAGCAGGCGGAACCCCTTGTGCTGGAGGTACAGCACCAGCAGGACGTCCAGCGCCGTGAGCGCGATCCCCCAGGGGAGGGGGATGGCGAAGAGCAGGTTGAGGGCGATCGCCGAGCCGATCACCTCGGCCAGGTCGCAGGCGGCGATGGCGATTTCGCACAGCACGAACAGGAGGTAGCGGACCTTGCGGGGGTAGTCGTCGTGGCAGGCCTGGGCGAGGTCGCGCCCGGTGACCAGGCCCAGGCGGGCGCTGAGCGTCTGCAGCAGCACGGCCATGGCGTTGCTCATCAGCAGCACCCACAGCAGCGTGTAGCCGAACGTGCTGCCGCCGGCGATGTCGGTGGCCCAGTTGCCGGGGTCCATGTAGCCGACGGACACCATGTACGCGGGCCCGGCGAAGGCGAACATGCGTCGCCACCACTGCGTGGTGGGCACCGTCACCGAGCGGTGCACCTCCTCCAGGGAACGCGGCGGCGGCTCAATATGGACAGGCTCATTGGTCAAGGGCGACCCTTCCAGCTGTGCGATATGTGCCGATACTTGTACAGCGCATGGCGAATTGTAGCAAGCGCCACCGGCCGGGTACTCCTACGGATCGCGCCTCCTTAGCGGCGGACGCCACGTCCGCCCGATGGCGGCCTGGGAAGGCCGCCACCCCCAACCGACCCAAACCGCCGACACACCGCCACGCAATCGGACCGCCTACGCGAACGTCACCTTCACGCTGGCGACGCCGCTTCCAGGAACCGTCACGGTGAAACCGTTGGCGGACGCCTTGGCCGTGTTCTTCGCCTGGGGCTCTTCGAGGAAGTCCACCTCCACCGCCGCGGCGACCTTACCGAACAGGCCCGCGTCCAGCGCGACCTTGGCCGGGGCAGTTTTCCCGCTCGTCTCCAGAAGTCGGAAGATCACGCCGTCGTCATCCTCGGCCTTCTTCACGCCGGTTATGATCACGCCAGCCGGCTTGCAGTCGCTCACCCCGGCGGCCAGCGACGGCAGCGTGCCCGCGTGCACGTCGGTCGCCACCACCTGCAGCGGCTGGTTGAACGCAGCGCCGAGCTTGATGAGGTCGGCCGCGGCGGTGCGGCCGGCGTGGGGCACGATGGCGAGATTGATCGCGTGCATGCCGATCTCGGGCAGCGGGTCGGGGTCGTAGCTCGAGCGAATCAGGCTCACCCGCAGCGTGCTGCCCTCGAGTGAATGGCCGTACTTGCTGTCGTTCAGGACGGTGCAGCCGCCGGACTCGTTGCTGCCGGCGAGGCGGCCGCTCACGTCGGCCCACCGCAGCGAGGGCACTTCCTCGCCCTGGTTCTGCGAGCGTTCGATCGTGCCGAAGGGCACCTCGTACGTCGCCTTGGCCCCCGTCAGCGGCAGCGGGAATCGCATCAGCAGCGATGGGACGCCGGTGGCCGGCGTGCCGCGCTCGACCCAGGTGGTGCGGATCGCGATATCCAGCCGCGGCTGCCCGGCCCGCAGCGTGTAGGTCACCAGCACCTCGGAACTCTCGACCTTCATCTTGGCGGTCACGGCCGCCAGGTGGGGGCCCTTGTGGTCGAGCGTCAGGGAGATGACCTCGACGGGGCACACCCGCCGCTGCGGGTCGCCGATGACCCAGGCCGTCATGCCGCGGGCCCGCTCCAGCACGTATTCCACCAATCCCAGCGGGGCCGACGCGCTGGCGAAGTCCATGCCGCTGGCCTTGTCCACCAGCTTGCTGATGCCGCCGGTGACGGTATCGAACTCGACGTCGAGATACTCGTTGGAAAAGCCGTACGCGCCCACGCGCATGCTCTCGCCCCACTTGCCGTAGACGGCCTCGTTCATCTTCACGCCCGCGGTGAAGCCCTCGGCCGCCCCGCGGTCGATGATGTACGTGCCGTAGCCTTGCGCGGCGACCGAGACGGGGAACGCGAGGTTGACCTGGTCGTGGCCCCAGTAGTCGCCGCGCGAGAGCTTCTGGGCGGGGATGACCGCGCCCTCGGCCGTGCGGACGATGAAGTCCTCGCCGGGGCCCACGTCCCAGACGGTGGCGGTGACCACGTCGCTGCGCCGCCAGGCCGTCGGGTTAAACACCACGAAAGGCCGGGGCCCGGCAGTGACGTGGCCGGCGGTGGAGATGCCGCCGTTCTCGGATCCCCGTCCCACGCCGCCGCCCAGCCCGCGCCCGGTGGTCAGCGCGCCGGCGGCGCCTTCGCCCGCGGCGGCGAAAGACGTGTCGATCTTCGCCGCCACGCCGCGGTACGAGTGCGTCTTGACCATGCCCATGTCGGCGGCCACCTTCTGGAACAGCGCGCACTGCCACTCGCGCGTGGCCTGCACGCCCGAGCCCGGCAGGATGTCGTGGAAGTGCCCGAAGAGCACGTTGACCCACGCGTCGCGGATGAGCCCCGAGGGGTAGGGGCGGCCGATGGTGCGGGCGGCCAGCACCGCGGCGGCCTCGGCCTGCTCCATCAGGCACTCGCCGAAGCGGTTGGCCTTCTTGATGGCCGACTGCGACGTATAGCAGCCGGTGAATTCGAAATTGAGCTCGCCCTCCAGCGTCGGCAGCGAGTCGCCGGCGGCTTCGAGGATTTCGTAGTAGCGGTTCGTCGTGTCGAACTTGAGGTTGGGGAACACCGGCCAGCCGTTCATTTCGATGGCCTTGAGCAGGTCGGCCCGGGTGGGCCCGCCGCCGTGGTCGCCCACGCCGTAGACGAACATCCAGTTCTTGAGCCCGGTCTTGCCGCAGAACTTCAGCAGGGCGGTTGCGGCGTGGGGGCCGATGTGGTCGTTGTACCACGTCTGCTCGAGGTTCACGAGGATGCGCGAGCCATCGGGGCCCTTCCACCAGAAGACGGGGGGCTTGGCGAAGCTGCCGCCGCGGCACATGTAGTACCGCTTCACGCCGCCGCGCGAGACGATCGTCGGGATCGTGCGCGCGTGGCCGAACGTGTCGGGCTCCCAGTCCAGCGGCACGTCGGCGGGCGAGAGGCCCAGGTGCTGCTGCATGTACCGTCGCGTGTACAGCAGGTGCCTGGCGAGGCTCTCGCCGGAAGCGAGGTTCTTGTCGCCCTCCACCCAGTGGGCGGCGGCGACTTCCCAGCGGCCCTCCTGCACCCGCTGGCGGATGCGGGCGAACAGCTCGGGGTTGTGCTCGCGCATGATCTCGTAGACGCTGCCCTGG
>CAZTVF010000228.1:0-4028 GCA_964616985.1 uncultured Planctomycetaceae bacterium
CCTGCCGTGTGCGAGCATCTTCGAGAATCGCGCGAATATCGAAGCCGAACTTGGCAGCACGAGCTTCGCGGTGCCTGCGGACTTCATCAACAATTGGGTCTCGGTGCATCTCTTACTCCTCTGGACTGCCAACCCCCATTGGTTCGGTACCCGAACAAGGCCAGAGCAGAGGTCGCTGGCCCACTGCAGCTCCCGGTAGTACGCGCAATTTCCGACGTGATCGTGACTTCCGGTACTGCCTCTCATTTCGCTCATAGCGGAGGTCATGGGGTGGTGCGTGTGGGGATGGTGTTGGCTCGCCGCATGCAATACAATCGTCGCGGCAAGGTGGCCCGCGCTGGTGCCCACATGCCTGGTTAGATCCTCTCTCAAGTCTCAGGACTTGGCAGTCAAGGAGAATGGACTATGCAGGAACCTCAAGCGAACCCAGGCCGCAAAGGCCGGTGGATCGTCGGGGTGTTGGTGCTGGCACTATTCATGGCCCTGGGTATCTGGTGCTTGGTCCCGCACCGGGACGGCGGGGCGACCTCGGTATCGACGAGCGCAGATGCGCCGACGACACAGGTGGCGGCAAGGTCCCAGTGGGACATTTGGGCCGAGCTTCGCGAGGCGGTGCGCAAGAGCCCGGACCACCTGCCGGCACAGGCTCAACGTCTGATCTCCTCCGGAAGCGGAAGCGGGGCTGACGCCCAGCAACAGGCGCAGGCCATTTTGAGTTTCGTGGCCGACCAGATCGCGACGGTCCCGGCCGGCTTGCACGAGTACGGCGGGGCGCTGGCCGAGGCCATGAACTGGGGCACACGCGGCGCCCTGCGGGGCGGGGCGGGCACGCCTCGCGAGAAGGCCGAGCTCTTGGCCGAACTGTACCGACAGGCTGGCCTGCCGGCCGAGGTCGTCGTGGGCATTTTGCGCGACCCGCCGGCGATCGAATCGATTGCCCGCGGCGTCGAGCGGGAGTTCAAGCCGGCCATTGACGCCGCGGGTCTGGCCCAGATGCGCCGGGCGCTGGGCCTGCCGCCACCCGAACAGGGGGCTCGGGCCATCGACGCCGGCGAGCGTCAGAGCGCCGCTCTGGGCGAACAGATACTCGAGCGGCTCCCCCAGGCGGCCAGGACCAGCCGTTTTGACGTCAACGTCACGGACACCCCGATCCCCCTGGTGAAGGTGACCGTGGGCGGACAGCCGCGATGGGCCAACCCGATGGCCGCACATGCGGTGCTGGGCGAGTCGTATACGCGGTATGAGCCCATGGCCACTGGGCCAGCAGCCAAGACGCCCACAGTCCAAGTGCGTCTGGCGATCACCACATCGGATGCCCCCGCCCGGATGCGAACGGTGGCCGAAGGCCAGTGGCAGGTCGCCGACCTGGTCGGGCGGCGTTTGGACGTGGTGTTCCGGCCGGCGGAGCCGCTGGAGCGGCTGGTGCGGATGCCTGTGTCGCAGATGCACACCTTTGTGGCGGGGCTGGCACTGAGCGGCATGGACCTGGATGTGGCGGAGACGGCCCGGCTCTCGGTCACCGGGAGCATGGTGACGGTGCTGGGCGATATCGGGGCGATCGACGACGCCGGGCAGGCGCGGTTCAACGGGCGGCCCATCGCATCGGGATCGCCGGACCCGGCGCTGCTGGCTCGCGTGACAAGCCTGATGCTGACGGTGGACGGCGGGGCTTTTCCGGAAGTTCGCGGGCGGCTGTCGGCAGTCGATGCCGACGGCAAGGCCGTGCTGGGATTGCCCGCAGGCGCGTTTGTGGTGCGTGAAGGCAAACAGGATATGTCGCCGGTGATCGAAAGCCCTCTGCCGGCTCCGCCCCGGGTGCTGGTGATGTTGGATACGTCCAGCAGCATCCCGGAGGCCTACCGCCAGACCGGGGCGGCTGCATTCGTCGGCGACCTCAGCCGCCTGCTGTTGAGGGAGTTCCCCGGGGCGCAGGTGGGCGTTGCGACGGTGTGCACCGCCACGAACCTGGAGCCGCCGGGCTGGTGCGCCGAGGCCAACGTTGCTGAAGCGGCCGCAAGAAAGGCCCCCCCCGGCTTCGGTTCGGAACTTTGGGCGGCCCTGTCCGGGGCGTCGGCCCTCGATCCGACCGTCGTGGTGTGCACCACCGACGGCCAAGCCACCGACCAACCCACGCCGGAGGCACTGGGGCGACTGCAACGCGGGCCACCGATCGTCGCACTGCGAGTGTCGGTCGATGCCAACGGGCAGGCCTGCCTCGACCGGATCGCCGCGGCCAGCGGCGGCAAGACCGCCGTCGTGGGCCCCGATCAAGCCGACAAGGCCATCGAGATCATCCGCGACTACGTAAAGGCCCCGACCTGCTGTCCCGCGCGGCTTCAATACACTGCCTGCGCGGCCGGAGAGCAGACTCGCACGGTGACCGTGAGCCTGATGGGCAGCGCCAATGTGCCCCCGGCCGCCGCCACGTACACGGTGCCCGCGACGGCCACCATCGCCCCCTCCCGGCTTGCGGGGATCCACCTGTGTGTGACGATGGATGGCCAGGAGGTCGTTCGCACACTGGCGGGACACACGCCAACGGCAACGGCCGCGCCCACGGCACAGGAGCTTCGCCAGGCATGGAGCGGGCTGTTCGGGTGGGCGACGCTGTCGTTTGAAGCATGCGCCCCGCCGCCCAGCGTCTGGCTGGACGAGATGCTGACGGCCAAACTCTCGATGCGTCCGCTGTCCGACGCGATCGCCAAGGGCGATGCCGCCGCCATCAAGGATGCGCTGGTCCACGAACGCTTTGGCGTGCCGCGGGAGCTTCCGTATCTGCACGCGCGGCTGGCGGGCGATGTGAACCGCGCAGGCACGTTCCAGACCCGTCCTCGCGTCGTTCTGGTGGCGCAGCGTCCGGATATTGGCAAGGCCACGGTTCGGCGGGTTGACCTGCTGCCGGTGACCCGCTTCAACACCGCCGGCGGCGACCGGGCGGCGGCGTTTCGCCAGACACTGATCCGCACTGCCCGCCTGGCCATCGCCGAGCAGGAGGTGTTCAGTTGCATGTACAAGCCTGGCGTTGCCGGCAGCCGGGGCGCCACAGCCCGGACGACCGCATCGCTGCTGGCCGGCCGCAAACTCAGGTACGTGGCGCCCTTCGACTCGACGGCCCAGGCGTTTGGGCCGCTGCCAGCGGAGCGTAGCGCAGCCTGGGACTGGGCGTTTGGCGGCTACATGGGCTGGCACAAGCTGGTGCCTGAGGATGGGAACGAGGTGGCCTTTTGGGCGGTAGACGCGGCCACCGGCAGCGTCGTGGGCGTGCTGGGCGACCGCAGCGGCGGCGGCGAGGGCCTGACGCCGGCACAGGTGACCGAGCGGGAGTTCGCCGCGATTTCAGTACTCAACGACTTGCTGACCGATGGCTATCTTCCCGGGCTGGGCATATCGGCGTGGCTGGCGTTCGAGAAAGCGGTGATCGCCCAGGTGTACCGCGCTACCGCGGCCATCGCGAACATGGAAACCACCGGAGGCATCGACGGCGACCAGGCGATCCGCGACTTCGCCAACTCCGTGCTCAGTGACGTGGTGACCAATGCACTGACCGGCCTGTACCCATCCGATCCATCCGGGGTCATCAGCCCCAGCTTGTGGAACGACATCGCCGGCATCTTCGACAGGAGCATGACGATCCGCGTCCACGTGCCGTGATGCCTGTGGTTTGACAGACGCAGGCCGCTGCCCTCGGAACCACTGCGTCCAGCCGCGTTGTTCTCCTGCACGGTCTCAGGGCCTGCTGGGCGATGACGCGGGGTGGGGAGTTAGAGCGGGCTGGGTCGCCTTGAACCATATCCGGGCGATTGCGTCGTAGCCCTTTTCGTTGGGATGATTGCCATCATCCGATAGGGTCGCGGCCTCGGTGAAAACCGTGGTATGCTGGAAGTCGGCCGTCAGAGCCCCCAGCTTCGCGGCGACCTCCCTGAGGATGGCGTTGTACGCCGCGGCTTGCCGGGACATCTGCCCCAACTCAGCCTTAGAGCGTCTCCAATGCAGGCGTAGCGCGTTCGGCGCTTGTTAGGTATTGCGCA
>CAZTVF010000229.1:0-3834 GCA_964616985.1 uncultured Planctomycetaceae bacterium
CGGCCCCTCGGCCTCGGCGAGTACCGCCACCGCCGCGTCCAGGGCGCTGGGGCGCCTCGGCTTGGCCGGTTTGGCGGCCTTGCCGGCCTTCTTCGAACGTGGCGAAACGTCGGCGGCCGTGGGCGCCGCCGAGGCCTCTCCGCCCTTCTTGTCCGCCTCGTACTCGGCCAGCGAGACGATCTTCTTCCGCCCGCCACGGGCGAGGTCCGCCTTCGGCGACTTGGCTAGGCGATTCCCCGTGCCGCCGGCCGTCTGTTTCTTGCTGCTCTTCTTCGTCGTCATGGCTGCATCCTTTCTATATGGCCCGGCACCACGCCGGGCGGTTGGCTAACTGGCGCACGCCAGGTGTCGGCCCAGCGCATCCCCGAACGCGAACCGCGTGCGGTATTTCGTCCGGGGCTTGGGCGGCGCTGCGGGCAGCCATTGCGTGATCTGGCCTTGGGCCGCGACCTGCTCGGCGTAAAACGCCACGCGGCGGTCCGCCTCTTCCGGTGTGAAGGCGCTCTGCTCTTTCATGCCGTTGGCGTTCAACCACCGGCGGGCGCCCGCCAAAATCCGCATCTCGGTCTTCTGTTCCACATGCATGGTCTGTTCCTTTCTGTTCGCCACGTTGGCGAGGACATCAGGCCATGAGGACGGGAAAATGCTAAGCCACATTCCCGGCAAAGCTGGCAGATTCTTGCTGCCACATGCTTAGAGGGGGGCGCGAGTTACGGCGAGAGACGTGGAACTGCCAAAGATTCCCGATACTGCCGTGGCGGAGATTCCGTCCCAGGCAGGCTTTCGGGCGGTCCTGGCCGCGACGCGGGACAACGGGATGATCAGCCGCCTTGCGTGATGCTGGTGCCGTAAAAGACCACCGGCTTGGCGATCGACGGCGGCGAGGGCGGCTAGATCGCACAGAGCGGGCTAAAGCCCAGCGACAACTCGCTCAGCGCGTTGTAGAGGGGCAGGTACAGGCGGAGTTCGCGCATCGCGGGCGACAGGCCCGAGAAGAAGGCGGCTTGGCAGACGGCGCCGGCCCCGGTGGGGACGGCCGTGGCCCAAGGCCGGAGGCGCTCGACGTGCTGGCCGTAGAGCGTCAGTCCGCTGATGCCCGTGTCGGGCATATGCGGCATCTGGAAGGGCCCGGCGTTGCGGGCCTTGGGCGTTCTGCTGGCCATCCACGGCAGCGTGGATACGACCGTCGCCATCTGGATGCCGAAGTTCCTGGCCGGGCCGTCGGTCCTGCTGCCGGCCGCCGTGGCAGTCATGGCCGCCGGGCGTGCGGCAGGTTGAGAGCAGGTACAGGACCCGGCCGACGCCCTCCACGCCGAGAAGAAGCACGAGCGGACGATGCCGCCAGCCTAGCTGGACGAGGGCTCGGCACCGTTGACGGGGCCATCAACGGGCTCAAGCTAGCTTGCCCTGATGGCGGAAAATGTTCAGCGCAAGCTGGGAGCGCGGCCGGTGACGGTTCGATACGTGCGGGCGAACTGCTGGCGCGAAGAGAAGCCGAGGCGAGAAGCGGTTTCGCGGACCGACAAGCCGCGGGCCAGCATCGATTCCGCGACCCGGATGCGGTGTTGCCGGATCCAATCGCCTGGCGATTGCCCGGTCTGGCTGCTGAACTGCTCCCACAAGGCTTCGCGTCGCACCCCGAGGAGAGTGGCAAGCTCCTTGACTGACCACGGACGCTGCGGGGATTCCTCCACCAGCGCGCGGGCGCGGTCCACAAGCCGGACAGTGGGAGTTGGAGGGCGATGGCGGGTGTCATCCAGCGTGCGGGTCAGATCCGCCAGCGTTTCAATGAGTCTCCACGACCAGTGCACGGAGCGATCGAAGATCACTCCGGTGGCCTCTGCAAGGATGAACGCCAGACGGGCGGGTGCCTTGGGAACAACCAGCGGCCGTTCCGGAGCAACCTCCAGTGTCCGCTCGATGGCGGCGGCTAACGGTCCCTTGAGCCGCAGATAGGTCACGCGGTTGGGCTCCTCGGCGGGAATCTCCTCTGCCTCGACGCGGGTGCCTGCCGCGAAGATCGAGAATGTGCCGGTCTCCGTCAGGTACTCGCAGCCGGCGATCCTCCGCCGGTCCAGCCCGCCGGCCTGATGTTCGATGGTGGTCTCGTAGGTCTGCGGATCGGTGGTGCTGGCCTCCCAGGTTTCTTCGTGGGCCTCGGCCATGGCCAAGAGGGAGGGCAGGCCGATGTCCGCCTCCGTGGCCACCGAGATGTGCGCAAAGGTCTTGTGCATCGTGAACGAAATGATGCCTGCGGCGAACGGAATGTCAATAGGCATCACACGCTATGGGGTGTTATGGTGTCTGACGTCGAAACCAAACAGTTCCTAACGGAAGGAGCAGCCATGCCGCTGTACGAGTCGAGAAGACACGCCGAGAACCGCATCGAGGTGGAACCCCAGTGGCGCGACGCGCTGACGATCGATCCGGAGGCCGTGGTCCGGATGCTGATCCGGCTGGTCGCCGACTGCAAGGACCGGGAGCGTCCCCTACGGATGGCCTTCGACGGCTGGCACAACATCGACCGGGCCGCCGTCACCACCGCGATGGCGGAGCAGGCAACTTCTGTCCGACTCAAGTTGGCCTTGTTTCCGGTAGCTGCGGTCTTCCGATCCCGTGACGAGATCGCCGCCTACAAACACGCGTTCACCGAGACCGACGACCCCGGCTTTGGCGTGGTGAACACCAACGGGCATATCGGCGACCTGATGGACCCGGCCAAGGTGGCGGCCCTGAAAGCCGACCTCGCCGGGGCGACCGGCAGCGATGCCGTCGTCGTGTACGGCGCCGGGGCGGCCGTGCCGGACCTGTGCGACTCCTACGACCTGCGGTTCTACTTCGACAAGACCCGCCAGCCGATTCTCTGGGAGATGTGGGACGGCAAGCTGGTCCCCTTCGGCTGGAATGAGCCCAAGAAAGACTACGGGTGGAAGGAGTACTACTACTGCGACTACTACCTGCTCGACCGGCAGAAGGAGTTCCTGCTGCCGCGCATGGACTACTGGGTCGAAGGCATCGCCTTCGACAGCCTTAAGATGCTGCCCCGCGCCGCGTATGACGGGATCCTGCAGACTCTGCTTCAGTATCCAGTCAAGGAAGTCCCGATCTATCAGCCCGGTCCCTGGGGCGCCTACCGCTACAAGGACCTGGGCGAACAGTTCGATGTTCCCGGTCTGGAGTGCAACGCCTGGAACGAGCTTGCCGGGCCGGAGTTGAGTATGCTCATCGACATCGGCCGCGAGCAGATGCTCAATATGCCGACGATGAACCTGATGCAATACGCCGACAAGTTCCTCGGCAAGCACATCGCCGAGACCTATCCCCGCCTGTTTCCCATGGACGTGTGGCTGGACGATGGCTACTTCCCCAAGCCTACCCCGGCCGAGCGCATCAGCATGCCGATCCACAACCATCCATCCACCGAGTACGTGAGGCAGCACTTCAGAGAGCCGCTGGGCCGCTACGAGACCTACTACATCGCCGAGGCCTACGAGGGCGCCAACACCTGGATGGGCTTCCACGACGACGCTGACCTGGAAGAATGGGAGCGGTTGTGCCGCGACTCGAGGAACCGCAAGGGAATCCCCAACTGGAAGGACTTCATCGCCAACTGGAGGACCAACGTCGGCGACCTGTTCCTGATCCCGCCGGGCACGACGCACGGGCACGGAGGCAACCAGATGGTGCTCGAAATGGACACCTGCCCGAGCATCGCCGCCACGGAGTATTCGTTCTTCATGTACGACTTCGCGCGGCTGAGCTGGGACGACAAGACCAAGACCATGACCGGCAAGCCCTGCAACATGCACCTCGACCACGGCTTCGCCATGGACC
>CAZTVF010000230.1:0-3807 GCA_964616985.1 uncultured Planctomycetaceae bacterium
CAAAGGTGAATCGGGATCTCATTCTCATGCATCTGATCGTCTTGGCTGGCCTGCGTAGCCACCGCCAGGCAGGCCGCAAAAGTTGTCAGAGGTCGCTGACACGTCATACCATCCGAACTCCAAGCAGGCGGCGTAGACCGCCCGGAGGTTGTCAAGCGGCACGCAGGGAGGCAGGTTGTTGCCCTCGCGCAGGACAAAACGCCCGCCAGCCTTGACGCCGGATCGCAGGATGTCGCGAGCCGCAACATAACACTGGTTGGGCGTGCCATGGCGCAGCAGATCGACGTGAGGACCGCCGGAAATGTGCACGTCCGGACCAAGCTCGCGGCGCAGCGCGCCGTGATCCACCGGGAAGCCGGTGTCAAAGCTGTAGATGCCGAGCCGGTCGCGCAGGAACCGGAAGTGCCGCGTGGCGTCGCCACAGAGGTGGATGAAGCGGCGCCGGTCCGCCGGGGTGGTGGTGGATGTCTCGTTGTACCACAGCGTGTGCGCGGGCAGCACGATCTCCTCGAGCATCTTGGCGCTGATGAGCTGGATGGAGTCATCTGCCAGGCTCCCGCTGTCCGAGCGTTCGGGAAAGCCGGCGAGCTTGTTCAGAGCGCGGTTGCGGGCGATCGCCGCCCGCGTGATGTGCAGCAGCAACGCTCGCGCCTTGTCCGGGTCGGAGGCCATCAGGGTGAATATCGCCACGCCGAAGATGATCGTGGCGACGGTCAGCGGCCCGTCGAAGTTCAGTGTGAACGGCACGACCTCTCCCGGACGCCCAAGGTAGGACCATCCTTGAGCGGCCTTGACGAGTTCTTCGCGGAAGGCCATCCGCTCGACGATCCACGGGTTCTCCAGCGGGCGGCTGCTGAAATCGAAGGCCAGGAAGGCGTCAATGTCATCCTCACCGAGGAAGGGCTCGATACTCGGCACCTGGCCGTCGAGGAACATCACCTTGCCGCCGAAATGCGCCCCGAAATAGGCGCCGTCGTAGATATTGTGGTTCTCGACCCACAGAATCCAGGTCGGGGGCAGCTCCTTCATCGTGTCGTTGGTATCGGCGAGAACGGTGGCGCTGAACTCCCGCCAGCGAGGCAGCATGGCCAGCAACGCCCGCGGGTCAGTGTGCATCTGCTCGTAGGTGTAGCCCTCGGTATTCAACTCGGGATTGAGCACGACGATCCGCGAGTTGTGGCCCCACGTCAGAGGTACACGAATTGGCTTTCGGGCACGAAACGCATCCCACACGGCATTCTTTTCAGCGTTGGTCGGAACGGTCGGCGGAATCACGATGTCTCCTCGTCTGCCACAACGGGGGCCGCGGTCACGCGCCGGCCCGTTGGGTCCGCCCGGCCTTGGCCAGGGCCTCCGGCCGGGCGACTTCGCGGCGGTTCACGGTCAGACACTCCTGCTCGAAGTCGGCCACCACTTCGGTACCGTCGGCAAAGGTGGTCTGGTGCGCGTTCTCGCCCAAGCGTTTCCAGTCGGTCAACTCCTCGCCCACCAGATGGCCGAACCGCTGCACGCACAGCGCGTTCTTGGCCACGATCGCCGCAACCAGGTCGTCGTCCAGCACGGGCATGATGCCCGGTTCGGCTGACCACTCCGCCCGAGGCGTGTCGCCGTAGAGGATGCACTCCATCGTCGCCCGCCAGTGCTCACCGTGGCTCTCGGTGATCACCAGGCCGTGCAGGGCAAGCTGCCATAGCGGCACTCGCTCCAGTCGCAGGCGGCTGATGGGCCATTCCGGGCGGAACAGCGACAGGTGCCACGGCCCGCCCCGGCTGACGATGCTGTCGGCCGGCAGCGTGCAGTAGAGGTAGCCCATCTCCGTGCCGCAGCCGCCGAAGAGGGCCTTGCCCGCCTCAATAAAGCGGCAGTAGCCAAGGGCACAGTCACCGCGCGTTCCACCGTTCCTGGGGTGGTAGTTCGTCATCAGCGGGTTGCCCATGCCGTCCAGATAGATCACGCCTTCCAAGCCCAGGGCCTTGTCCTCGCGTAGCCGACCCTCGACGGCCTCCGGCGGCAGCGCTAGCCCCCAGTGTCCGCTTTTGATGCCACCGCCCCAGTAGCCGATGATCCGCGGCTCGCCCCACAGCGTGTGTATCACCGTGTCGGGGTCGAAGTCGGGAGATGTGGGATACGCGCTCACGAGGTTCTCGTGCACCACCATGTGGTAGCCCAACTGACGACCCTCGCGAATCAGGGCGCGGAACCGCGCCTCGCCGCCCAGCCGCCGATCCACCGGGAACCGCGTCGGCCACAGGCCGTCATGCCCTCGGATGTTCCACCCCACGCTCTGCGTGCAGATGCGTTCCACCCCGGCCGCCTTCAGACGCCGCAACCCGTCCAACGCCTGATCGAATGTCATCACCCGCTGGAACAGCAGATTTCCGCTTTCCTCCGCACGATCGCCGAGCATCGCCCCCACCCGCTGCACGGCGAAGAAGAGCTTCATGATGTAGGACTTCAGCAGATAGGCCACCTGCGGCGATTCCTCGGCACGCTGGCGAATGGTGGGCTTGCCGAGGTCCTCGACCACGTGCCGCCGCAGTCGTTTGGCCACCGTCACCTCCAGCGGGTCGGTCGCGGCCAGCGGCCTGAAGACGATCTCCCGCTCGCCGCAGTCCACCGGGTCTGGCCAGTGGCTGCGAAGCACGGCCGCAAGGTTGACCCGGCCGTTGCCCCGCCCGTCGGTCGAGACGTTGCACCGCATGTCGGCTGCGCCCTGGGCGGCCAAGGCCATCAGGCCGCCCTCGGGATCCCTGGCGGCACAGACCGGCAGCAGGGCCAGCAACTCCCATCGCTCCTGCTCGCCGTAGATCAGGAACTGTTCGCTCATCTCGGGTTGACCCGAGGGGCAGAACACGCATCCGGTGTTGACCGGCAGCAGCACCGAGCCGGATGGGCCGCTTCGCATCAACTCCGGCAGCAAATCGACGGCGAACAGGCGGTAGAGCTCGCCGCGGCCCTCGCGCATCTCGGCCGGCGGCAATACCACCCTCAGTTCGCCCTCTTTCACCGCCAGCCAAACGCCGCAATAGATGTCGCGCGCCGGATCGTACACGGTCAGGTGCACGCCGTCGGCCGATCGCTCCAACTCCAGCAGACGGTACTGCCTCACATAGTCCACCCGCGGCATGCGGCGGTCACAAACCTCCAGCGTGAGCAGCGGCGACTGACCGATGACCCTCCCGCCGCCATGCTCGCGAAGCCGCAGCGAGAGAGCGTCAGACGCCACCTCCAGTTCCGCAAGCAGCTTCCGGTCGCCGAACGTAATGATGTCAGTTCCTTCTGGCATATGCTTCTCCTCAACTACGTCTTAAGATCCTCTTGCCGCTGTCGTCCCGAGGGCAGCGTCACACGGCGGCCTCCATCACTGCCGGTCCGGCGCCGAGGCGGAACGGGAGGCCGCTGGTTTGCTGGCCGGCGGCGATGCCGCCTTGGTTGTTGCGGGCTTGGGCGGGTTGGCCGGCGGCCCCTTCGGCGGGCTCAGGGCAGGCAGGTCGCACGGAGCGGTCTGGTCGAGGTAGTGCTGAAGGTTGGTCTTGCCGTCGCGGGCGACGGCATTAGGGTCGGCGACGCCGGCTGTTGACCAGTCCAGGAACTTGCCGTACCAGTACATCTCCCACCAGTTGGGCAGCCCGTCCTTGTCATCGTCGGCGTACTCCCCGCGCAAGAGCGGAGGGGCGTCGCTGAAGTCGGCCTTCCAGTGCCGCAGGAACTCCGTCGAGTAGCACGTCATGCCGTTGGTCTCGCGGAACGGTCGGTCGGTGATCGGCTCGGGACTGTCGAGGCGCAGCACGACGTTGCCGTCGCGGA
>CAZTVF010000231.1:0-3770 GCA_964616985.1 uncultured Planctomycetaceae bacterium
CGCCCGTGCGGGCCTTGCCGCCCAGGGGCTGCTGCGTGATCAGCGAGTACGGGCCGGTGGCACGGGCGTGAATCTTCTCGTCCACCAGGTGATGCAGCTTGTTGATGTAGATGTAGCCCACGGTGGTCTTCTGTTCGAACGGCTCGCCGGTGCGGCCGTCCAGCAGCTGCACCTTTCCGTCCTCGGGCATGATGGCCAGGAGTTCACGGCTGTCGCCGGCCTTCTGCATCACTTCCAGCAGTTCGCGGCGGTTGCGAACGTGCTCATTGGCCTCGCGGAAGCAATCGAAGATTTCGCTTTCCTTGGCCCCGTTGAACACGGGCGTGACGGCCTGGAAGCCCAGGACCGCGGCGGCCCAGCCCAGATGGGTTTCCAAGATCTGGCCGACGTTCATACGGCTGGGCACGCCCAGCGGATTCAGCACGATCTCGACCGGGGTGCCGTCCTCGAGGAACGGCATGTCTTCTTCGGGCATGATCTTGGCGATGACGCCCTTGTTGCCGTGACGGCCGGCCATCTTGTCGCCAACGCCCAGCTTGCGCTTGGTCGCCACGCGGACCTTGACCATCTCCAGCACGCCCGACGGCAGTTCGTCGCCGCGCTTCATGTGCTCCAGCTTGCGCTTGATCTCTTTCTGGATTTCCTGGATACGCGGCCAGTACTTCGCGTGCACCCCCTCGGCCTGCTGCTTGACGGCGGCCTTGGCGGTCTTGATCCACGCCGGGGTGAAGTTCTCGATCTGTTCGAGGATGACGGCCTCGTTCTCGCTCTGGCCGACCTTCTGGCGGGTCGTGGGGTCGACCATCGGGGTGCCCAGCACCTCGTTGATCTCGTCCGTCATCATGCGGAAGATCTTGATCTGGCGGCGATTCATGCCGTCGCGATAGTCCTTCATCTGGCGGGCGAGGTCTTTCTTCTGCTCATCCGACATGTGCATGCGGCGGCTGAAGCGCATCGTGTCGACCACGATGCCTTCCTCGCCGGCGGGCAGTTCGAGGCTGTCGTTCTTCACATCCTCGCCGGCGCGGCCGAAGATCGCGTGCAGCAGCTTCTCTTCGGGGCTCAGCTCGCTCTTGCTCTTGGGCGCGACCTTGCCGACCATGATGTCGCCCGGCAGCACGCGGGTGCCGACGCGGACGACGCCGTTCTCGTCCAGGTTCCGGAGGGCGCGCTCGGAGACGTTGGGGATGTCGCGGGTGAATTCCTCGCGCCCCAGCTTCGTCTCGCGGATCTCGACCTCGTATTCCTCCAGATGCACGGAGGTGAAGCAGTCCACCTTCACCAGCCGCTCGCTGATGAGGATGGCGTCTTCGAAGTTGTAGCCGTCGAACGGCATGAACGCGACCAGCACGTTCTTGCCCAGGGCCAGTTCGCCCTGGTAGGTCGCCGAGCCGTCGGCGATGATCTGCCCCTTCTTCACCCGCTGCCCTTCGCGGACAATGGGCTTCTGGTTGAGGCAGGCCCGCTCGTTGAGGCCCGCGAACTTGCGGAGCTCGTACTCGTCGGCGTTGTCGACGATCACGCGCTGCGCGTCGCAGTACGTCACCACGCCCGCCTTGCGGGCCCGGATGACGTTGCCGGAGTTCTCGGCGACGACCCTCTCCATGCCGGTGGCCACGACGGGCACCTCCGGACGGATCAGGGGGACGGCTTGGCGCTGCATGTTGGAACCCATCAGCGCGCGGTTGGCGTCATCGTGCTCGAGGAACGGGATCAGCGCGGCCGACACGCCGACGGTCTGCTTGGGCGAAATGTCGACGTAGTCCACGGCGTTGCCGTTGACCATGGTGACTTCGCCCTGGGCGCGGGCCAGCACGTGCTCTTCGGGCAGGCGCTCGGCGCCGCGGCTGGACTTCTCCAGCGCGTCCGGCGGGGCCAGGACCAGCTCCATCTCCTCGTCGGCGCGAAGCTGGACGATCTCGTCCACGACCTTGCCCTTGGTGACCTTGCGGTACGGCGTGGTCAGGAAGCCGTACTCATCGATGCCCGCGTAGATGCTCAACGAGCTGATGAGGCCGATGTTGTTGCCTTCAGGCGTCTCGATCGGGCAGATGCGGCCGTAGTGCGAGATGTGCACGTCGCGCACTTCGAAGCCCGCGCGCTTCCGGTTGAGGCCGCCGGCGCCCAGGGCCGAGAGGCGACGCTCGTGGGTGAGCTGGCTCAGCGGGTTCTGGTGGTCGACGACCTGCGACAGTTCGCTGCGGCCGAAGAAGAAGTCGATGCTCGACGAGATGCTCTTGGAGTTGATGAGCTCGGAGATCTTGGTCAGATCCTGCGGCTCCTTGAGGCTCATGCGCTCCTGGGCGGTGCGGCGGAGCTTGAGGAAGCCCTTGCGGAGTTCCTCGGTCGCCAGTTCGTCGATGGTGCGCAGGCGGCGGTTGCCGAGGTGATCGATGTCGTCCACCAGGCCTTCGCCGCTGCGGAGGCGCAGGATGTACTTCAGCGTGTTGGCGAAGTCTTCCGAGCGGATCGTCATGACGCTCTCGGGAACGTCCTGCTTGAACTTGCGGTTGATGCGGAAACGCCCCACCTTGCCCAGGCGGTAGCGGTTTTCGTCGTAGAATTTTTCCTGGAACAGCGTCTTGGCCTTGTCCACCTGCGGCGGGTTGCCCGGGCGGAGGCGCATGTACAGGCGGAGCAGCGCGCTCTCGTGGCTGTGGGCCACGTCTTCGGCCAGCGTGTTCAGCATCAGGGGGTCGTTGACCTTGTCGACGATCTCCACGTGCTTGACCTTGGAGGCGACGATCTTGGTCAGGGCCTCGCCGATCTGGCCGCCGGCGGGAATCACTTCCTCGCCCGTATCGGGATCGACGAAGGCTTCCACCAGGTACATCTGCGGGCGGAGCTGGTCCACCGCGACGCTCTTGGTGGGATAGAACTCGCGAATGATGGCCGCATCGGGGCCGAACTTCTCGTCCATCGCCCGCAGGAACGTCGTGGCGGGGATCTTGCTGGACTGGTCGATGCGGATGGTGATGGAGTCTTTCTTGGTGACCGTCAGTTCGATCCAGCTGCCGCGCTCGGGAATGATGCGGGCGCCGTGGAGGGGACGGTCCGATTCCTGCATTTCGACGGTGAAATCGACGCCGGGCGAGCGGTGCAGCTGCGAGACGATGACGCGCTCGGTGCCGTTGACGATGAACTCGCCGCCGCCGATCATGATGGGGATTTCGCCGAGGTAAATGCTCTCCTCGATGACGTCCTTCTTGTCCTTGCGGCTGAGGCGGCAGCGGATGCGCAGCGGCATGCCGTAGGTCAGCTTGAGGTCGCGGCACTCCTGCTGGGTGTAGCGAGGTTCGCTCAGCTCGTAGGAGAGGTACTCCAGCTTGGTCTGCTCATCGTAACTGACGATGGGGAATACCTCCCGCAGCAGCCCTTCGAGGCCCTCGTTCTTGCGCTTGGCGACATCAATGCCTTCCTGAAGGAATCGCGCGTAACTGGCCAACTGGATGTCGATCAGATTGGGAATCGAAGCGGCGTCGGCCACCTTCGAGAAGTCCCTTGTCCTGTCCATTCGCAGCATTGCTTAGTTCCTCAATTGACTCGGAAACAACAAAAGCCAATCAACTCGGGCCGGAAGTTTTACTTCCCGGCCCGAGTTGGGGCAAATTCAATAACACTGCGGCAATTACTTCAGTTCGACGGTCGCGCCGGCCTCTTCCAACTGCTTCTTGGCCGTCTCGGCCTCGTCCTTCGTCGCGCCCGTCTTCACGGGCTTCGGAGCGCCTTCGACCAGGTCCTTGGCTTCCTTGAGGCCCAGGTTCGTCAAG
>CAZTVF010000232.1:0-3635 GCA_964616985.1 uncultured Planctomycetaceae bacterium
TGGCGATCATGCCGCAGATGCCCAGGAACGAGGCGGCCGAGAGGTAGTCGCCCGCGAAGGCCACGCCGTTGACGCCCCAGTGGATCTGCCCGCCGGCCGCGTAGTAGCCCTTGGCCGACTTGGTCTTGGCGCCGAGGTAGAACGACAGACCCAGTACGAAGAGCACGAATACCAGGAAGATTGTGATGACCATTACTTGCTCGCTCCTGCATCAGAGGCATCCTGCATGGTCTTCTCTCGCGACCCGCAGATGCGGCTATAGATCATTGCCTGGATCAACGCCACCACGATCAGCGCAAAGCCGTACACCGTGGCGAGGTTCATCCCCAGCACGATCTGGGCCTCCATCCACAGGGGCTTGCCCAGATTGATCGCGACAAAGCCGGCATAGAACAAGCAGTAACACACGAACATCCAGATGCCAAGTCGCGCTTTGAAAGACGCGGCGAGGTCGTGTCCGGCCGGCGCAGCAGGTTCATGCAGCATGGTTGGCTCCACTTCTATGGGTGATGTTCGCGGAAACCATAGGCTGTGAGTGGATGAATGTCAAGGCAACCGTATCGTGTGAAACCTTTCACAGTGCGTTATATCCTCCGCGTCGAAATCATGGTCTTCCGCTCGACCAGGCGTGTAACGGACGGGGTAAGGCTGCCACTGAAGGGTCCGGCTACTTTCTGCACTCACATTGCCCAACCAAATCAGGGGGCTGACGGCACACAATCGCGTGGTAACACCAAACTGATGCATGGTTAATGAGTTTCCAGAAGGCCTACCCTGGTGGTCCACCGAGTTCCGGTGGCTGACCTCTCACGGCCTCCGTGCTCAAGATGGAAGCCCCGAAGGGACGCGCCCGAGCCGACTGGGGTCCGGTCCTGGGCGCCAACCAGTGGCTGCGGGAGAAAAACGCCTTCATCCAATGAACCGTCAGCCCCGATGGCCAGCGGGCCAGACACGTCCGACACAAAGGCGACAAGAAGGTCGAGTTCATCGCATGGGCCAGGGCAACAGCGTGCTCTACCGGTTCCACCTGGAGAACCTCGACGGCGGCAAGAACTCGCCCAGCCTGGCCAGCATCTGCATGCGGACGATCAGCCCGTTCTTCTCCAGCCAGGAGCGGATGACGCAGGCTGTCGTCATCGGCGGGCGGCTCAAGCACATCAGCCAGATGCCGTTGAAGGGCGCGAACCCCTTCGGCTGGAAGGCCAGCGAAACCGAGAAGGATAACAACAGTGGAATCCTTTGCTCATTTGACGGATCGTCCTAGGTAGCCTTCGTGGGCAAAGGGCCCTTCGCGTCCGGCGGGAATAGTGGATGGCAGCGGCGGAAAGATCGTGCTGCCTGCGTTGTGCGGCGGTACACGATGTGCGCGGCGGCGAGATCATGTGCCATCGATCTTCCAGTGAATGACCTGCGCCGTTGCCCCACGGCCAAGGCACCAACGCCACTTTCCCTTCCGGCGCCAAGGCATGATGAGCTCGCTTGCCGCCGCCTCTGGCGGCATTACGGCTGGGCGAAAAGGCTGCGGTCGAGCCGGCCGTCGCGAAGGTAGACGGGGATGCGCTCGATCGGCGCGGCGGCATCCAGCCACTGCCCGCCGGCGTGCGACTCGCTCGTCCAGGCGTCGGTCCATGTGGCGCCAGCTGGCAGGTACACCCGCCGCGACGTGGCCCCCTGTTGCGTCACGGGGCAGACCATGATGTCGGGGCCGAAGAGGAACTGGTCCTCGATCGTCGCCGTCTGCGCGTCGTGGGCGAAGTCGAAGAACACCGGCCGCATTGGCGGGGTGAGCTTCTCGTGCGCGAGCTTCATCTGCTCCATGATGTAAGGCCGCAGGCGCTCGCGCAGCTGCAGAAGGCCCGTGATGATGCTGTAGGCGCGCTCGCCGAACGACCAGACCTCGTTGGGCCCGCCGCTCATGCCGTCCGACGGCAGGCGCACGCCGTGCAGGCGGAACAAGGGGCAGAACACGCCGTACTGGAACCACCGCACGATCAGTTCGCGGAAGTACTCAGACTCAGGATCGCCGCCGAGGAAGCCGCCGATGTCCGTCGTCCACCAGGGAATGCCCGACATGCCGATGTTCAGCCCCGCCCGCACCTGGGCGGTCAGGACTTCGAACTTCGACTCGATGTCGCCGGACCACACGGCCGCGCCATAGCGCTGGCTGCCCGCCCAGGCGGAGCGACAGAGGTTGATGACCTGCTGCTCGCCCTCGGCCGTCATTCCATCGTGGAAGGCCTTGGCGACCATCAGCGGATACAGGCAGCCGACCTCCAGGCCGTTGCCGGCGTGGTAGCGGACGTTGTCGAAGTCGGCCTCGGGCATCTCCGGCTCGCAGGCGTCCAGCCAGAACACGCGCATGCCGTGGCGGTAGTAGTTCTCGCGGCAGCGGTCCCAGATGTACTGGCGGGCCTGTGGGTGGGTGGGGTCGATGTAGTAGATCTGCACCGATCCGAACTGCGGCGAGTTGTTGTCCATGAACGAGAAGAGGACCGGCACGCCGCGGTCGGTTCGCAGCAGCAGGCCGCGATCCTTCATCTCCGCGAAGCCTGCCGCCAGCGGGTTCACCGCCGGCCAGACGGAGATCATGAGCTCCACGCCCATGTCTTTCAGTTCGCGGACCATGGCCGCGGGGTCAGGCCAGTACCGCTCGTCGAGCTTCCATTCGCCCATGAGCTTCCAGTGGAAGAAGTCGATCACGATCACCGACAGCGGCAGCCCCCGGCGCTTGTACTCGCGGGCCACCGACAGCAGTTCCTCCTGCGTTCGATATCGCAGCTTGCACTGCCAGAACCCCGCCGCGAATTCCGGCAGCATCGGCGGGTGGCCGGTGGCGTCGCCGTAGCGGGCCATGAGGTCGGCGTAGCTGTCGCCGGCGACGATCCAGTAGTCCATCTGCCGGCTGGCGCGGGCGACCCAGCGAGTGCCGTTTTGACCCAACTCGACGCGGCCGATGGCGGGCATGTTCCACAGGAAGCCGTACATCCGGCTGGAGACGGCGAAGGGGATGTTGATCTCGCAGTTCTGCTGCACCAGGTCCAGCACGCAACCTTTCTGGTTCAGCAAGCCGTGGCGGTGCTGGCCCAGGCCGTAGAAGCGTTCACCCGCGGCGGCGTCAAACCGGGCCTCGATGAGGAAGTGCTCGCCGCCGACGGCCTTGTACGATCGCGCGGGCGGCTTGAGGATGTGGCAGACGACTTCCTCCAGCAGGACCTCGCCGGTGTCGCTGCGCAGGTAGTGGATGCGCCCGTCGGCGTCGACGCGGGCTTGGATCTTGCCGTTGGTGATCGTGGCCCCATGGCCGCCGTCGATGCGGATGACCGCCTGCGCCGGCCCCGCCGGCAGCAGCGCGTGCGGCACGTCGGCGAAGTCCCCGTTACGCGTCGAGCGGACGCGCAGGGCATCGGCTCCCCACGGCTCGAGGCAGACCGTCTCGTGGTTGTACTCGTAGATCAACGCACCGTCTTGCTCGCGAATCGTGGGCATAGTCTCACCGCAAAAACAAGCTTAGGTCCGGGGGCCACAGCAGCGGTCGTAGCCTACACACGCAAACTCCATTTCGCAAGCGCCGCCGGCACCCCGCCAGGGCATTCGCATTCTCGTGGCACGGGCATCTTGCCCGTGCGTCCCACGGG
>CAZTVF010000233.1:0-3586 GCA_964616985.1 uncultured Planctomycetaceae bacterium
GGCGTCGGCGGGCTGGCCTTCGCCAGCGGCATGGCCGCGATCACGGCGGCCATCTGCACCATCGTCCACAGCGGGCAGAATTTCGTCTCGTCGCGCAGCCTGTACGGCGGCACGGTGACGCTGTTCACGCAGACGCTCAAGAAGCTCGGCATCGAGGTGCGGTTCTTCGACGCCGACCAGCCCGACGGCATCGACAAGCTCGTCGACGCCAACACCCGCTGCGTCTATATCGAGAGCCTGGGCAACCCCAAGAACGACATGCCCAACTTCCGCCGCGTCGCCGCCATCGCCCACCGACACGGCCTGCCGGTCATCATCGACAACACGGTGACGACGCCTTACCTGCTGCGCCCCCTGGAGCATGGGTGCGACATTGTCGTCTATTCGACGACCAAGTACATCGGCGGGCACGGCGTGCACATCGGTGGGGCCATCGTCGACGGCGGCAAGTTCGACTGGTCCAAGGACGCGGCGAAGTGGCCCGAGTTCTGCGCTCCCGACGACGCGTACCACGGCGCGGTGTTCACCCAGGCGGCTGGCGCGGCCGCGTACATCGTGCACATCCGCACGCACTGGCTGCGAGACACCGGTGCGGCCATGAGCCCCTTTGCGGCCTGGCTGTTCCTGCTGGGCCTCGAGACGCTGCACGTCCGCATGCCGCGGCATTGCGAGAACGCCCTGGCGATCGCGCAGTGGCTGTCGCAGCACCCGGCCGTGGCGTGGGTGAATTACCCCGGCCTGCCCGGCCATCCGCACCACGCGCTGGTGAAGCAGTATTCGCCGGCAGGCTCGGGCGCCATCGTGGGCTTCGGCATCAAGGGTGGCAAGGCTGCGGGCGTGAAGTTCATCAACAGCGTGAAGCTCGCCAGTCACCTGGCCAACATCGGCGACGCCAAGACGCTGGTGATTCACCCCGCCAGCACGACGCACCAGCAGTTGACGGAGGCCGAGCAGCGTTCCGCCGGCGTGACGCCCGAGTACATCCGCCTCTGCGTCGGCATCGAGGACGTCCGCGACATCCAGGCCGACCTGGACCAGGCCCTGGCGGCGGGTGTTGCGAAGTAAGCGGCATCGTCGGGTATTCAAGGCCGGTGGCACTGAGTATTTCGGATTGCGGATTGCGGATTGAAGAGCCAAGGCGGAGCCCGATTGCCGCCAAGGTTCCGAATCAGGCACGGTAAGGCCCGTAGGGCCGAAAGATGGTAGCCCCGGGCGCAAGCTCGGGGTTGGAAACATAAACAAAGATCAAGCCCCGTAGGGGCGACAGAGACAACTGTGGATCGTGATTGAGGACGGATTTGCTTTCTGTTTCGGATTTCGGATCCGACTGACGATCTCTGTCCAGGTATCAATATGAGCGATTTCCTAGCCAGCAGCGACAGTGTCCGCACGGCCAAGCCGTTGCAGTACGCCCAGTGCGTCACCTTCTCGGAGCCCATGAAGCTCGAACTGGGCGCCACCCTTCGCGAGGTGACCGTCTGTTACGAGACGTATGGCCGCCTGAATGAGGCCAAGGACAACGCCGTCCTCGTCTGCCACGCGTTGAGCAGCGACTCGCACGTCGCCAGGCATGACGACAGCGACGACCCCGGCTGGTGGGAGCTTTCCGTCGGGCCGGGCAAGGCGATCGACACCGACAAGTACTTCGTCATCTGCTCCAACATCCTGGGCGGCTGCCGCGGCACGACCGGCCCCAACAGCATCAATCCCGACACCGGCAACCGCTACGGCCGCGACTTCCCCACAACCACCATCGGCGACATGGTCGATCTGCAGAAGCGGCTCATCGAGCACATGGGCATCCGCACGCTGCTGGCGGCCGTGGGCGGCTCGATGGGCGGCATGCAGGTGCTGGCCTGGTCGACGAAGTACCCGCAGCTGCTCCGCGGGGCGATCCCCATCGCCACGGCCCCGCGTCTGACCAGCCAGTCGCTGGCGTTCGACGTGGTGGGCCGCAACGTCATCCTGCACGACCCGAATTTCCACGGCGGCAACTACTACGACCGCAAGACCGTGCCCAACGTGGGCCTGGCCATCGCCCGCATGATCGGCCACATCACCTACCTCTCGCCGGAGTCGATGAAGCAGAAGTTCGACATCGACCGCCTGCAGCCGCGCGAGGTGGCGACGGAGTTCGAGAAGAAGTTTTCGGTGGGCTCGTACCTGGGCTACAAGGGCGACAAGTTCGTCGAGATCTTCGACGCCAACAGCTACATCGCGATCACCATGGCGATGGACCTGTTCGACCTTGGCGCGGGCGCCGATCTCAGCCGCAGCCTCTCGGCCAGCGCCTGCCGCTGGCTGATCATCAGCTTCTCCAGCGACTGGCTGTTCCCGCCGTCGCAGTCGCAGGAGATGGTCCAGGCCCTGATCAACACGGGCAAGCCCGTGAGCTACTGCAACGTCGCCAGCGACTGCGGCCACGACGCCTTCCTGCTGCCCAACGACCTGGCGACCTACGGCGGCCTGATCCGCGGTTTCCTGGCCGACCTGGCCGGCGAGCCGACGGCGGGGCTGGCGTACGCGGAGAAGCATCACGACGACGCGACGAGCATCTTCCACACGCAGCGGCTTGACTACGAGCGCATCCTGGAACTCATCCCGCCCTCGGCCAGCGTGCTGGACCTGGGCTGCGGCAACGGCGGGCTGCTGGCGCGGCTGAAGCGGCGGGGGCATCCGGAGGTCCGCGGCGTGGAACTGGACGAGCAGGAAATCCTCGCCTGTGTGAGCCTGGGGCTGGACGTGGTGCAGGCCGACATCAACCGCGGCCTGGCGTCGTTCCTCGACAGCCAGTTCGACTACGTGGTGCTCTCGCAGACGCTTCAGACGGTGCGCGACGTGGAGGCCGTCATCGGCGACATGCTGCGCGTGGGGCGGCGGTCGGTGGTCAGCTTCCCCAACTTCGCCTATCACAAGCTCCGCCGCATGCTGGTGGAAGAGGGCAAGGCCCCCGAGGCCACCGGCGGCCTGCTGCGGCACAAGTGGTACAACAGCCCCAACATCCGCTTCCTGTCGCTGGCCGACTTCGAGACCTTCTGCCAGGAGAAGAACATCCACGTGCATCGCCGCATCGCCCTGGACACCGAGGCCCGCCGCGAAGTCACCGAAGACCCCAACCTCAACGCCGACCTCGCGATCTTCGTGATCTCGCGGTAGGGCGGCGGCGAAGGTATAGAAGAATCTGCTCCTGCGGTACGCTCGGGACCGCGCCTCCCCAAAGCTGGCCCACTGCGTGGGTCGGTCTTCCCCCATCCTCGCTCGGACGGCACCACGGCATCGCCACCAATCTGCGGTACGCTCGGGGCCGCGCCTTACCAAAGCCGGCCCACTGCGTGGGTCGGTCTTCCCCCATCCTCGCTCGGGCGGCACCACGGCATCGCCACCAATCTGCGCATCGCAACTCGGCGCCGATTTGCGCCGCGGACGATCGCTCTCTATGGGGGCTCACCAGCTACGTAATCTGGGTAGGGGCTCGCTTGTGGGACCAATACGGCATTAGAATACTCGCGGGCGAGTTCGACGGGATCTTCTGCAATCGCAGATTCAAATCTGAGATGCATAAATAACAAGTGACATTGGAGCCTGA
>CAZTVF010000234.1:0-3496 GCA_964616985.1 uncultured Planctomycetaceae bacterium
AGGGGCGAGACGCCCCTGCGACTCATGGGCGGGACGCCCATGCCACAAAAGACGATCGCCGCCCCAGCGGGGCGGCTGGAACCCTTGGCCGCCGACTGCCTACACCACCAGCCGCCCCGCTGGGGCGGCGGATCATTGATCCGCATATCCGGGGGCTACGCTTCGCTTGCCCCCGGCTAAGCGCCAAACGCTCCTTCGGAGCGAACGGCCTTTGGGACCTCCCTGCGCCTCGGCGGTGAACGGATTGCGCATCTTGTCGCACCAGTAGATGAGCCCGGCAGGATCGGCCGCGCGGCGGCCGATATTACTGGCCGTTGAGATAGCTTGATGCCCGGGGCATCGTCACGCAACCTCCGCCGCGCGACGCCGCCTCCGCCGCGCCCGCCAAACAAGAAAGACTAGAGCAACAATCGCCGCAACCGCTATCGCTGAGCACCCGAGTACGCCGGAGACCGCACCAGCGAAGTACTCCATCCCACAAAGGCGATAGCGCTGCGTCAGCATTTGCGGCCTGGCGGGGGCGTGCGCGGATGGGGAAGTGATATCCAACTCGAAGCGGTACGCCCCCTTCTTGGGCGGCGGAAAAGAGGCCAGAGCTCGTTCCGCAACGCCGTCGAACAACCCATGTTCGCACGATATTGCCTCTTCGACAATATTGCACCCATTGGCGTCGAGGATCCTTATCTGCCCTGTCAGCCCCGCCAAGAGATCCTGTGTAGGCGATTCCGCAGACTGGTTCGACTCCATCTCCCACACCAGCATCTGGAAATGGGAGCCGCTATACGTCTGTTGGAAGCCGGCCGAGTAGGTACCGGCTTTCGACAGATCGACCCGCAGCGCCACCGGCCTGGCAGACTTGACGCCATCGAGATCATTCGCCTTGCGCCACGAATCGACAAGCAACGAGCCCCCCACGGTCACCAGCGTGGCTGCCGAGATCATTACGATTACACTGCCGGCTCTCATAGAATTCCTTCCATGGCCTGGGGACGGACGAGGCCCATGGCAACAGTGAGTTCTCGACCGTCTTCCTGCGCCTCTGATCGGCGGCAATTGTATCACGTGCCTCCTGGGTGCGACGACCCGGTATTCGGAAATCTGCCGACGTCAAAAGCAGGGATATTTTGCCAAATATTGCCCTTGACCCGTACTATCGTAAGGGGTTAAGTTACTTCGCTCTGCACAGCGGCCACGGAGAGTGTTTCTTCGCGGAACGAACGCTGTGGAGCGTAAACCCCTTTAGGACCGCCTCGCTGTACCGGATGCCTGAATCCGGACGAGTGCGTGAGGTAGCGATCTTGTCGAGCGAAATCGTAAAAGAGCTGATTGACGCCGGTGTACACTTCGGCCATCGGGCCAGCCGCTGGAACCCCAAGATGAAGCCGTACATCTTCGGCAAGCGGAACCTGATCCACATCATCAACATCAAGGAAACCCTTAAGGGGCTGCTGCTGGCGAAGAAGTTCCTCGCCCGCGTCATCGCCTCCAACAAGGACGTCCTCTTCGTCGGCACCAAGCGACAGGCCCGCAAGAGCGTGGAAGAAAACGCCCTTCGCGTGAACCAGCACTTCGTGAACGACCGCTGGCTGGGCGGCACGCTGACGAACTTCCACGAAATCCGCAAGCGCGTCGCGCGCCTCGACCAGCTCGAGAAGCTCGAGACCGAGGGCATGCTCGACACGTACTCCAAGAAGGAAGGCTCGGCGCTTCGCCGCGAGGTCCGCAAGATCCGCCGCAACCTCCAGGGCATCCGCCGCATGACCAAGCTGCCCGGCGCCCTGTTCATCGTGGACCAGAAGCGCGAGATCATCGCCGTCCGCGAGGCCACCAAGATGGGCATCCCCGTCATCGCCCTGCTGGACACCGACGGCGACCCCGATCACGTGGACATCCCGATTCCCGGCAATGACGACGCCATGCGTTCCATCGAGATCATCGTCAAGGAACTCTGTGACGCCGCCGCCGAGGGCATGCACGCCCGCACGGAACTGGCCCCCGAGGCAGGCACCGACGCCGCCCGCCGCAGCCGCCGCCCCGCCACAGCCCGCGCGGAGGATGATGGCAGCGACAAGCCCGGCGCCGACATCGCCCCCGCCCCGGCCGCCCCCGAGGCGCCCGCCGGCGAGACCAAGGCGTAGCCTGCGAGTCACGGAAGAGACAACCGAACCCGATCGAATTCAGGAGCGAATATGGCTGAGATTACCGCTGCGATGGTGAAGGCCCTGCGTGAAGAAACCAACCAGGGCATGATGGAATGCAAGAAGGCGCTGGACGAGTCCGGCGGCGATATGGAACGCGCCAAGGACCTGCTCCGCAAGCGCGGCATGGTGTCGGCGGAGAAGAAGGCCGGCCGCGCCACGGGCGAAGGCCTCATCGCCATCGAGATGAACCCCGAGCACACGTCGGTGGCGATGGTGGAGGCCCGTTGCGAGACGGACTTCTGCGCCCGCAACGACGTGTTCCAGAACATGGTCAAGACGCTGGGCAAGCTGGCCTTCGGAGGCCCCGACGGCCCGGTGGCCGAGAGCGCGCCGATCAAGGAAGCCGTCACCGGCGCCCTGGCCAAGATCGGCGAGAACATGAGCTTCGCCCGCGGGATCAAGATTTCCGCCCCGCGCGTGGGCGCGTACCTGCACCACAACGGCAAGGTCGGCGTCGTCATCGGCGTCGACGGCCCGGTGGACGATGCCCTGCTGGGCCAGCTCTGCCAGCACATCGCCTTCACCGACCCGATGGGCATCACCCCCGACGACATCCCGGCCGAGTTCGTCGAGAAGGAGAAGCGCCTCGCGGTGGAGCAGGCTGTCGAATCCGGCAAGCCCAAGGACATCGCCGAGAAGATGGTGGCCGGCAAGATCCGCAAGGTTCTGGCCAAGAACGCGCTGATCGAGCAGCCCTTCGTCCGCGACGAGACCAAGACTGTTAAGGAAGTGCTGGGCGCCGCGAAGGTCACCGCCTTCGCCCGCTTCGCCGTCGGCGGCGCCACGGCCTAGTCCTCAGTCCCGGCTCCTGCTAGAAAGAACAGAGAGCGAGACCTGCCTGCCGGCAGGCAGGTTACGGGGATTACACGATTACACAGATTAGAAAAGGTGGCGGTCGAGGGGCCGCCACCTTCTTTTTTACCCCACAATGAACAGACTCGCGGGTGGCGGCCTTCCCAGGCCGCCACCTTGTCTTTGGGGGCTCAGGCCGAGCAGGCGGCGCGTGCCGCACCCCCGCTGGGCAGCAGATGAGAAGCCTGCGGTGCCATCCTTAAGCAGGCCCAGCGTAGTGCGGCGAAACTTGGGGGTGAGATGCGTGGGACAGCGGTCGACGCTGCAGAAGACACCCCCAAGCTTCGCTGCCGCTCGCTTGAGGGTGGCACCGACTTGGCAGATGCGCGTCGGGCGGTCTTGGCCGTGTAGTCCTGTGCTTGCCAACATCCCGGTTCGATCGCCCTGATAGTTCATCACAATCGAATATGTGAGTGCGTCTGGCAGCGGCTTGCCGTTCGGCG
>CAZTVF010000235.1:0-3305 GCA_964616985.1 uncultured Planctomycetaceae bacterium
AGATTACGCGCCGATTATCCCCCCGAGGTGGGCCCGTTTTGCTCGCCGATTACCACTCCAGAGACCCCGCGCGCGTAATTACGCGCTTTGGATGCAATGGAGTGCAATGAACGCAACGGAATCTCGCCCCTACGCCGGAAACCCCTTGGCTTTACGTTCGGTTTGGTGCCCCTTGTCCGTCAATGGGTTACGCGACTACCGACAACCTGATGCCGCTTGGCGAAAGGGTGCTCCTTACCCCCAACCTGCGCGTCCTCATAACCCGGAGGTCGTGGCCATGGCAGTTCATCATGGTGGCGTTGGCGGGCTGGATGAACCGCCAGCAGCAGGAGGTTATCGAGTTCCTCAGGGAAGAGAACCGCATTCTGCGGGAGAAGCTCGGCCACAAGCGTATCATCCTCAACGACGCCCAGAAACGCCGTCTCGCCAGGGCCGCGATGAAGCTCGGGAAGGACCTGCTGCGCCAGTGCGGCAGCCTATTCTCGCCCGACACGCTGCTCCGGTGGCATCGCGGCCTGATCGCCCGCAAGTACGACGGCTCCGCCAAGCGTGGCAAACGCGGCCCGGCGCCCACCAAGGCGAACCTGATCCGCGACCTGGTGATGAAGATGGCCGGCGAGAACCCCGATTGGGGCTACGGCCGCATCCATGGCGAACTCAAGGTTCTGGGCTATCAGGTCTCCTGGCAGACCGTTCGCAGGGTCATGATGGAGGAGGGCCTGCTGGATGACCCCTTCGGGCCCAAGCGAACGTCATGGAAGACCTTCCTTCAAAGCCACTTCGAGTGCATCGCTGCATGCGACTTCTTCAGCATTGAGGCCTGGGGCCTAAAAGGTCTGACCCGCTACTTGGTCTTCTTCGTGATCGACGTCGCCAGCCGCAAGGTCGAGATCGCCGGCATCCACGCCGACCCGTGCGAGACGCAGATGGTCCAGATGGCCCGCAACCTCACCGATGCCAGCAACGGCTTCCTGAAGGGCAAGCGAATCCTTATCCACGATCGAGATCCGCTCTACACGAAGAAGTTCCGGGCCACCCTTCGAGGCGCCGGCGTGCGGTCGCTGAAGATCCCCAAGCAGTCGCCCAACCTGAACGCCTATGCCGAACGGTTCGTCTGGTCTATCAAGCACGAGTGCCTGGACAAGATGGTCCTGTTCGGCCAGAGCGGCGTCCGCCACGCCATCGAGCAGTACGTGGAGCATTACCACCTGGAGCGCCCCCACAGGGTGCTGGGGCGCCGGATTATCGAGCCGGATACTCCCCCACCGGCCGAGGGCGAGGTGCTATGTCGCGAACGCCTGGGCGGGCTGCTCAAGAGCTATTACCGGGGGGCTGCGTGATGCCCCGGATGAATCATGTAATACCAGCAGGAACACCGGCGGAATGGGGTGTTTCTGGTGCGGCGGAGAAAGAGAGAACTCCTCTGCCGAACAGGCGGGGCTCCGCGGCCGGCGCAGCCGGTCGCATAGGTCCACCCTCGGAGGTCGACGGGGTCGAATTGCAGCGTGAATCGGCCTTGACGATTCGCAGCGGTCTTTGCGGCCAGGCTCATCGGTTCTCCTCTCCGATTGCACGGCTATCCGATCAACTCCTGTATCTTAATACACTTCCGCCGGCCCCAGGATTTCCGGATAGAATCGCCGCAGGAAGCCCCTCGCCTGGTAGCACAGGTGGCATTTGCTGGCGGCAGCGGTGGGGGGCGTCCAGCCATGGCGGTCGCGTGCGTAGGCGGCCAACGCCACCGGGCCTCCGGTGGCCAGCAGTGTGGCGACGAAGTTGGCGTTGCCCGGCCCGCGACGGAGCAACTCGGTCAGGGGCATCGAGCCCGCGTGGCCGAGGATCACGCCGCAGTTGGTCTGGATGTTGTCGTAGGGGTCGATGTGCAATTCCCATATCTTTTCGGCATCGAATTCCAGCGCGCAGTCCGCGCCGGTGTGCGGGAACCGCCACCCGTGGCCCGGCGGGAGCTGATCCAGCGGGTGCTGCTCGAACCAAGGCGCAAAGAGCGCCGCTGTTCCCACCAGCCGCGGCGGCGACTTGAGCACCCGCTGCCGCAGGGCCTCCTCGTCGGCGGCGATGGCGGGCAGATTGCGGATGTCGTCGTCGCTGGCGCCGGATGCCCAGACATTGGCCGGGCCGAAGAGTTCCCTTGCGATACGCCGTGCCCGCAGGAAGTGCTCCGGCGGCACGAAGGCCTGGTGGAAGGGGTCGGCGCTGAAGAGCATGCCCACCACGCCGTGCCGGCGAACGAATTCCAGCCGTTCGCGGACGATCTCATCACTGACGGCGAAGGAGCAGTTGCTTTCGAGAAAGTGAGGCGCCACGCCCTCGGCCTGTGCCGCTACGATCAGCTCCTGCAGCTGCGGCCAGTACATCATGCACTCGCCGCCGGCGATGTGAATCACGCGGCCCATCGCGTGCAGGTCGTGCAGGTGTCGCACTCCTTGCGGGGTGGTCATTTTGACATCAGGGCGTGCGGCCGAGCAGCCAAAGCAGCAGTGCCGACAGGCGATCGTGCAGCGATATGTGTACAGGATCGCCGCCACGCCCAGCTTGCCGCCGGCCGCCACCACGCCATCGGATGCGACGATCTTGTCCACCTGCGTCTTGTTCATCGAACACCTCTCCCCCCAGCGTACATGGTCGGGCGGCGCGAGGCAATCTGAATGAGGCCGTTGTGGTCGGCATACGGCCGCATCAAGGCCCTGAACCGGGATTTCCCGGATGGCGTCTCGCTGACAACCGCCGTCAGCCGTTTCCACGATTCTATCTTGCCGTCGCGCTCAGGCAATCGCATTCCATGTCCCCATCGCCCTGTGGAAGCCCTTGGGCTGCATCGAAGTCGGCGTTCGGAGACTCGGAAGAGCATGTTTTCCCCGGCGGAGACAGACCGCCTCCGCTGTCCCCGTCGTTCTGCTGAGATTTCGGCCGAGCCCCCCATCATCTGAATACTACGGATGGGGGCCTCAGCGGGTTCCTGAAGGACAAGCGAATCCTGATTCACGACCGCGATCCGCTCTACACGAAGAAGTTCAGGGCGACCCTCCGTGCCGCCGGCGTGCGGTCGCTGAAGATCCCCAAGAGAAGTCCGAATCTAAACGCCTACGCGGAACGGTTTTGTCTCAGCATAAAATCAGAATGTCTCGATAAGATGATCCTGTTCGGGGAGAGCGGCGTCCGCCACGCCATCGGGCAGTACATGGAGCACTACCACCTGGAGCGCCCCCACAGGGTGCTGGGGCGCCGAATCATCGAGCCCGATACTCCCCCGCCGGCCGAGGGCGAGGTGCGCTGCCGCGAGCGCC
>CAZTVF010000236.1:0-3280 GCA_964616985.1 uncultured Planctomycetaceae bacterium
CAACCGTTACCACCAAAGGTATTGCTCGCAGCCCGCCTGCCGCGTGGCCAGCAAGACCGCCAGCCAGCGATGTTGGCGAGCATCGCCCAAAGGCAGCGATTACTTCCGGGGGCGGGCCAATGTGCTTCGCGTCCAAGCTTGGCGGAAGGCCCATCCGGGCTACTGGCGGAGGCGGCCCAAGAAGTCTGGCGCGTTACAAGATATCTGCCAGGGGCAAACCCTCGTTCCACCGGCAGATAGGGGCGCCTTGACGCTGGGCGCGTTACAAGATGTCTGCGCCACCCAAGGCTTTGCGATACAGGGGCTTATCGCCAAGTTAACCGGCAGCGCGTTACAAGAGAACATCGTCCCGGCCACCCATCGGCTGATACTCTTGGGCCAGCAGATTCAAGGCCCCGGCGGCCGGAGACAGGCCCATGGCGATGATCAAACGAGTGCTGTGCCCCCAGCGTTTGCGGCGAGTGCCGGAGCAGTTCAGTTGGATCGACCATCGCCTGGTTCGGGATAGGCACATCAGCCGCTGTTCGGCCCAGGCGTTGGCCCTGTATCTCTTCCTGGTCACCGTCGCCGATGGGCAGGGCCTGAGCTACTACTCGGACCAGACGATCTTGCGGCTGCTGCCGCTGGACGGCGCGGCTTTGGCTGGCGCCCGCCGGGAACTGATCGCCGCTGCCCTGATCGCTTACCAGAAGCCCCTTTACCAGGTGCTGGCATTGGACGCCCCGGCCCCCAGCAGTCCCCGCGGCTCTTGCGGCCAGCCGCTGAGCCTCGGGGAGATCCTTCGGGGAATTACGGAGCATGCCAAGTGATCGATTACGAACTGTACTGCAAGATCAAGGACCGCCACGACAAGGATCGCCTGACGATCGTCCAGATCGCACGCGAACTGCATCTCCATGCCCGGACGGTGGGCCGCTGGCTGTCGGAGGACAAGTTCCGCCAGCGGCAGACGCCGCCGCGGCCCAGCAAGTTGGACCCGTACAAGGGCCAGGTCGTCCGCTGGCTCCAGACGCACCCGTACACCGCCCCGCAGATCCTCCTTCGCCTGCGCGAGGCGGGCTACGGCGGCGGAGTCACAATCGTCAAGGAATACGTCCGGCAGATCCGCCCGCCGCGGACGCCCGCCTTCCTGACCCTCTCGTTCGCTCCCGGCGAATGTGCCCAGGTGGACTGGGGCCAGTTCGGCTCGATCAACGTTGGCAACACCCGCCGCCGACTGAGCTTCTTTGTGATGGTGCTCTGCTATAGCCGGATGCTGTACGTCGAGTTCACCGTCTCCGAGACGATGGAGCACTTCCTGGCCTGCCACGCCAACGCCTTCAACTTCTTCGGTGGCGTCACGGGTAAGGTTATGGTGGACAATCTGCGCAGCGCCATCCTCCAGCGGATCGTCGGCCAGGACCCTGTCTTCAACCCCCGTTACAAGGACTTCGCCGACCACTTCGGCTTTACCATCGCCCCCTGCGGCATCGGCCAGGCACATGAAAAAGGTCGCGTCGAGAACGCCGTCGGGTACGTCAAGAAGAACTTCCTGGCCGGTCTGGAACTGACGGACTTCGCCCTGGTCAACCCGGCCGCCCGCCAGTGGCTCGACACGGTGGCCAACGTCCGCATCCACGGCAGCACGTATCGCCAGCCGGTCGAACTGTTGGGCGCCGAGAAGCCCCAACTCAAACCCCTGCCATCCCAGCCGTATGATGTCGGGCTGATCCGCCCGGGGCGGGCCAGCAGCCAGTTCCGCGTCACGGTGGACGCCAACACCTACTCGGTGCCCGCCCAATACGCCGGGGCGGCGCTGACGGTCAAGCTGTATCCGGATGTGCTGTGCTTCTACCACCAGGACAAGCTGGTCGCTCGCCATGTCCGCTGTTATGACCGACACCAGGACTTCGAGGACCCCGACCATCCACGAGCCCTCCTTGCCCAGCGCCGCCGCGCGAGAGATCAGAAGCTGATGCTGCGGCTGCTGGCGTTGACGCCCAAGGCCGATCCGTTCTACCTGGGTTTGGCCGAGCGGCGGCTCAACGTCCTCCATCACGTCCGCAAGATCGTCGCGCTGTCGGAGATCTACGGGACCGACAAGACCGCGCGGGCCATCGAGGACGCGCTGGAGTTCCAGGCGTTCAGTTGCGAGTATGTCGCCAACCTGCTGGAGCAGCGGCAACGCTTGCTGCTCGAGCCGGGGGCGTTGCACCTGACCCGACGGCAGGACCTGCTGGACCTGGAACTGCCCGAACCCAACCTCGGCCTGTATGCCACTGACGGCGACCCCGCCCCTGGCCTGTCCGCTGAAGCCGTGAACCCCAATCCCGCCCCTGGCGACGCCCAGGGCCAGCATGGAGAACTGCATGAGCCCCAACAAGGACGCCAAGGCGACCCCGGATGAGCTGCACCAACAACTGGGCTACCTGAACCTGACGTTCATTCAGGAACACGTCGAGGAACTGGCTGGCCAGGCGGCCGAAAAACAGTGGTCCCACGTGGCCTTCCTGACTCGCCTGATCGAAGGCGAGGCCGCCCTGCGCCAAGACCGGGCTCGCGCCCGACGCATCCAGCAGGCCCGCTTCCCCGTGCTCAAGACCCTGGAACAGTTCGACTTCACCTGGCCCGCCAAGATCAACCGTCTGGCGGTCCAGAACCTCTTCCGCCTCAAGTTCATCCAGGACAAGGCCAATGCCATCCTCATCGGCGGAGTGGGGCTCGGCAAGAGCCACCTGGCCGTCGCCCTGGGCTACGCCGCCTGCCTGGCGGGCTTCCGCGTCCGCTTCACCACCGCCATCGACATCATCAACACCCTGTCGGCCGCCGACCGGGCGGGCCGCCTGGTCCTTGAACTCAAGAAGTACACCCGCCCGGATCTATTGGTCATCGATGAGCTCGGATATCTGCCGATAGACAAACGCGGGGCCGATCTGCTCTTCCAGATCATCAGCGGCCGCTATGAACGCGGGGCCATCGTCCTGACCACCAACAAGGCCTTCAAGCACTGGCCGTCCATCTTCAACAACGACAGCACCCTGACCAGCGCCATCCTCGACCGCATCCTCCACCATGCCGAGACCATCGTCATCGAAGGCAAAAGCTACCGCATGAAGGACCGCATCGAGCCCTGAGTCGCCGCCAGGCCGCGCCCGCCTTGGTGATCGCAAAATCTTCACAGAATCTTTTCCAAAATGGTGCTAGGCGCAAGGGGGCGCGCGCGGTACAGTACCGCTCTTTAGTTCTTGCTCCAGAGACTGGCGTAGACCGTCAGCTCTGCGAGGCAATGGGTATCCGCTCA
>CAZTVF010000237.1:0-3276 GCA_964616985.1 uncultured Planctomycetaceae bacterium
GAGAATCCACGACACGGACCTGAAAGACGAAAACGTCATGAACAACAACCCCAACTGCGGCCACAACCGCAGGGAGAAGAAGATGAACGTCATCACCAAGGCAATGTCAGTAACCATGCTCGTCACACAGGGTTTGACCCTGACGGCGGGAGCGGCAGAACCAGCAAAGACCATTACCTACCGCCACGACGGCACCGGCGTCTTCCCTGCCCAGGGTCTGCCGCGCTCCTTCAGCGAGCGGCACAACATCCTGTGGAAGACGCCCCTGCCCCACTACGGCATGAACGCCCCGGTGGTGGTGGGCGACAAGGTGTTCGTCTCCTGCGATCCTGGGTGGACCTCGGATGCCCCGCTGCTGATCGCGGTGGACAAGGCCAGCGGCGCCATCGCCTGGCAGGCGGCGGTCGATCCCCTGGACGGCCCAGAGTGGAGCGAGGCTGACCGGACCGAGTGCAAGCGGTTGCGGACCGAGATCCACGAACATCTGCGCACGTTCTACCATCTGAATTGGCGGTTGGCGCAGGCCACGGACGAGGCAACGCGCGCGACCGTGATCGCCGAGGGCGCCAAGGCGGGACTGGTCGTCACCAATCCCGAGAAGGACAAGCAGTTCTCCTTCCCCAAAGACCATCCCCGCCTCCTCAATCAGGCCCTGCTGGGAAGAAAGAAGGTCTTCCTTGAGGGTCGGTTTGTAGGAGAAGGAGGGCGGTTTTACACCGGCCTGACCATGTCCTCCATCGTCAGCGATGGCGAACGGATCTACGTCCAGAACGCTTTGGATGCCGTGGCCTGCTTCGATCTGAGTGGGCGGCGCCTCTGGATTCACGATCTGCGCCTGAACCCGCCGACGGTCTTGACCGCCTCGCCCTGCCTGATCGATGGCATCCTGGTCGTCTATAGTCAGCGCGGCAACCGTGAAGCGGTGGCCTTCGAGGCGCTCAGCGGCAAGGAGTTATGGCGGCATCTGCCGAAGGAGCACGGCGTGCATTATGAACCCGGTTCCAGCCCGCAGCCGCTGGATCTAGGCGGGGTCAAGGCGGTGTACCTGAGTTCCGGCCAGGTGCTGCGCCTGAAGGATGGGAAACTCCTCGGACAACTTAAGTATCCGTATGTGGCAGGGCATTTCGGCAACTACGGCGAATCCATCGCCCGCGGAGACCTGCTCTTTGTCAATCACGGTCAGTACGGTTGTCCCCGGCCCGGCGTCTTTGCCTATCGTCTGTCGCTTGCCGGCGAGACACTCCAGAACACCCTGCTGTGGAAGTGCTCCGGTTACAACATAACCGGTAGTTATCAGCACCTGATCCTCGATGGCAACCGGCTCATCATGGCCGACCGGGATGCCGTCGTCGCGGCCGATTCCGGCAAGCCTCTGGCCTTCCTGAACGCCATCTCTCGCATGGATCCTGGTCCCAGTCTGGCCGATGGGATGCTGTTGACCGTGCGCCGCAACGACAAGGTCCGACCCAATCCGGAAGGTTACACAGGTCCGTCCTACGGACCTGGAGCGGATATCCTGCTGCATGATGCAGCCACCTTCCGCCAGGTGGGCCAGGGCATCCTGGAAGAGGATCCCGCCACCGGCGACAAGTTGCGGCAACGGATCTCCACCCTGACTACCACCTCCTGGGGTTGGGGCTGTTCCCTTTGGGGCGGCCAGCAGGGCGCCAGCGCCATCACCGCCGAAGGCCGCTGCCTCTTCCTCCGCTCCAATGACAACCTCTATGCCATCGCCGCCCTGGTCCAGGGTGGCCGCAACGATGATCCTGCCGTGATCTCGGCGCTCAGCGGCGCGAACGAGGCCGCATCCCTGGTGGCCCACCTGGGCGATCCCGTTCCCCGTCACCGCCATACGGCCATCCGTCGGCTGGGAACACTCAAGGTTTCGCTGACGGCCAGCGCCGCCCAGACCCTGAGCGATCTGGCCGTGAACGACCTGTATGAGGAGATCCGGGCGGCAGCCGTGGAGGCCCTGGATGCCTGCGATCCGGCCGGCAAGGCCGGGACCAAGGTTCTCATGGTCGAGACGGAGGCCTGCCAAGTGGGTCCGAAACCAGAGGGAAGACATCTTGACGATATGTGGTGGCAGGGACGGTGCGAACGACTGGAACATACCTGGGCCGCTTTGGGACAGGGTGGAAAGACTCGCCTCGAAGCCCTCTGGCCCGACCTCCGTACCAACAGTCTGCGCCTGCGCAGCGCCCTGGCGATCCTGATCAGGACCGGATGGACCTGTCCACCCGCTCTGGCCGAGGCCCTGGCGATCGTCCAGGAACCGCGTGGTCCAAAGACCCTGGCCTGGCATCAACATGGCTATCCGCATCGGCCGGCCGCCATCGCGATTTTGCCCATCTGGCTCGATGCCATCGACGCCGCCGCCGATCCCACTGCGGCCGCCATTCTGGTCAAAGCCTTCCCCCAGGACCTACGACTCTACCAGACCCTGTCTCGCCACCTGCCGGCAGAACAACTTCTGGCCTGGCTGGAATCGATGGTTGCGAAGGCCGACCTGCGGCGGCAATACCATCTGCAAAACTATCTGCTGCTGGCCTGGAAGGCCCTGGGCGCCCAAGCCAAACCCTCACTGGAACGTATCCTCGCCCAACCCCCGGCTTCAGCCGCCGAAGGCAAGGGGAACCCCTTCGCAGAACGCATCCGGGAGTTGATGGCCGAATGATCCTAGACGCCGCATCCGGAGAAACCGCGGAGGCCCAGAGACGCGAAGAATCGCAGCGAAGACAAAGGGTTGAGGAGTGGCGTGCGTCCTCGTCAGGCCTCGCCTGGTGGGTGAGGGTAGGAACATGCAGACCGACATTGCCGTCCACAACACGGTCCAGAAGTAAGAAAACGTCATGAACAACAAACCCAACTGCGGCAATCGCCGCAAGGAGAAGCGAATGAACGTCATCACCAAAGTAACGTCAGTCGCAGTGCTCGTCGCATTGAGTCTGGCGCTGGCACTAGGGGCGGCGGAGCCGCCCAAACCGGCAGTGCCGTCTGACCTGGACAAACTGGTCGGTCAACCGGCCGACTTGTCGCCGTGGGCCTATGCCTGGCGGGCCGACCGCCAGGTGCAGGAGAAACCGGAGGCGTATTTCATCCCGCGCCGACTGGACCGTCTGGACAAGATTTATCGCCCGATCAAGTCCATCCCTCGCGGTGCTGGTTGGCGGGGTACGCAGTTGGGCGCCACCGCTGTTCTTCAAGATCGCATCCCTGCTCCCAAGGGCACTCTCCACTCGGCCTTGCTCTGGGAAACGCGAGTTCCTTGGACGA
>CAZTVF010000238.1:0-3159 GCA_964616985.1 uncultured Planctomycetaceae bacterium
ACTACGACGTGTATGCCGACGGCGAAGCCGCCCTCGGCTGGCTGAACGCCGCGGTACGCCTGAACTCGGCCAGTTCGATCAATTGGAGGGCACTTGGTACGGACTTGATGGGGCGGATGCAGACACGGTTGGTCGCCGCCTCCGCGCAGATTGCTCACCTGAAGATACTGCTCACATCTCAGGGCGAATCGCTCAAGATGAGCCTTACCGGCAACACGGGCGAGCCATCCCTACACGGGGCCGCTCCCTCCTCGGGCTGCGCCACCCTGGTGGTGAACGCGCGCGTCCGAGCCAACCCCGAGGAATTGAAGGCGATTGTGGAGCGGTGCATTAAGGATGCCGCCGGGAAGGCGATTGCCGCCGATGTCGCCGAGATCACCAGCTTCCGGCCAAATCGCCCGAACCCAGTGCATCGGTTCCCGTCAGTGGTGGATGCCGCGCCGGCCCAATAGCTTCCCCCTACGAGATCATGGTGGAGTGAAGTGATGAACGTTCGACGCCTTGTCGCCCGACTGCTGCTGGCCTTCGTGCTGGTCAGCATCGGCGTGGCCATCGGCAGGGAGATCTCGGCCGGCAAGGGTGACACCGAATCCTTGCCGATCACGCTCGCTGACGACCGGGTCGTCGTGTACTACATGCATGCCACGGAGCGATGCGATGCCTGCAATGCCGTCGAGGCGATGGCACGAGAGTTGATCGACAGCCGGTTCGCCGACGCCGTTCGCGCGGGGCAACTGGAATGGCGGCCTGTCAACTACGAGCAGAATGAGCCGCTGGCCCGACGCTACAACGTGGCCGGCAGCGAGCTCGTGATCGTCCGCCTGGCCAGCAACAAGGAAGCCTCGCACGTGCGCCTGGACCGCGTGCTGGGACTCGCCGACAAGCCGGATGAGTTCCGCCAGTACGTGGAGCCGGTGATCCGCAGATTCCTGGAGTGCCGCACGTGACGGCGTGGATCGCGATGGGCACGGCGTTGTGGCTGGGGTTGCTGACGGCCATCAGCCCTTGCGGCCTCATGTCCACCGTCGCGGCGATGTCATTCCTGGGCCGACCGGGAGCTAGGCCGTCGCAAACGTTTACGTCGATCCTTCTGTACGCCTTGGGGCAGGCGCTGGTGTACGTGGGGCTGGGGGCCTTGATCCTCTTCATCCTGCATCCGGCGGACGGCGGGCAAGGCATGGCCGCAAGCATATCCCGGTTCCTCCAGAAGTGGGTGGGCACGTTCCTGGGGCCGATCATGATCCTGACGGGAATGATGTTGTTGGATCTGTTGAGCATGGTCGGCTGGGACAGATCGGGCGTTCATAGCCTTCCACATCGGCTTTCCAGGGGTGGGAGCCTGTGGGCCCTGCCGCTGGGCATGGTCCTGGCCGCTTCCTTCTGCCCCATGTCGGCCAGCCTGTTCTTTGGAGGCCTTATGGCCCTTTCCTCACAGGGCCACTCGCTTCTGTTGCCAATCATTTTCGCCGTCGGTGCCGCCATCCCGGTGGCCGGCCTGGCCGTCATCACCGCCTTTGCCGGCAGGTACTTCGGGAGGACCTTCGACTGCCTGAAACGGGTCGAACGGTGGGCCCGCGTGTTCACCGGCATTGTCTTTGTGTTGATCGGCACCCACCACACACTATCGCGTATCTGGGGGTTGTCCCTGTGACCTGCCTCTGCACGGCGCGCGGACCAAGGGAGGGCGGGGCACGTGCCAACACCGGCTCGATGGGCCGCTGAATCACTATTACCCGCGAGCGACGTGATGCTTCGTCAATTGCGGCAGCACCTCATTAGCCGACCCGCTTCGGAAGCCAGACAGATCCATCGCAACGAATGTATAACCGCACTGCTTGAGTTGAGCAGTGACTTCGAGGCGGGACGCCAGGAGTCGATGCAGGTCCTCGCTGGGCACCTCGATTCGGGCGACGGCATCATGATCGCGAACGCGGACCTGTCGGAACCCCAGATCCTTGATGGCCTGCTCCGCCCGCTCAATTCGGGCGAGTCGCTGGGCCGTGATGGGGTGTCCATAGGGCACGCGGCTGGCCAGGCATGCCATCGCGGGCTTATCCCACGTGGGCAGGTCCATACGACGCGACAGTTCGCGAACGTCGCCCTTGGTCAGACCTGCATCCATCAGCGGGTTGCGGACACCGAGTTCGGCACCCGCCTTCAGACCCGGGCGGAAGTCGCCCACGTCGTCGGCGTTGGCACCGCTGACGATCGCTGTAAAGCCTCGCTCCTTCGCCGTCACGGCCAGGCGAGTGAACAGGTCGTGCTTGCAGAAGTAGCACCGCTGGGCCGGATTGGCGGCGTACTGCGGATCGTCCAGTTCGCCGGTTGCGATCTCGGCTAGCGTCACGCCAAGGCGATCAGCCAACTCGCGGGCCGAAGCCAATTCACGTTTGGGCAGGCTAGGCGAGACTCCGATGGCCGCTAGGACATTCCCGGTGCCCAGCGTCTGGACTGCGACGGCCAGCAGGAACGTGCTGTCCACGCCGGCCGAGAAGGCGACCACAACGCGTTGGCAGTCGCGAAGGATATCGCGGCAGAGGTCAAGGCGTGCTTGAAGCACATCGTCGTTCGCGGGAGCGAGATCCATGTTGCTACAGGCACTCCGCCAGGCCCTTCTCGAGATCGGCGAGAAGATCCTCGATGTCCTCGATGCCAACGGACAGGCGAATTGTCCCGTCCGTAATGCCGACCTTCTCCCGCTCCTGCGGGGTCAGTGTCCCATGGCTCATCGTTCCCGGATGACACACCAGCGACTCCACGCCGCCGAGACTCTCGGCGAACAGGAATATCTTCAGCGACTTGACGAATCGTCGCACCTGCTCGTTTCCGCCGTCTAGGCGGAACGTGACGATGCCGCCGAAGCCGTCCATCTGGGCCTTGGCCAGTTCATGCTGGGGGTGGCTGGGAAGGCCTGGGTAGATGGTCTCCCGAACCTTCGGATGCGAACTCAGGAACTCCGCGACGGCCTTGGCGTTGGCCTCGTGCTGGCGCATACGGACGGCCAGCGTCTTCAGGCCTCGCAGACTCAGCCAACAGTCCCATGGGCCCGGCACGGCCCCGACGGCGTTCTGGTAGAACTTCACCTGCTCGTGCACCTGCGGATCGTTGGTCAGCGCGGCCCCGCCGATCACGTCGCTATGGCCGCTGATGTACTTGGTG
>CAZTVF010000239.1:0-3128 GCA_964616985.1 uncultured Planctomycetaceae bacterium
GAGAACGGCAACCTCGTCGAGGGCGTCACGGCCCCGGCGGGCAAGAAGCGCAAGCACAAGACGGACGCGCCCGCCACCGAACGCAAGCTCAGCGGCCTGGACGCCGCGGCACGGGTCCTGGCCGAGGAAGGCAAGCCCATGAACACGGCCGAGATGGTCAAGCAGATGCTGGACAAGGGATACTGGTCCACCGGCGGCAAGACTCCGGCCAGCACGATTTACGCGGCCATCTTGCGCGAATGCGCGACCAAGGGCGACAAGAGCCGCTTCCGCAAGACCGACCGCGGCCACTTCGAGCTGACCGAGTCCGGAAAGGTGGCATGAACGATGACTCGACCGCCAGACCCCGACAGCCCGGCCGGGCGCAACCTCCGGCGATCTCAGGACGCCGGTGAGGCCATGAGATTCTTCACGGCGCGGCGGCTGGGAATCCCGATCGAGGACGTTCACTACGTCGACATGATCTCTGACGAGATATACCTCGTGGAAATACTGACCGCCCTGCGACATTGGGCGGCCGGCTTTGCCGCCGACTACGCCAAGGCGGATCGCCGGGCCCGCACGGACTTCGCGCGACAACTCCGAGCCGAACAAGACGACGGAAAGGAGGCGAGATGAAGTTCGGCAGCCCGCCTGCGCCGCCCCGTCAAACCGTAGCGTAAACATCAATTCAGACCCTCCTTCGCCCCGGCCAACGCAACGGCCGGGGTTCTCTTGTGGCTGACATTGCCTTCCGATGCCAACTCCACGACATGGCCAGCCGATACGTCGCGCACGCCCAGATCCGCCGGACAGATGAACGACACGGGCTTGCCCATGGCCCGCGCCGCGGCGAGCTCGGCGTTGACGCCCCGGCTCTCGCGCCAGCCGTCCAAGGTCAGCACCATGACCATGCGGCACCATTCCAGGTACGGCCGGTCCACGTGCATCCAGAAGTCGTGGTCCATGTCATCCAGCCCGCAGGCGGCGATGGCGGCCGAGTGGGCGATAGGGCTGTAGACCATCAGCCCGGCCCGCAACATGGTTCCGGCCGCCCGGCAGACGGCGCGGAAACGCCGACGACGAATCGCCCGGTCGGGATGGCTGTACGGAGACGCCAGGTAGATCATGCGGGCACCTCCGAATGTACTGGCAAATCTTGCGACACGGCTCGCGGCCGAATACAATGCCCCCTCGTGTGTGAAGATGGAAAGGAACAACGGCCATGCTCACTGAAGCGCTGAAACGGCAGTTCACAAATGCTTTCGCGGTTCTCGAAGCCGCCATCCCATCGTTCCGCGATGACCAATGGCGCGAAGGAAGCGCTCCATTCAACGGCCCTGCACGGGCGGTGGCCCATGCTCTTCAGTGTGCGGAATCCTACACCGGCGAGAGTAAGGCAGCCTGGGGGGGTTCGGACGATGAATTGCCCTCCCAGGAGCAGGCGCTTCAGTGCCTCCAGCAGGCGCGCAGCAAGACGATGGAATGGGTGGACTCGATCGGCGACGCGGGCCTCGACAAGCCACGGCCAAGTGGCGATGCCGCAAGTGGGCTGGAACGCATAACCTATGCGATGCGCCACCTGCAGCACCACACGGGGGAGGTGTGTGCTTACCAGAAACAGTATGGGATCGAGCCCGCTCCTTGGAAATGACCCTGCCATAATCACACCGTCACCTCCGCGGCGTCCTTCGCCGAAACGCGATCGGCCTTCTTGCCGGCGAACTGTTCCCATCGCTGGACGATAACGTCGCAGTACAGGGGATCGATCTCCATCAGGAAGGCCTTGCGCCCCGTCTGCTCGGCCGCGATGAGCGTGCTGCCGGAACCCGCGAATTGATCCAGAACGCCCTGTCCATGGTTTGACGAGTTCTCGATGTGCCGCCGGATCAGTTCCACCGGCTTCATCGTCGGGTGCTCCTCCGACCGCTTGGGCCTCGGGAACTCGAACACCGACGTCTGGCATCGGTCCGGCACCGCGTGATGGGCGCCGCCGGGCTTCCAGCCGTAGTAGAAGACCTCGTGGCGATAGTGGTAGTCCAGGCGGCTGATCACCAGGCTGTCCTTCACCCACACCAGGCTGCTGTGCCAGACCTCCAGGTCGTGCAGCACCATGCTGAAGGCCACGCCCATGGGCCCATGCGGCGCCGCCACGTACCAGACAGCCCCGGGCGTGCATGCCTCCAACGCCAGGTCGAACGCGCCCCGGAGGAACGCGACGAGCTCGGGCACGGTCAGATCGTCGTTGGCGATTCCCTTTGCGCCCTCGGCGTGCGCCTGCGCCGACGACCGCGCCGTCGTTCCGATCCGGCTGGCGATGGCCACGCCGTACGGCGGGTCCGTCCAGACCATGTCCGCCATGTGCCCATCCATCAGCCGGGCCATGTCTTCCGCCTTCCTCGAGTCGCCGCACAACAGGCGGTGCTTTGACTGGATGGCGGCCGAGTATTCCTTGCCGCACTTGCGGCACGTGCATCGTCGTTCCGGTGCCTGGGTCATGTGTTCTCTCCAATGGGGATGGGCGACTCGCCAGTCCGCTCCAGGATGGCGGCCTTGCCGGTGAAGTTCTGCCAGCGCGTAACCGCAACTTCCACGTACTGCGGCACCAGTTCCACGGCGAAACAGCGCCTGCCGAGGCGCTCCGCCGCGATGATCGTGGTGCCGGTCCCACAAAACGGCTCGTAGACGATGCCCCCGGTGCCGTCCATCGACTCCAGGATGTGAAGCGCCAAGTGGACGGGCATGGAGGCGGCGTGAATCTCCGACGCAACGTTCTCGCCGCTGGCGCCGCGCCCCTCGTAGACGTTCGACACTGTCGACTGGAACCGCCCGGTGGGGATGGCCCGAGACGGGTTCTCTTCGGGGGAGAAGATCCAGACGTCCTCGAACCTGGAGTTCATCACGTTGGCGGCCATCGCAGGCTGGCCCTGCCCTTTGAACCAGACCATCCGGTCCACGAAGTGATCGCGGAAGTGATGAATCCAGTCCAACACGGCCATCTTGTTCCCGGCCAGCGATTGCAGGTTGATGGCGACCGTCTGACAGAACGACAGGGCCAGCGTGGTGAAGTTCACCAGCAGCCGCAGGTACTCCACGGCGGGCTTGTCGTCGCTGACGCCGATGTACTTGCTGTCCACCCGGCTCTTGTT
>CAZTVF010000240.1:0-3096 GCA_964616985.1 uncultured Planctomycetaceae bacterium
GAACCTCCTCGAATACGACGAAGTCATGGACCACCAGCGCCACGCCTTCTACGCGCAGCGGCAGAGCATCCTCGAAGGCCGCGGCGTGCAGACGCTGATCTTGAACATGATCCTGGGCTCCATCGAGGACGCCGCCGAACGCTTCCTCGCCGGCCGCTATGCCCAGCAATGCATGGCCGAGTGGGCCCGCCAGACGCTGCAGATGCAGGTGGCCGACGAGAGCATCCGCGCCAAGGCCATGGAGGACATTCACGAGCAGATGGACTCGCTGCGCACCAGCGCCAAGGAAGAGGCCGCCAGCGTCGTGCAGATGACGCTGGGCGAGTACCTTGACGAGGAGATGCCCCCCGAAGAGTGGGACCTCCGCGGCCTGAGCGGCTGGGCAATGAGCCGGTTCAACGTGAACCTCTCGCAGAACCAGCTGCGGAAGATGACGCCCGAGGAGATTGAAAAGACCCTCGTGGAGGCGGCGCAGGAGAAGATCAACCAGGTCGACCTCTCGCCGCTGTCGCGCTTCCTGGAGGAAGGCTTCTGCGAGGCCGCCCTGGCCGCGTGGGCGCGGTCGAAGTTCCAGGTCGAGGTGACGGCCGAGGAACTGTCCCAGGGCGCCGAGCACGCGGCCGAGGTCATCAGTTCCAGGGTCAAGGCCGCGTACCTGCGGCGCGAGATCGAGTATCCCGTCGAATACGCCATCGACATGACGGTCGGCCAGACGGGCATGGACAATATCTATGCCGTGACCGGCCTGGTGGAGTGGGCGAACCGCAAGTACGAGGCGTCGCTGACGCCCGAGTCCGTGAAGGACCAGACGCTCGAGGACGTGCAGGCGATGCTGACGGCGATGTCGGAGAAGTGGCTGACGGGCGACACGCTCGCCAACGCCATCCGCTCCGCCCTCGGCAGCGACCCCACGCCCGAGCAGGCCGTCGAGTACGCCCGCGCCCGCTTCGACACCGCCCTGACGCCGGAAGACTTCGGCGACGGCGTTCCGGAGACGCTGCAGAACATCGGCCGCCAGTTCCTCCGCCGCGAGATGACGGAGCTGGAGCGGTTCGTGCTGCTGCAGATCTATGACAGCTCGTGGGTGGACCACCTGCTGGCGATGGACCACCTCAAGAGCGGCATCGGCCTGCGGGGCTTCGCCGAGCGCGACCCCAAGGTGGCGTTCAAGATCGAGGGCTCCAAGCTGTTCGAGGAGATGCTCGGCGGCGTGCGCGAGAAGGTCACGGACATGGTGTTCAAGGTCCGCCTGCGGGCCGGCGAACAGGTGTCCAGCGCCTATCGCATCACCAGCCAGATCCATCAGCAGCTGCAGGGCTACGACCACCTCACGCAGAACATGGACGCCCAGACGGCCGCGGCCGCCCCGCAGAAAGTCGCGCCCATCGTTCGCGACCAGCCTCGCGTCGGCCGCAACGACGATTGCCCCTGTGGCTCGGGCAAGAAGTACAAGAAGTGCTGCGGCCGCGGGATGTGAGAGGGGGGCCTGCGCGACGGGTCACATGGGTGCCATTGGGTGCCATTGGGTGCCATGCTTTTAGCCCCGCAGGGGCAAAAGCATGTTTAGAGTCCGTTGCGCCTGACACGCACCGCGGATAGAATTCCTTGGAGGCGACACCATGGCCAAGGCATATCCCACGAGTGACCCCATCGGGCTCAAGAAGAAACAAGAGAAACTCGACGACCTCTCCCACAAGGCCGCCGAGAAGGCCGTGAAGGAACAACGCGAAGAGGCCCTCGAGCCGGTGAAGAGCGAACGCGATTCCCAGAAGTCGGAATGCAACTGCGACAAGCAGTAACGCCCACGCAGGTCTAAACTTCACTACCCACCGCTGCGCGCGGGCGGATATAATCCGACGACCACAGAAAGGATCTCTATGCCAGACCCCATGAGCGAACGCTTCGGCAAGAAGCTCAAGCAGAAGCAGATGGACGAGAACGACAAGCGAGCCCGCACCGTCGACGATATCAAGGCCGAAGAGGAACTCCTCAAGAAGACCAAGAAGGTCGACCCCATCAAGGCCGAGAAAACCCCCGATCGCAACGATCCCTGCCCGTGCGGTTCCGGTAAGAAATACAAGAAGTGCTGCGGGGCGTAACGGCAGTAGCCAAGAGCCAGTAGCCGGTAGCCGGTAAAGCCCGCATCGACTGACTACCGGCTACCGGGCACCTTTACCACCGTCACGGTAGCTCTCGACAGCGGCGACGGCAGACGCTAAGATGGGCGAAATCGCCGCGGAAGCGGCGGGCATTGAGGAATAAATGGCCGCGGGCAAAATATGCAAGTTGGCCCTGGAAGACGGGCTGGTGTTGACGGGCAGGAGCTTCGGAGCCGAGGGCACAGCCGACGGCGAGGTGGTGTTCAACACCTCGATGACCGGCTACCAGGAGGCGCTGACCGACCCGTCCTACGCGGGGCAGATTCTCACGATGACTTACCCGCTGATCGGCAACTACGGCGTGAACCCTGAGGACATCGAAAGCCGCAACCGCCGCGTGCAGGTGGCGGGCTTCGTCATCAAGGAACTCTCGCCGGTGGTGAGCAATTTCCGCTCCAGCCAGTCGCTGCACGAGTACCTCCTGGCCGCCAACGTCATGGGCCTCACCGGCGTCGATACGCGGGCCCTGACGCGGCACCTGCGGACGCACGGGGCCAAGAACGGCATCCTTTCGACCGAGTCGCTGGACGACCACGCACTGGTCACCAAGGCCGCGGCCATCCCCTCGATGAAGGGCATGGACCTGGTGCCTCGCGTGGCCCCGCCGGCCGCCTACCCGTGGAAGGACGGCTACGAGAGCAAGTTCGCCCAGGGCCACCGCGACCACGGCAAGAAGATCTTCAACGTCGTCGCCGTTGACTGCGGCGCCAAGACCAACATCCTTCGCAACCTCGTCGAGTGCGGCTGCAACCTGCACGTCGTGCCCGCGACGGCCACCGCCGAGGAGATCCTCGAGCGCAAGCCCGACGGCGTGTTCATCTCCAACGGCCCCGGCGACCCCGAGGCCGTGACGTACACGATCGCGATGCTGAAGAAACTCATCGGCCAGGTGCCGATCTTCGGCGTGCTCGACCTGCACGGGAACATCAGCCCGCGG
>CAZTVF010000241.1:0-3002 GCA_964616985.1 uncultured Planctomycetaceae bacterium
GCCCGTGCGGCTGGCCGAGTTCGGCACCGTGTACCGCTACGAGCAGTCGGGCGAACTGGGCGGGCTGACCCGCGTGCGAGGCTTCACCCAGGACGACGCCCACCTCTTCTGCACCCCCGAGCAGGTCGAGGCCGAGCTCGAGTCGTGCGTGAGCCTGGTCAAGCTCGTGCTGGAGACCCTGCAGCTCAACGACTACCACGTCCGCGTCAGCCTGCGAGACCCCGCCAGCGACAAGTACGTCGGCGACGCCCGCAACTGGGACCTCGCCGAGGCCAACATCCGCGCCGTCGTCAAGAAGCTCGGCATGAACTACGTCGAGGCCCTCGGCGAGGCCGCGTTCTACGGCCCCAAGATCGACTTCATGGTCCAGGACTGCATCGGCCGCCAGTGGCAGCTGGGCACCATCCAGGTGGACTACAACCTGCCCGAGCGGTTCGGCCTGGAGTACACCGGCGCCGACAACAAGACCCACCGCCCGGTGATGATCCACCGCGCGCCGTTCGGCTCGATGGAACGCTTCATCGGCGTGCTGATCGAGCACTTCGGCGGCGCGTTCCCGCTGTGGCTGTCGCCCGTGCAGGCGGCGGTGCTGCCGGTGAGCGACAAGTTCAACGAGTACGCCTCCGGCGTGACCACCCAGCTGCGCGACGCCGGCGTGCGGGTGGAACTGGACGATTCGCCCGAAAAGATCGGGGCGAAGATTCGCACCGCCACGATGGCTAAGATTCCTTACATGGCCGTGGTCGGGCAGCGCGAGGTGGAATCGTCCACCGTGGCCGTCCGCCACCGCACCGAAGGCGACAAGGGCGCCGTGCCCCTGGCCGACTTCCTCGCCCTGCTCCGCCGCGAGATCGATTCCAAGAGCGGCGCCGCCGGCGGGCAGAAGTGAGCGCTACGAGTCGATTGTGCCACGCGAAGGAACAAGATGCCTTTGGCAGATGCCGGACGTATGAAGCAGTAAGCAGTAAGCAGTAAGCCGTTGAAGCGAACCGGTGTCGCGCCTGTTGCCTTGGCTGCCGCTTACGGAGTACTGGTTACTGGTTACTGATTAACTGGTTACTGATTCACCCTTTTACTATCTTCTTTAAGGAGACTGAACATCGAAAAGGACCTTCGTTGTAACGAGCAGATTCGCATCTCTCCGGTCCGCCTGATCGACGAGAACGACGGCCAGGTGGGCATCGTGGAAGTCCGCGATGCGATGATGCGGGCACAGGCTGCAGGGCTGGACCTGGTGGAAGTCGCCCCGATGTCCAAGCCCCCCGTGTGCCGCATTATGGACTACGGCAAGTGGAAGTACGCCCAGCGGAAGAAAGAGCAGAAATCCAAGGCCCACCGTCACGAGACGGAGCTGAAGGAAATCCGCATCAAGACTCCCAAGATCGGCGACCACGACCTGGAGATCAAGATCCAGCACGCCCGCGACTTTCTCATGCGGGGCGACCGCGTGCAGTTCACGCTGCGGTTCCGCGGGCGCGAGCTCGCCCACCTCGACGAGGGCAAAAAGGTCTTCGCCCACGTCAAGACCTCCCTGGGCGATGTCAGCAAGATCGACCAGGACTACCGCTTCGAGGGAAAGCGCCTGACCATGACGCTGGCCTCGACCGGCAAGAAGGCCGCCCCGGCGGCCAAGCCCGCTGCCGCCAAGCCTGCCGCGGCCAAGGCGCCGGCCCCCGGCGCCGCTCCTGCCGCGGCCGCACCGGCCGAGCCCGCAGCGCCCGCACCGGCGGCTGCGCCCCAGGCGACGCAGCAGTAAACGACCTTCTAGTCTTCTATCGCTCGTGGTATGAACGGGTGGCGGCCTTCCCAGGCCGCCGCCCTCACACCGCGCCCGCACATTGGGTTTGAGCGCGCCCCAAAGGGCCCTATATAAGGCAAACCCCGAAGTCGCTCGCTTTTCAGCGCTGTTCCACGGGGGTCAAACGTCGCTTAAGAGCGAGCGATAAGGGAGCCTTGTTCTCTGTGCCTCCGTGCAGCTTACGCCGAGCGCCCCTTCGCCGATTTGACGATTGACAATCCCCGGCCGCTTGTTAGAATGGCTGGACTTTACGTCTATCGCTACAGAAAGAACACCAAGATGCCAAAGCAGAAAACGAATAAGTCGGCCGCCAAGCGGGTGAAGTTGACCGCACGCGGGAAGATCAAGAGACTGCACCCGGGCGCCGGGCACCTCAAGAGCCGCAAGACCGCCAGCCAGCGTCGTCGCTACCGCCACAAGGACGACATGCCCAAGGTCTTCATGAAGACCGTCAAGAAGCTGCTGGGCGTCGGCTAGAACAAACACTATTGACCGTTTGGGAGCCCATGTAGGGCGAGCCCGCTGCGCCTTAGCCGAGGCAGTGGCCGGCCACAAACATCTCCTTTGGGAGAGTCCAACGGTCGCAGACGAAGGAGTCTAAGATGACAAGAGTAAGAATCGGCTCTGCCCGTCGGCAGAAACACAAGAAGATCCTCAAGGCCGCGCGCGGTATGCGCGGCGTGGTCAGTCGGCGCTACGCCCTGGCCAAGCAGAAGACGTTCCGGGCTGGCGTGTACGCCACCCGCGACCGTCGCGACCGCAAGCGCGAGTTCCGCCGCCTGTGGGTCACCCGCATCACCGCCGCCTGCCGTCAGCGCGGCATTCGCTACAGCCAGCTCATCCACGCCCTGTGGGTGGCCGACATCGCGATCAACCGCAAGATGCTCAGCGAGGTCGCCATCGTCGACCCCGCCGGCTTCGATGCCATCATCGCCGCCGCCAAGCTCACCCCCGGGCCGGTCGTAGCCTAAAGATTCCGGGACGCAAGTATCGCGAAGGGCGCCGTCAACCGACGGCGCCCTTCTTCATTTGATTGCGGATTGCGGATTGAAGAGCTTCGCATCAGCTAAACACTCTGAAGATCGCTCGCGGAATGGGCCACTCGCGGAGGAAGAGCTATGGTTTGGTGTCAACATGCTCGCGGTCGTGAGCTCTTCAATCCGCAATCCGAAATCCGCAATCGCAGATTCAAATCCGAGATGCA
>CAZTVF010000242.1:0-2997 GCA_964616985.1 uncultured Planctomycetaceae bacterium
TCTCGCCGATGAACCGCTTGGGAATCATGAATCCGTCGGGGTAGACCTGATTGAGGCAGAGGAACTTGTCCGCGACGTCGCCCACGGCGTCGCGCACATGAACCCACTCCTCGCCCTCCTCGTAGAGGTGCACATTGCGCAGCCCGTGCGCGTCGACCACCTGCACCTGCTTGTTTTCGCGCTCGCCCAGCCGCGCATCGATGACCACGGTGCGGTTGTGGCAGGCGTGGATCAGTTCGGAGCGGTAGCCGTCGCGCTTGAGGGCGCGGATGACGCCTTCCATCTGCCAGGGGGTGGTGGAGGAGGCGGGCATGAAGAAGTGCCAGCTGATATTGACCTTCAGCGCCGTGTCCTTGTCCTTCGGCAGCACGTCCTGGTAGCCGGCCAGGTTCATCAGGCGGTGATAGTCCTCCAGCACCGTGGCCGGGCTCGTCTTCAGCAGGGCAACCGTGGCTCGGCTCATGTGCGCTCCTGTTCGTCCGTGTGACGCGACATCTCTCGCTCCAGCGCCTCCACGGTGTCGTGGAACTCCGCCTCGTTGCGCTGGCTCAGCCGCATCAGCGTGCGGTGCGCATCGAGCACGCGGGCCACGCGGTCCCTGGGCGTTTCGGGAACCTGCGGCAGTTCCTGCATCGGCCCGTGGTCGGGCGGACGCCGCGGCACGATTTCGGCGCAGGCATCGAACCCCGTGGTCTCCAGCAGGAACGTGACGTCCTCGCAGGTGCTGTAGATCAGCGGGCGGCGCCCGCTGCGCGCGGCGGAATAGCGGGCGGCGCGGGCGATCAGTCCGAGCATGGTGCTGTCCAGATGGTCTGCGGTGGTGAGGTCGAACTCCACGGTGTCCACGGCATCATCTGTGAAGAGGCTGCGGACGAACGCCTCAAACCGGGCGCCCAGGCCGAAGCGGGCGACGCCGCGGATGGATAGCCGGCAGGTGCGGCCGCACATGCCATAGGCGATGACGGCATCAGCCATGCGACGGCCCTCGCCGGACCAGGAGGATCGTGATGTCGTCGGGCGTTGCCTGGGCCCGGTCCAGGCTCAGCCGGCTCACGACGTCCGACAGGGTCATCTCGGGTTGGTTCGCCAGGGTGGAAAGGTACTGCTGTTTGTCGCGCAGATGCTGGTGCGGAATGATATCGAGGACGCCGTCGCTGAAGGCGATCAGCGAAAACGCCTGCGGCAGCGGGAGCGTTCCCGCGGAATAGGCCGATCCCTCGAACAGGCCCAGGGGCGGCCCCTTGGCCTGCAGCACCTCGTGGCGGCCCGACGCATGCAGAACGGGGAAGGGGAAATGGCCGGCGCTGGCGAAGGACAGCGTGTTGGCCTCGTGGTTGACCACCCCGTAGAAGAACGTGACATGTTTGCCCAGATCCTGGAGGCGCAGCTCGCGGTTGATCGTCGTCAGGAACGCCGCCGGGTCAAGGATCACGGCGTCGGCTTTCTCCTGGTAGCGCTCGAGCATGCGGCGGACGAAGTTGTTGAGCAGCACGGTGATGAACGCAGCCGAAACGCCGTGGCCGGACACGTCGGCGATGTAGAACGCGGTGTGGCCGCGGCCGACCGCGAAGTAATCCAGAAAATCGCCGCTCATCTGCGTCGAGGGGTGCAGGTAGCGGGAGAAGCTCAGGCCGTTGAGGGTCTTGTGCTCCTCCGGCATCAGGCTGAACTGGATGAGTTCGGCTGCGCCCTCGTCTTCCTCGAGCTGCTGGAGGGACGATCCGAGCTGGCGGTTGCTCTCGGTCAGTTCCTGCGTGCGCTCACGGATGCGCTCCTCGAGCTGTTCGTTCATGGTCTGCAGAGACTCGACGGCAAGCCGCCGCTCGGTGATGCCCACCAGGATCCAGGTGACCGCCTCGACAGATCCGTCGCCCGACCGGATCAGTCCCGCGGTCACGTCGGCCCACAACTCCCTCCCGCCGGGCTGCAGGTAGCGGCGTTCGTCGCGATATGTGGCGATGTCCCCGCTCAGCAGATCCTGGAGGGACCCCTCGATGGCCGCGCGGTCATCGGCGTGAAAGAAACTCAGAATGCCGGCCCCCACCAGCTCATCGGGGTGCCGGCCGAACATGGTGGCCAGGGCGGAATTCGTCTGGAGAAGGGTCCCGTCCGGGGCCGTCAGGCCGATACCGACGGACACGTTGCGAAAGACGGATCGAAACCGCTTCTCGGTTTCCTCCAGCAGCTGGCGCACCGTCTCGCCGCCGGCCACCTCGCGCGACAGGAACGCCGCCATGACCAGGACGATCGCCATGTATGCATACTCCATGACGTACGGGGCCGCATACAGGCCGCTGCCGACCGCGGTGTCATGAAGCACGCCTGCCAGGAAGATGCTGAAGGCCTGAAACATGCGGCGTCCCCGGCGCCGGTCGACCCGCCGCCAGCAGCGGTAGCTGGCCCACAGGGAGACCAGCAGCGCGGCCAGGCCGACAAGGCCCTGCAGTTGTGCCAGCGGCAGGAGCGTCGCCTCGGGGTGACTCATGAGCCCGATCCATGGAGCCCGGACGGTCCGGTCCATGGGCTGGCCGGCATTCAGGAAGAGCTCCGGCCAGACTGCCGCCGCAACCCCGAAGACAGCGAACAGGCTGCAGAACGCAAACACGACCCGGCGCGGGATGGCGCCGGTGGTGTCGGCCACGAACCACAGGAGGAAGAAGCCCAGAAAGGCCAGCGAGACGAATTGGCCTTGCTGCCAGAGGACGCCCTCGGCGGCGTCTGCAGCGCTATACAGGCCCGCCGAAAACATGTCGTACGCCCCCATGGCCAGGCAACTGAGAGCGAACATCAGGTTGAGGTGCGTATGAACGCGCCGGCGGGCGAGGAGCAGGTGCGAGAAGCCCACGAAGAAGACGCTGCCGGCCACCATCAGCGCGGGAATGGAAAGAAGGTGAATGGATAACGTGTTCATGTGTACGGAAAGCAGCTACCCTACAGATTCGACCTAGACGCAATGAACCACGTTCACCCGCCTGAATCAAGCACAGCGTGCCGGGG
>CAZTVF010000243.1:0-2975 GCA_964616985.1 uncultured Planctomycetaceae bacterium
ATGGGCGCTACGTTTTTGCTCCGCCCCGCGCCACGATTTTGCTCCGCCCTTTACATACCCACCCGTGCGGATCTGGCCGCAGGCTTGCGCCGCCTGGCAATTCAGGGGCTTCGGAGACACGAAACCCGATGTTGTTGTTCTCATTCGTCGGGTTGTTGTTGTTGCGGTTCGACGCGAGCAGGTTGTTGCTGTTATTGTTGAACGACCCGCCCCGCAGCCCGCGATACGACCCGTTTCATCTCCCGGTCACCCGCAGACTCCCCTTCGCCGCCCCAGCACGTCCGCCCGAAGGCCGTAACTTTGGGCGTGGGCGACGTGTGCGCCCCAGGCCCGCACGCGCATCGTCAGGTCGGCCGGGACGCGCCGCCTGTGATTGACCTCCCACAGCATCCGCCGATACCGCCGGTCGAACCGCCGCACGGCCGAGGACCGCACGCGAATCCGTCCGTCGGTGAACACCACGAACCCCGCGAAGTCCAGGCCCAGGTTCGTCGAAACGATGCTGTACTTGTCCGGGTGCATCGTCAGGCGCAGCTCGGCGAGCTTACCCATGATCTCCTCGCCGAATCCCTTGAGCACCGCCCGGTCATCCCCGAACAGGACGAAGTCGTCCATGTACCGCACGTATCCCTTCACCCGCAGATCGTGCTTGACGAAGTGATCCAGCGGGTTGAGATATACGTTGGCCAGGAACTGGCTGGTCAGGTTCCCGATGGGCAGACCCTTGCGGCGGGTCTCGTAATCAAACAGGCCGCCTCCCGCGGGCCACTCCTGCACCACAGCGTCGGCGTGGCTGGCCAGCACGCGATCCAGCAGCCCCAGCACACGTTGGTCCCCAATCACCCGCTCCACCAGTCCCGTCAGCACCTCGTGGTCGATGTTCGGAAAGTACTTCGACACGTCGCACTTGAGGGCGTAGCGGTGCCCTCGCGCGAAGTGCAGCGCCCGCCGCATTGCCGCGTGCGTCCCCTTGCACTTGCGGCAGGCGAAGGAATCCTCGATGAACCGCCGCTCGAAGATCGGCTCGATCACCCGCACGATGGCGTGATGGACCACGCGGTCGCGGAAGGGCGCGGCCGCCACCAGCCGGTCCTTGGGGTCGTGAACCCAGAAGTAGTGATACGGCCCATGCCGATACCCGCCCGAGGAGAGTTCCTCGTGCAGCGAGGGCAGTTCCTTCTCCTGTTGGGCGAAGAACGAGGCCCCCGGCAGACGGCAACGCTTGCCGCGCAGGGCCTCCTTCGCGGCCAGGCGCAGGTTCCGCATCGAGCAGACCTGCTCAAAGAGATCCTTCACGCGGTGCATCGGCGGCTCGCTCCTTGGTCGTTGCCTGCTTCCACCATCCACCGACCATCCGCCCGCACTCATTCAGGCTCACGCAGCAGTACTCATACTGTCGGGGCGTCAACACCTTGCGGTCGGTCGCCATGCGAACCAGCCAGCGCATCACCTCGATGTCCCGGTTGACGCCCGCCAGCAGATCGGCCTTACGCGGGCTGTAGGCGGCCTCGACGAGGGCTTCCAGGATGTTCAACGTCCGGTCCGCGAGGCGCTGACCGAAGATGAACCGCTGGTTCTTGGGGAAACTGTCCACCCGCTCCAGCATCCACTTGGTCACGTCGTACCACTTGACCAGCAGGATGGGCGGCTCGTCACGATGGCCTTGGCTGACTTGGCGCATGGGGACTCAGGAAGAATGATTCGCGAGCCGCCTACGGCGGCGAAGGGAAAAACCGTGCGGCCCATACGGGCCGCACGAATAAAGGGTAAAAAAACTAAAGGGAAAAGGGCTACCTTTTCAGGTCCCGCCGCCTCAGAAGCATCCCTATGCCGCCCAAGGCGAGGAACGCCATTGAAGCGGGCTCAGGAACCTCGGAGACACGAAACCCGATGTGGTAGTACTCATTCGTCGGGTTGTAGAGGTCGCGGTACGACGCGAGCAGGTTGTCGCTGTAATTGAAGCACGACCCGCCCCGCAGCCCGCGAGACGACCCGGAGATCTTCGCCTCGTTCCACTCCCATACGTTGCCGCCCTGGTCGAACGTCCCGTAAGGGCTGTCGGAGTTCTGGAACTCGCCAACCACGGTCCGGTAGTACGGACTGCCGAGTAGGTAGTTCGTCGTGTAATAGTTGGCGTTGTTCCCCGAGGCGTCGGCCATGTCCCGGCCCGGGGCCGTGTCGCTGCTGGTGGGATAGTCCCAGTAGCCCGCATTCGTCCCGCCGCCCTTGTAGTACGCTGCCTTGTACCACTCATCCTCGCTGGTTACGGCCCACTTCCAGTCCGTCTCGCGGTTCACGGCCATCAGGGCCGAGTTGCTGGTGGCGCCGTTGAGGAAATAGGCCCCGTCCTCGGTGGTCGAAAGGGTCTGGCCCCCCGTCGGCTGGGCGTTGTGCAGCCAGTTGGCGAAACGCGCCGAATCGCCCCAGGAAACATAGTTCACCGGGCGGTTGGCGTAGTCGCTGGCCACGCTGTACGTGTAGCTCCCGGAGGACCCGCTGCGCTGGATCTTGCAGCCGTAGCTGTTCGACCACATGCTCGCGTTGTACAGCCCGTAGGTGTCGGTAGCAGCCACGGCGTTGAGGAACGCCGTGTACTGACCGGCCGTCACCTCGTACTTGCCGAGGCTGTAGGTGTAGGCGACTGCGCCGAAGGTGCCCTGCGACTGCACCTCTCCGGCGTTGCCCGGATTGCCCACGGCTACGGTGTCGATTGTGATGGCCGCCTGAACCGCCCCGGCCGCCAGCAGCATCGCCACCACGGCCACAATCATCTTCCTCGCGTGCATGATTTCCTTCCTTTAACTCGGCAACGTGGCTTGGACTTCCCAGCCGTCCACAAAGCGATTCTGCCGGTGCTTCAACGATCAACCGTGCCGCCTGAAGGCTTTCCCAACGCGGGAAAACACACGCGACGCGGAACTCAAACACAAGGTAAAGAACATCTTTGGCCAGGATGGCCGGAGGAATGAGGATCT
>CAZTVF010000244.1:0-2957 GCA_964616985.1 uncultured Planctomycetaceae bacterium
CCGACATAGGTTACGGGGCAGGGTCGCGCGATATCGCGGGCAGGCCGAACTGCTCCTGGTAGGCCAGGGCCAGGAATTCGTCCACCATCTTGCTGCAGGCGTAGGCCCAGCGGGTGTACGTGGTCGAGCCCAGCGTCGTGTCGTCGTCCTCGCTGAAGGGCACCTTGGTGTTCTTGCCGTACACCTCGGAGGTGGAGGCGACGACGATCTTGCGGCGGAACTTGTTGGCCAGGTTCAGCACCACTTCCGAGCCGTGGATGTTCGTCTCGATGGTGTGCACGGGCTCGTCGACGATCAACTGCACGCCCACGGCCGCGGCGAGGTGGAAGATCACGTCGCTGCGATCGACCAGCGAGGTCATGGTGGTGGCGTTGCGGACGGACTCGCGGACGAACTGCACGTTGGGGTTGGGCAGCAGCGCGCGAATGTTGTCGAGCGAGCCGGTCGACAGGTCGTCGACCAGCACGACCCGGTGCCCCAGCGCGACCAGCGCCTCAGCCAGATGCGAACCAATGAATCCCGCGCCGCCTGTGATCAATGCGTTCATGAAAAAGCCTTTAATGGTAGCCCCTGTGATACCCGATTTGCCCCGCGCCCGCAACGATCACCCTTCCATATCGGGGCGGAAGGTTTCCATCGTGCGTCGCCAGAAGCCGGCGAGCAGTTGGCGCGTCGGGGTCTGGTCGCCATGCCCGCGGAGACGGCGGCTGGACACGAATGTCAGCACCACCAGGCATTGGGCGGCGGCCAGGTACACCGCCGTGGCGTCGTGGCCGAGGAGGCGCGGGCAGCTTTCGAAATAGGTGAATGCCGCCCCGCCCAGCAGGCTGCCCAGCGACCCGCCGGCGGCCATCGAGATGATCCCCAGCGTCAGACCGTCGGCCTGGTACACGGCGGGCACGGCGATCATCATGGTCCATGTGCGGCCCATGAGGATGCCGCCCTCGAGGAACCCCCACAGGAGGAAGAAGGCGGCGCCCCACACCATCATCGGCGTCTGCCCATCGGGCAGCAGCAGCCACGCCCCGCCCAGGGCGGCCGTCCCAAGCGAACTGAGCGTGAGCACCGCCCTGCCGCCATGGGTGTCGACCATCCACGCCCAAAGCCGCAGGCCCGCCAGGTGCCCCAGGGCCGCGATCGTCCCCAGCCACACCACGTAGCCTGAGGGCATGTTGCGATCCTTGAGGATGACCACCCAGAAAGGCGCCGCCAGGGCGATGATGAACGTGTGCTGCAGCACGAACCACAGGTATCGTCGAATCGAGGCGCTGCGGCCGGCGAGTCGCAGGCGGAGCAGGAGCGACACGTCGGGCGGCTGATAGGAGCCTTGCCCCACCCGCCGGATCATCCATCCGCCGGCGGCCAGCGCCATGGCGCCCACGACGAATGGCAGCACGAACTGCCTCGGTGCAGGGCTGGCCCCCAGGTAGGCCCCGACGGCCAGCGGGGCGGCGACGTCGATCACGCGGAGGCGCGTCCGCATGCGGGCGAAGAAGGCGCCCATGGCGTCGCTGGAGGTGTTGTCCTGCAGTAGCGGCCACCAACTGGTGTTGCCGATGGCGTTCAGCAGCAGCATGACGAAGAAGCAGGCGATGGTGGCAGCGACGGTGGGCGGGCCGGTGAAGCCGAAGGCGGCCAGCGCCACCACCGCGAGCATGGGCGCAACGGCGGCGGCCTTGCCGACGGCCATCAGACGCGTCTTGCCCAGCCGCGGCAGCAGCTTCAGCCCGGCCAACTGCCCCAGGGGCGTGGTCTGAGTGAGCGTCTCCAGCAAGGCCACGTCGAAGGCCGAGCCGCCCAGGCTCAGCACGAACAGGCGGCTGATGTTGCCCAGTGCCGTGGCGCACCACAGCGAGCCGGCGCCCGCGACGCGGATCAGCCGCCGCTGGGCGCGGTCGCGGTCATCAATATTCGGTTGTGCGTCCACATCGTCCATCGCACGACATCCACCGCCGCAGGCGGTGCCGCGGCGAGATCGAAACCGTCGATCATACCGCGTGATCGCCCCAACACAAGCCGCCGGTAGCGCGACGATCTTTCGCGGCATGTGCTCGGTCAGAACTGACCACCGAGGTAACAGAGATCACAGAGAGAAAAGGACGCTTGGGGTGGTACGCAGGATCTCATGCGTCCGCGACACAGATGTCTTCTCCTATTTCCTTGCTCTGAGTCCTCTGTGCCTCTGTGGTCAGTCCGTTCTGCTTCGGCCCGACAACACACTTGTCGGTTGCTCAACGGGCCCGCTGCGGATACTTTGCTGGCATTACAGAATGGAGAACCCGATGTCGGATAGACCCTTGCCCTACGTGCCCGTGCCCAGCCAGCGCCAGCTCGCGTGGCATGCACTCGAAGCTTACGCCTTCATGCACTTCACGACCAATACGTTCACCGACCTGGAGTGGGGCTACGGCGACGAGAGCCCGGCGATCTTCAACCCCACCGCCTTCGACGCCGACCAGATCGTCGACGTGGCCGCTGCCGGCGGGCTGCGCGGGCTGATCCTTACCTGCAAGCACCATGACGGCTTTTGCCTCTGGCCGTCGAAGTTCACCGAGCACTCGGTGAAGAACAGCCCGTGGCGCGGCGGCCGCGGCGATGTGGTGCGGGAGCTTTCGGACGCGTGCGCCCGCAAGGGCATGAAGTTCGGCGTGTACCTCTCGCCATGGGATCGCAACCACGCCGCCTACGCCACGCCCGCGTACGTCACGTACTACCGCAACCAGCTTCGCGAACTGCTGACGCAGTACGGCGAGGTGTTCGAGGTGTGGTTCGACGGCGCCAACGGCGGCGACGGATTCTACGGCGGCGCGCGGGAAAAACGCATCATCGACAAGACGAAGTACTACGGCTGGGACGAGACGTTCGCCCTCGTGCGGCAGCTTCAGCCTGGGGCGTGCATGTTCAGCGACGCCGGCCCCGACGTCCGCTGGGTGGGCAACGAGAGCGGCTACGCGGCC
>CAZTVF010000245.1:0-2788 GCA_964616985.1 uncultured Planctomycetaceae bacterium
CTACCTGATGCTCAAGTACCTGAAAGAAGATGCCGCCGCCGAGCGCCTAGAGAACGCGATCAAGAAGGTCATCGCCGAGGGCGTGAGTGTCACCTACGACATGAAACCCGACCGCAACGACCCCACCGCCGTCGGCACCCAGGAAATGGCCGACGCCATCATCGCCAAGATGAAGTGAAAGAGGCGAGGGACCAAGGGGCCGGGGATCAAGGGACCCGGAGACGTGGATTAGACACCGACGGTGCCACCCTCAAGCGGAGCTGTTGCTGTTCCGCTTGGGGGTGTCTTCTTTTGTGTCACCGATTTTCACTGATCTACCGATTCACTGATTCACCGATTCACTTTTACTTGATCTCCGCCAGGTCCACGCCCAGGACGCGGAGCGCGAGGTCGTTCAGCGCGGGGCGGGGGCCGGCGAAGTGGAAGGTGCGGTGCACGTGGGTCACGCCGCTGTCGGCGGCCACGGCGGCCGCGGGGCTCGAGGTCTCGATCTCGTAGAAGGGGCCCAGCTGGCCGGCACCGGGGGCGGCCTCGCCGTCGTTGTAGCTGTTCACGACGTCCCCGGCGAAGGGCTGCTCCTGCATCTGCCACAGGCTGTTGACGTACGGCAGCTTGGCCGCCCCCGCGGGCAGGTTGAACTGCACCACCGTCAGCACGTTGGTGTCGGGGTCGAAGCTGCCCAGCACGTCCTTGCTGCGGGCGGGAGAGATGCCGATCTTGCTGCGATACTTGCCGTCGCACGAGAACAGCAGGTGGTCGGCGTTCACCTTGCAGCGGTCGCTGCCGAGGGGGCCGAAGTAGTCGGTGGTGGCCGCGATGCCCAGCTCGCTCGCCGGCCCGCGGTTGAAGGGCACGATCACCTTGCCGCGCGGCAGGGGTTTGAACTGCCCCAGGATCCAGATGCTCAGCAGGCCCGCCTGCGGCGTCCAAGGGTTGGGGCCCGCGTTGGCCAGCGTGTTCGACGACTCGAACGCCACCAGCTTCACGCCCGCCGGCACAGCCGCCCCGAGCGTCTCGCTTGCGTTGTCGGCCGACAGCGTGCGGATCACGCGGCGGACCGCGCAGGAGAAGGTCGTGCCGGAATAATTCGCCACCTCGAAGTTGGCGACCATGGCCACCGACTTCCTGCCTTGGCTGGTGACGCGGAAACGGCCGGTGTTGAAGCCCGCGGGCGTCTTCCAGTGGTCGGGGTCGAAGGGCTCGCCCTTCTTGAACCACAGGGCGAACTGCCCGGCCTCGGGGCCCAGCCAGAAGCGGTCCTCCCCGCCGTAGTTGTTGAACTTGGCGTCCTCGGCGCCCGAGGCGATGAACTTGTCGTTCAGCCAGCCGAAGCTGTCGCCCTTTCCGCCGGCCAGCGTGGAGGTCATGACGCGTCCCTGGTAGGCCGGGGCGACGGCGACGCGTGCATCGCCGGGGCCGATGAGTTCAACGATCCGGGTGTGTCCGTTGAGCAGCGCGAGGTCCTGTTCGTAGGTATTGGGCATGATTTGTCCTTTCGTGTGCCGACGCTCTTATCACGCATGCAAGAGGAAGGCAATAGGCAAGAAGAAGGCAATAGGCAATTGGCAATAGGCACAAGAGCGTTGCGAATCCAAGGGCGGGGCATTGCGGCTTGCCGTTGGGCGCTGTTAGCTTCGGCCAGGCTCGTACAGAGCCGAACGCCGAGCGGACAGTCTTATCGGGGGGGATGCGAAGCTCCTCCGCCTATTGCCAATTGCCAATTGCCTATTGCCTTCTTCTCTTCTGCCTCAGCAGCCAGCGCCAGAATTGCGGGTCGGCGTAGGCAGCCGTCCACGAATCGTGGCCGGCGTCGGGATAGATCGTGAACTTGGGCTTGCCGCCGGCGGCGCGGAGGGCGTCGGCCATCTCGCGAGAATACGTAGGCGACACCACGCCGTCCTTGGCGCCGTGGAAGACCCACGCCGGCACGTGCTTGATGATCGGGGCCAGGAACGGCGTCGAGCCGCCGCAGATGGGCGCGATGGCCGCGAAGCGGTTCGGCTGCGACAGCGCCAGCGCCCACGTCCCATAGCCGCCCATGCTCAGGCCGGTGACATAGATGCGATCCGGATCGACCGGGCAGCGGCGGCAGACCTCGTCCAGGAGCAGTTGCAGGGACTCGATCTGATCGTTCCACCAGCGGCCGTCGGGGCACTGCGGGGCCACGAGGATGAAGGGCAGATCCTTGCCTGCATCGGCCAGCTTGGCCGGGCCGTGGCGTTTGACCTGCGAAAGGTCGCTGCCGCGCTCGCCCGCGCCGTGCAGGAACAGCACCAGCGGCCAGCGTTTCTTAGACGCGTATTTGCGGGGCAGGTATAGCAGGTATTGCAGCTGCAAGTCGTGGCGAACGGTCTTCCTGAACATTCCTTCCTGCAGCCGCGGGGGTACTTTCATTCGTTTCTCCTTCGCCTGCGAATGATAGCGTCACGGAACGGCCGGCGAAAGCAGTGTCAGGCTGGCCCTTCGCCATCGCCGCCGCGGCCACGCGGGGGCGCCCAGTTTGGCTGCGGAAAACGGCCGGGATTCCCATAACTGCACGTCGGCATGAACTTTTACATCATCCTGACCGATAATATAGATGGAATCGTGGCCGCAGGACCCGGCTTGATTCGTATGTTCTTAGCCAATAGACTTGTATGTCCAACCCGGCGGCGTCGCCGGCGCAAAGGATGCACAACCCCCTCGCAGGGGAAGGAATAATAAATGTTCGAACGTTTTACGGAGCGGGCGCGGAAGGTGATGGCCCTGGCCAACCAGGAAGCGCAGCGGTTCAACCACGAGTACATCG
>CAZTVF010000246.1:0-2785 GCA_964616985.1 uncultured Planctomycetaceae bacterium
GAGGCCCCGCCCGGCGCCAAACGCGGCGCATGGTGGAGTTGGAAGCCCGCGAAGATGGCCCTGGAGTTCCTCTTCAACACCGGCCAGCTCATGATCGACAGTCGGCGCAACTTCGAGAGGCGCTACGACCTGGCCGAGCGCATCTTGCCCAAGGGGCTCGATACGAGCGAGCCGAGCTTGCCGGAAACATGCCGCTTCGGCGTCCGCCGGTACCTGGCCGCGCACGGCCTGGCCACCGCCCGCGACCTGCGATGGGGAAGCTTCCGACGCTTGCCGGCCGACGCACTCCAAGAGCTGATTGCCGCCGGCGATGTGGTGCGGGTGGAGGTTGAGGGCCTGGGCCATGAGCCCCACTACGCTCTCAAGCAAGTAATCGACGGGGCCAGCCGGCGAAAAAGCCGCTCGCCCGCGCTGCACGTGCTGTCTCCTTTTGACTCGATCGCGGGCGACCGCCTGCGGCTGCGACGTTTGTTCGGATTCGACTACAAGATCGAGTGTTACGTGCCCCAGCCCAAGCGACGATACGGGTACTTCTGCCTGCCGATTCTCTGGGGCGATCGCTTCGTGGGCCGACTGGACTCCAAGGCCGACCGGCAGACTCGGCGTTATATCGTGCATCGCCTGCACCTGGAACCCGACGTCGAGATCGAGGATGAACTGCTGGCGAGCCTGGCCGGCAAGCTATGGCGCTTCGCGGCCTTCAACGGCTGCGATGAAGTGGTCGTCACTGCCACCCAACCGCGAAGCCTCCGGGCGGCGATCGTGAGAGAGCTCCGGCGGACGAACGGCAAGGCCTAAGGCGGGGCAAGGCGGGCGGCCGAAGCACCGCCTGTGGAGTAATCTGCATCTGATTAGATCGCGATGGGTGGTATAATCACGCCGCTGGGGCAGCTCATTCCGCGACTTGAAAGGGTGACGCTATGCTTTGTCATTTGATGACACACGATGTCCTCTCACTGGAGGACCTGGGGTGCTTTGAGACGATCAAGCGGCTTACAGAATCTGACCACTTCGAACGCTTCGTAACGAGATGCCGACAGTGTGGACAGCTGTACTTCGCCTGCTTTTACGAGATCACGGGGTTCGATGACGATGATGAGTGCTGGAATTTCTGGGTACCTATTACCGCTTCAGAGATGGAGCAGATCCAGAGCGGCCAGGTGAATGGTCTTCAACTTATCAACGATCGTCGCCATATCCGCTATGGTCCAACTGACCCAATCAAGTGGGCCAACGGACCTGAATCCGCGCTGGTGTTTTGCCTGGGCGTGCCATTCACCCATCCTCAGGAAGGTCCCAAGCCTGGGTCTTCGCTCTAGGCGGTACCAACGCCTTCTCATCAGTCGCTGCGAACAGGAAGCGAGACCAAAACTATGTCCTTAGACGAGTATGTCAAGAAGGTCGCTGATTTGAAAATCGGTCGCGTTGGAACCCATGGGCGGCCACACAAGCCGGCGCTGCTTCTGGCCATCATCTCGATGGTCGAGGCTGGTCGCTGCGAGGGGAACCGCGTCGTCTATGGGCCCGAACTCCAGGCCCGCTTCCGCCGCTTCTTTACGATCGTTCGAGGCGAGACAGACACGGTCAACATGATCGATCCCTTCTGGCGACTTCGAACCGACGGCCTGCTCACCCATCAGCCGCGTCCCAGCATGGAAGCTGCCGTTGAGGCTCGACGCGATGCTCCCGCCGTCGGCGAGCTGCAGGCGATGTGTGAGTACTCGCAACTGCCGGCGGAGCTTTACGAGTTCCTCCGGGAGCCCAAGGCGAGGAACATCCTGCGAGAGACTATCGTTGCCCGGTACTTCTCGGCCCATGCTGACGCAATTCAGAAGGCCGTTCAAGAGGAGGCGAAGATCGGGGCGTATGAGCAGGCATTGGAGGCCGATCCGGCCAAAGGCAAACAACCTTCAGACGCCGCCGAAGAACCATTGCGGGATCAAGCATTTCGCCGGGTCGTGCTCAATGCCTATGACTATCGCTGTGCGGCCTGCGGCCTCAAGGTGGTCGTTGAGGATATGGTCCTCGTCGAAGCAGCCCACATCGTCCCGTTCAGCGTCGCTCGCGACGACGACCCCCGCAACGGCATCGCCCTCTGCCGCAACCATCACTGGGCCATGGATGGCAGCTTGATTGCCCCCACGCCCTCGTTTGAGTGGCAGGCGAGTCGGCTGCTTGACGATCGGATCGAGGGACAGCGAGACCTGCTCAGCCTTCGTGGCCGAAAAGTGCTTGTTCCACAGAAGAGGCAGTTCCACCCCAAAGCCGAATCGTTGATCTGGCGACAGGGCCAACTGCTTGGATGACGAGGGAGAAGCCTCGCCCCCGCAGCATCATGCTCAACCAATAAGGTAGCGCTCACGCAGATAAGTAATCCACTCGTGCCAAGATGGGCAATCGGCAACGGATTGTGCCAGAGTTTCGATGAGATCCTCCAGCGGGATGAAGAGCATCGAGGCCGGATTGGCCAGCAAGCTGCGGAAGCTCTGGATGGTCTCCCCTCCCTTGAGCAGGGCATCGTTGCCTCTGGGGGCACACACGGCAAAGGTGGCCTCCTGGAGATTTCGCTCCCGCGCGACCGCGTGGACAAGCGTATGGTTGACCCATAGTTGCCATAGTCCGCCCCGGAATGGACAGGGACAAGGGCCTTGCCCGATCGGATCGCCCACCTGGAGCGTCTCAACGAACGGCTGGAGCGTCTGTGGTACTGGTTGCATGGTCATTCCCTTTCTCTGAGATACGCGGTTCGCTCGTCCATGCTGCTTCACTGGACTCATTATCCGCG
>CAZTVF010000247.1:0-2722 GCA_964616985.1 uncultured Planctomycetaceae bacterium
CCAAGCGTAAAGACTCTCTCTTGAATTGTGGCGGAAAACGGGGGCAGGTCACCATTGCTGGGCTTGCTCCAGTACAAACTCACCAATCGACCCTACGGGTGGGGTGTGCACCGTACCGGCGAGCGGTTCATCGGACTGCGGGAGCAAGGCAAAGACGCCAACGGGCTGCTCACGATGACGGGCCTGTCGGGGACGCACGACGCCTACATCAACATCATCGATGCCAACGTGGATTTTGCAATCATCTGCCGCAAGCCATCCCCCGATGAACTGGCGCACGCGACGGAGCGGAAGGTGAACCTTGAGATTGAGCCGCTTGCCCGCGATGCGCTGGTGTTCATTGTCAACCGCCAGAACCCTGTTAAGGGCCTGACGCTTGCGCAGATCCAGGGCATCTATACGGACAAGATCAGCAACTGGCATGAAGTCAGTGGTCCTAATGAACCCATAGCGGCGATCCAGCGAGAGAAGAACAGCGGCAGTCAGGAACTCATGATGTCGCTGGTGATGAAAGACCTGAAGATGGCTGGCACCACGGGCGTGATCGTCAGCGGTGGGATGATGGGGCCATACAACCAGCTGGAAGAGGACAAGAACGCCCTTGCCTACTCGGTCTGGTACTACAACAGGTACATTGCCAAGCCGCTGCCTCTTCAAGCCATCGAGGTTGATGGCGTAGCGCCGACGGCGGAAAATGTGGCATCAATGAAATATCCGCTGACGGCGGAGGTGTACGTGGTCATACGCAAGGTTCTTGGCAAGGAGCACAAGGCCCGCGTTCTGCGCGACTGGCTGCTGACGGAGGATGGGCAGGCGCTTGTGGCGGCCTCGGGCTACGCGCCGATCAAACCGCCCAAGGACGCCCAGACGCAGCCGGTCGGGAAGTGAAAAAGGAGAGGTGCGAGCCGGTGGCGTTCACGTGTCATGCGCATAACGTGCGACTGTAAGGAGAGGCGATGCCGAGGGGCCGGGGCATCGGGAGCGGGGGAAGACCGACCCACGCAGTGGGCCGGCTTTGGGTGCCGCGACCGTGACAACTGTTCATGATCGGGCATCGGGCGGGTGCGCTGTCATTCTCCCCCATTTCTCGCTTCTAAGACGCAAAATGCGACCGCGACTCGGGATGATTCCACGTTCGCTCTTTCTATCCGCTTTTATCCCTCTTATCCCTGCTGAAGCTGTTTCTTCTTCTTCTCACGCTAAAGCTGTTTCTTTATGACCTCGTCCGCGATCGCCCGCACCTCGGCGATGAGCTTTTCAGCGGCGGTCTTGTCGCGGGCCTCGGAGAAGATTCGCATGATCGGTTCGGTATTGGAGGCGCGGACGCAGACCCACCCCTCGGCCAGGTCCACACGCAGGCCGTCAGAGGCGTCGAAGCGGACGCCGGGCCGCGAGGCGAAATGCTTCCGCGTGCGGTCGGCTATCTCGGGTGCCACGCCCAGCGGGCAGGGGAACTTCGTCTTGAGCATCACGTACGACGGAATCTGCGCCACCAGCTGGCTGAGCGACTTGCCCGTCTCGGCCAGGTATTGCAGGATCATCGCGATGCCCACCAGGCTGTTCCGCACGGGGGCCACGCGGGGCTCGATCACGCCGCCGTTGCCCTCGCCGCCGAAGATGCAGCCTTCTCGCTGCATGGCCTCGGCCACGTTCGCCTCGCCCGTCGGGGCGCGGACCACGCGGCAGCCTGCGGCGGCCGCGATGTCATCCACCATTCGCGACGTGGCCAGGTTGGTGGCGATGTTGCCCTTGCGGTGCGTCAGCACGAACGCCGTCGCCAGGGCCAGCGTGTATTCCTCGCCGATGAAGCGGCCGTTCTCGTCCACCACCACCAGGCGGTCGGCGTCGGGGTCCTGCGCGAAGCCCACGGCCGCCTTGCTCTTGCGGACGGCCTCGCACAGGCCGGCGAGGTTCTCCTCGATGGGCTCCGGCGCGTGGGCGAAATTGCCGTCGGGCTCGGAGTTGATGTGCACGTACTCGCAGCCCAGCCGCCCCAGCAGCATGGGCGTCACCACGCAGCCGGCGCCGTTGATGCTGTCGACGACGACCTTGAACCGCTTCGCCGCGGTGGCCGTCACGTCCACCACGCCGCACACCGCGTCCACGTGCCAGCCATGCGTGCGGCCGACGCGGGTCTCGACGCCCACCTCGGCGGCGGGCGCCAGGACGAACTGGCCCTTCTCCCAGATTTCCTTGAGCCGCCCAGCCATCGCGGCCGTCAGGCCGGTCCCGGACGGCTGGAGAAACTTGATGCCGTTGTACTGGGGCGGGTTGTGCGAGGCCGTCACCACGATGCCGCCCTGCGCCTTGAGCCGTCCCGTCATCAGCGAGATGCCCGGGGTGGTCACTACGCCCAGGTCCACCACGTCGACGCCCGCGGCCAGCAGGCCCGCCATCACCGAGTGCATCACCATCGGGCCTGACACGCGGGTATCGCGGCCGATCACGACGGAGGGTTTGCCTTTGAACCCTTCCTTCAGCATCGTCGCGAACGCCAGGCCGAAATCGCACGCCACCTGCGGCGTGAGCGTGGAGCCAACGGTGCCTCGAACGCCTGAAACGCTGACCATCAATCGATCCATGAGGAATCCTTATCAAATGCAGCTATCGTTTCATCGGACGCCCTCGCGTGGCGGCTTGAGAAATCGTAGGGCGGTGGAGGGCGCTTGGGCGTGCCGAAACCTCAACTGATTGTGCCATGCCGAAGCGTACTCGCGCCGGC
>CAZTVF010000248.1:0-2701 GCA_964616985.1 uncultured Planctomycetaceae bacterium
TTTTAGCCACGCCGCCAGCGTTCGTTCTGAGCCAGGATCAAACTCTTCACTTGATATTCGTTTCTTCCCCGACGGTTTCGGGGTTGAAGGTCGAAAAGAAAAGCTGATGCTCTGGTGGTCTGGTCGATTTAGGGGTGACCAGACCTGTCTCTCTCGATCTCTCGAAAGAGGCTTAAAACTCAAAATCCTTTCTCAAATTGAGGGTATCAATTCGAGGGCTTGTCACGAGGATTTTGAATTTCGGCCTGCCCTCGCAAGAAGGCAGAACCATTTTTGATTCTTGGTAAAAGAACCAGGATCTATCTCAACCGGTCAAGCGTGACCTGTTCCGGCTGAGCCAATTCCTCGTGACGGCATCACTGTTCACTTGTCAATAAACTACTGCTTTTCAGGGCTCCTTCGATTGCTCCAAGTCGCCCGTTCTTCCTCGGCCAGTCTTTGTTGGCCTCATCGCCATCCAGTGCGAGGAAGGGTCATTCTACCGATTGCCTCTTGCGAGTCAATCGTCAAAATTCGTTTTTCTATCTTTTTTTCATTCCTGGGTTCCCGTCGGCTGATTGCCGACGTTCGCCTCGTTAGACGGGCCTCATCGCCCATCTTAGCCCTAGCCAAGTCTTACGGCTCAGGGCCGAGCTGGCAGGGCCGAAAACCTCGGGGTTCTCGGCGGCTCGCTGAATGTCCTCGAAAGGTCATTCACACGCGCTCTATGTCTTATACGGGAGGCCGCCACCGAGGTCAACAACCGTTTCCGAATTTTCAATCTTTTCCCCTCCCCCTCTTCGTCCACACGGCCCCAAACAGCCTGTACTTCATATTACGCCCACCCCGCCGCCGAGTTCAACATGCCGGTACGCCATGCCACAAGGCCATTATCTATAAGCACTTCTAGAGTAGTAGGTTAAGAACGCTCTCGCCTGAATACTGCCCCGTATTTTCGCCGTACAAATCCCTGGTGTCCCGCACGGAAACTGACCCCGAACCCCCGGGCAGGACAGGCCGCCCGTGAAAGCCAAAGCTTTTTTCCGGCCGGCTCGTTTTTGGCGAAGAACCCATCCCAGAGTCGCCGGTCGCAATTGGGTTCAGCTTGGACGCGGCTCGAGCCCCCCTTCCGGCGTACTGGATGCAGTAATATAGATCTTTAGTATGATGCTCACGCGTCGCCCCAGGGTCCACACACGGTCTTCCTCTGCCGGCATGCGCCCGTGATTATCAGGCTCGTCGCGCGATGCATTCCTGATGGGCAGAGGCTGTTGATTCGCTACCCCCTGGCCATACAATGTGGGCGTAAGGAGCCCCGATGCCTTGCCTGCTGGTCATCCTGGCCGTCGCCCTGCCGCGCGTGGTGATGTTCTTCATCTACCTGCTGACGGACTGGTTCAGCCGCGCGTACAACGGCTGGGCGATCCCCCTGCTGGGCTTCATCTTCCTGCCCTACACGACACTCGCCTACCTCGCCGCCCAGCTCAACGGCGGACTCCAGGGCGGATGGATCGTCCTGCTGATCATCGCCGTCCTTGCCGACCTCAAAGGCCACGGCAGCACGCGCACCCAGGTCCGCACTCGCCACCGGTTCGTCGTATCGAGAAAGGTGGATTGATGCGTTTCGTGCTGGTGGATCTGGACGCGAACCCGCTGCCTGGATTATCGAACATCGCTGAAATGCGAGCGAGTTCCCGCGGTTTCGCTTGCGCCGGAACCATGCGGATGCCCTACGCCCTGCTGCTTATGGTTTGCTTCCCGCTTATTGTTTACCCCTCGCCGCGATCGCGGGGGCGGTGATATAATCGCGGCATGACCTCCTATGGCAAGGACTTCTCGGCGCTGTACAACAAACGCTGGGACTTCTGGGGCCCGCGTGTCTGGCCGCTGCTGCGGAAGCTGGTGACGCAGGCGGGGCTGGAACTGGACGCGTCGCTCCGCTGGCTGGACCTGTGCTGCGGGGCCGGATCGCTGCTGAAGATCCTCGACGCCCAGGGCCTGCGCCCCGTGGGCGTGGACCTCTCGCCGCACCAGCTTGCCCACGCCCGCCGCAACGCCCCGCACGCCAAGTGCATCCGCGCCGACGTCCGCCGCTATCGCCCCCAGGGCCTCTTTCACGTCGTCACCTGCCTGCTGGACAGCCTGAATTATCTCACCGCCCGGCGCGACGCCCTGGCCTTGCTGCGCCGCGTGCGAAGCTGCCTCGTCGAGGGCGGGCTGTTCATCTTCGATATCAACACCGCCGCCGGCCTTGCCGCCAACTGGGCCCAGGGCGTCTCGGTGCTGCGCGAGGCGGGGCAGTTCGTCGTGGTCGAGACGTCGTACCGTCCCGCGACGGCCATCGGACGCTGCCGCTTCACCGGCTTCAAGCACAAAGGCAAGTTGTGGCGTCAGTGGCAGGACGAGCACGTCGAGCGCGGCTACCGGCCGGAGGAAATGCGAGAGCTTCTGGCACAGGCCGGCATGAGCTTCCTCACGTACGACGCCGAGACCTTCCGCAAGCCCCGCCCCGGCAGCGGAAGGCTGCTCTACATCTGTCGCGCCCTGTCATGAGGACAGAGCCGGTAGACGGTGAAGATAGTAGCCGGTAGCCAGTAGCCGGTTAAGATGCGTAGCGTGCGACAAGTGCTTCCTGATGCTACGCATCTTCACTGGCTACTGGCTACCTGACAACTGCCAATACATCGTGCACGGGTTTACCTGCCAATACATCGTGCACACG
>CAZTVF010000249.1:0-2682 GCA_964616985.1 uncultured Planctomycetaceae bacterium
TGTCACTTGTTATTTATGCATCTCAGATTTGAATCTGCGAATTCGAAATCCGAAACAAATACAAAACAGCAAGACCCAAAAGACCGTCTTTGCCTTGCGTGCCTTGCTGTTTTCAAGGCCTTCGTTTGCTCGCTGCTTTGCCGTTTGCTGTTTGTTTCGGATTTCGTGTTTCGGATTTCGAGTTTGCGATAGCGACATAGATCAGCATCAGCGTGAAAGACTACACTAGCAGGCTCGCACGGACACCCCGCTACACAATCGACAACCGCCTCCGTATAATGCCGCTGCCATGATCGCAACGATTTCACACGACCGCCGCGCCGCCGGGTGCCGCTGATGGACTGGGGGTTCGTCACCGCCCACGTCTGGCAGTTGATCGCACAGCTGGCGCTGCTGATTGGCTCGGCCTTCTTCTCCGGCAGTGAGACGGCGCTCTTCAGCCTCTCTCGCAGCCAGATAATCCGCCTGCGGAACGGCGGCCCGGCCGCTCGCGCCGCCGCCGCCCTGATGGCCAAGCCCCGCAAGCTGCTCAGTACGCTGCTGCTGGGCAACATGATCGTCAACACCACCTTCGCCAGCATTGCCGCCGTCCTGGTGTTCGACCTGGAAGCCGCCGGTGCCCCGGCTTGGGCGGGCGGGGCGATCTCGCTGGGCCTGCTGCTGGCGCTGATCCTGCTGGGCGAGGTGAGCCCCAAGTTCATCGCGATGGCCCTGGGCGAGCGGGTGGCCGTGCTGGCTGGCCCGCCGCTGGTGCTCATCCAGCGGGTGCTGGCGCCGCTGCTGTGGTTCCTGCAAAACGCCATCGTCCTGCCGCTGACCCGCATCGCCACGCCATCGGCCGGCGCGTCGCGAGTGACGGACGTGACCACGCAGGAGCTTCGGGCCCTGCTGAATCTCTCGGCCCGAAGGGGCATCCTGGACCACGACGCCAACACGCTGCTGCAGGAGATCCTCGAACTCAAGGACATCCACGTCGGCGACATCATGGTCCCGCGCGTGGACATGATCGCCTTCGACGTCAACCGCCCGCGCGCCGAACTGCTGGAGCTGTTCCGCAAGACCAGGCTCCGCCGCGTGCCCGCCTACGACGGCAATATCGACGAGATGCTGGGCCTCGTGCACGCCAAGCGCGTTGTGCTCAGCCCCGATCTGCCCATCCGCTCGCTGGTGACCAAGGCGTCCTTCGTGCCGCTGCTGGCCAACCTCGAGCGCGTGCTGGTGCAGTTCCGCGTGACGCGGACGCAGCTGGCCATCGTGGTCGACGAATACGGCGGCACGGCCGGCATGGTGACGCTCGAGGACGTGCTGGAGGAGATCGTCGGCGACATCCCCGACCCGCACCAGACCAACCACATCCAGGCCGTGCAGCGCCTCAGCGACCACGAGTACCTCATCGCCGGCAACCTGGCGATCCACGAGTGGCCCGACTTCCTCAAGATCCGCCTGCCCAGCCGGCGGATCAGCACCATCGGCGGCTTCGTGCTGTCGCTGCTGGGGCACATCCCGCGCCTCGGCGAGCAGGCCACCTACCGCAACCTTCGCTTCACGGTGGAATCCATGCATGGCCGCCGCATCGACCGCCTGCGCCTCGAACTGCTGGAGGGCGTGCGATGATCGCGACGCTGCCTCCCGTCATCGAGTGCGTCATCTGGCTGGCGATCACGGCCGTGGCGGTCCTGCTGTCGGCGCTGTACTCGGGCCTGGAGACGGGCGTGTACGTGCTGAACAAGATGCGCCTGGAGCTGCGGGCCGAGGCGGGCTCCAAGCCCGCGCGAACGCTGCGGGTGATGCTCCGCAAGACCGATTCGCTGCTGGCGGCCCTGCTGATCGGCACGAACATCGCCAACTACACCGCCACATTTGCCATCGGGGCTATGTTCGTCCTGGCCGGCCACGGCGAGCATGCGCAGTGGTACACGATGGCCGCGGCCACCCCGCTGCTGTTCGTCTTCGGCGAGAGCGCCCCCAAGAACCTGTTTCAGAAAGCGGCCGAGTCGCTGGTGTATCGCCTGGTGTGGTTCCTGCGGGGCTCGCAACTGGTGCTGACGTACTGCGGGCTGGTGCCGCTGGTCCGCGGGGCGGGGCGGCTGGTCGCCCGGCTGACCCGCGTCCGCCAGCCGCTGGGGCACGAGGGGCTGGCCGCCATCGTCGCCGAAGGCCAGGCCAGCGGGGCGCTGACGCACGCCCAGTCGATCATGGCCGACCGCATCATGCACCTCACCGACATCGTGGTCGCCGATGCGATGAAGGCGATGAAGGATGTTCGCTCGGCCCCGGTGGAGATCACCCGCGCGCAGTTCCAGGAGATCGTGAAGGATTACCACTACTCGCGCCTGCCCCTGGTGGACCGCGCGGGCAAGGTCGTCGGCATCCTCGACATCTACGATATTCTCACCGAGCCCGCCGACGTCCAGCCCGCCCAGCGGATGACGCCGCCGCTGCTGGTCTCCAGCCGCTCCACCGTCACCGACGCCCTCTACCACATGCAGAAGGCCCGCGCCCCGATGGCCGTCGTCACCGGCGCCGGCGACAAACACATCGGCATCCTCACCATCAAGGACCTCGTCGAGGAAATCGTCGGCGAACTCGAGGCGTGGTAGAAGAAGGTCGTAGGTCGTAGGCAGTAGGTGACAACTGCCAATACATCGTGCACGAGTTTACCTGCCAATACATCGTGCACAG
>CAZTVF010000250.1:0-2603 GCA_964616985.1 uncultured Planctomycetaceae bacterium
ATCAGCGCTCGGCCGGGACAAGCCCGGCCGGGGCGGAGACTGCCGTAACCGCCACATGAACCGAATGCACCTCCAATGGATGGGCCAAATGACATCCCGCCGTCCTGTCGACGCTGCAGGCCGTATGAGGCTTGGCGGGGTGGGCAGACCGGCCGACGCTTTGTCCCTACGATAGCTGGCCGCGGGGGCGGTCTTGCTGTAGAATTGGCTTGGACGTGAACGAGGTTCGGCACGGCGGCGTAAGCGGCCTGCAGCCTCGCCCACGAGATCAGAGGGCAGTTCCCTCCGCGAGCAGGATGAATCCCCAACGATGAATGTGAGACATGGCTTTAGTAACGCTTCGTAACGTCAGTATCGGCTACGGCGGCGAACCGGTGCTCGAGGGCGTCGATTTTCAGATCGAGCTCGGCGAGCGGATATCGCTGGTGGGGCGCAACGGCTCGGGCAAGAGCACGCTGCTGAAGCTGCTCACAGGCCAGGTCCCCGCCGAGAGCGGCGAGATCACCCGCATGGTGGGGCTGCGCGTCACCAGCCTCACCCAGGACGTGCCGCAGGAGCTGTACGGCAGCATCTACGACACGGTGGCCGGCGGCCTGGGCGACGTGGGGACGGCCTTGGCGCAGTATCACCGGCTCAGCCGCCAGGCCGAACTGCACCCCGACGCCCGCCACCTTGACGAGCTGCACGAATTGCAGCATGTGCTTGAGTCCAATTCCGCATGGTCCATGGACCAGGAGATCGTCACGGTGCTGTCGCGGATGAGTCTGCCCAGCGACGCGCTGTTCGAAAACCTGTCAGCGGGGATGAAGCGCCGCGTGCTGTTGGCGCGGGCGCTGGTCAGCCGGCCCGACCTGCTGCTGCTGGACGAGCCCACCAACCACCTCGACCTCCAGGCGATCCTTTGGCTGGAGGAGTTCCTGCTCAACTATTCGGGGACGCTGCTGTTCGTGACGCACGACCGCGCGTTTCTCCAGCGGCTCAGCACGCGGATCCTGGAGATCGACCGCGGGCGGCTGAGCAGTTGGATGTGCGACTACAACACGTTCGTCGAGCGCAAGACCGCACTGCTCGAGGCACAGGCCCACGAGGCGCAGGAGTTCGACAAGAAGCTCGCGCTGGAGGAGGTGTGGGTTCGCCAGGGCGTCAAGGCGCGGCGGACGCGCAATGAGGGGCGTAAACGCGCGCTGGAAGAGATGCGGCTGCAGCGGCAGGCCCGCAAGGAGGTCGTCGGCACGGCCAAGCTGCAGCTGCAGGGCGCGCCGCCCTCGGGCCGCCTGGTGATCGAATGCAAGGACGTGTGCTTCTCCTACGGCGAGCGGCCGATCATCGAGGGCTTCACCACCAAGATCATGCGGGGCGACAAGATCGGCATCATCGGGCCCAACGGCTCGGGCAAGAGCACGCTGCTGAAGGTGCTGCTGGGCGAGCTGACGCCGCAGCGCGGCGAGGTGCGGCAGGGCACGCGGCTGGAGATCGCCTACTTCGACCAGCTTCACGCGCAGCTGGACGAGACGCTGACGGTGAAACAGAACGTCGCGGGCAACCAGGAAATGATCACCGTCAACGGCGAGAGTCGACACGTCCTGGGTTATCTGCAGGACTTCCTGTTCTCGTCGCAGCGGGCGCGAAGCCCGATCACCGACCTGTCCGGCGGCGAGCGAAACCGCCTGCTGCTGGCCAAGCTGATGACGCATCCGGCGAACCTGCTGGTGCTGGACGAGCCGACCAACGACCTGGACGCCGAGACGCTGGAACTGCTGGAGGACATGCTGGTGGAGTATGCCGGTACGGTGCTGATGGTCAGCCACGACCGGGCATTCCTCAACAACGTCGTCACCAACGTGCTGGTCCTGGAGGGCGAGGGCAGGATCGGCGAGTACGTCGGCGGCTACGACGACTGGCTGCGGCAGGACCGGGCCCGCAAGGCGGCGGCCGACGACGTGGCCCGGGCCGCGGCAAAGAAGAAAGAGGCCCCCGTCCGCGATGCGGCGGCGCCGGCGAAGAAGAAGCTGTCGTTCAAGGAACAGCGAGAGCTGGACGCGTTGCCGCCACGGATCGAGGAGCTTGAGGGCCGCCAGCGGGCCATGCACGAGGCGATGTCCGACGGCAGCTTCTACAAGAAGCCCGCCCCCGAGATCGCCCGTCTGAAGGCGGAGTTGGCGCAGGTCGAGGCGGACCTCTCGGCGGCCATGGCGCGGTGGGAGGAACTCGAGGCCCGCAACGGGTGACGTCAGTTCCTGAGCCTGGGTTTCCCGGCGACGTCGAAGGGGGCCGTGACGCCGGGCGACGGCGACGATGCGGGCACGCGCCTCCCCGAGAGTTCCTTGCTGAGCGTGAACAGGTGGCCCAGTTCCTCGCGGATGATGTGCTGGATCTGCGTCTGCTGCTGCGGCGGAAGGTTGGCCTGGCCAAGCTCGGTGAAGAAGACGATCGAGTCTTTTTCAAACCCGATCGCCTCGCTGAGAATCTCGTCGCGCGTCGTCTTGCCGACGAACCTCGCGGCCAGATCGCTCTCGATGCCGTTGAGCATCTCGCTATAGATCATCGCCCACTAGTGTCCGGTTATAACTCGAATAACTCTAATTGGTTATGATTTTGAACCT
>CAZTVF010000251.1:0-2530 GCA_964616985.1 uncultured Planctomycetaceae bacterium
GCTGGGCTTCGAGTCCGTCCTGGTTGACGCACGATATCACGTCGGCGTCGGACCAAGCCACCGAGCAACCATGCTTCCGTTCTCTCGCTCTTCTCGGCGTCAATCGCACAGGAAAACCGGGACGGTACTGCTGCGCAGGGTCTGCTTGGTCACCGAGCCGAGCAGGACCTGGCGCAGCCGCGAATGCCCGCAAGCGCCCATGACCAGCAAGCGAGCCTGGCGAACGCGGGCCTCGTCCAGGATCGTCTCGGCGATCGAGCCCCGGGGCTTGCGGCCGACCGCCACGGCGTGGATCCCGTGGGGACGCAGGAATTCCACGCCTCGTCCCGCCTCACGAATCGCCCTGACTTCATCCTCGTCCACGCAGACGAGGTGCACCTCGTCGCCGAAATCCAAGCCCGAGGTCTGGAAGGTCTGCAGGGCGCGGTCCGCCTGAAGGCTGGCGTTATAGGCCACGACGACCGACCTGCCTGGATGCAGTTGGGCGGGAGCCACCACGACCGGCCGGGATTCGCTCCGCAACACGTGCCACAGCGTGTCGTCCGCCGCGTCGCTGGTCTCAAAGTGAAAATGCGTCTCGTGGCCCAGCAGTACCAGGTCGTAGCGGTGCGATTCGCGGAGGATCTCGACGTAGGGCACGCCGACGTCCTCGACGGCCTGGCACGCGACCCCGGCTGCGGTACAGCGGGCCGCAAACCGCTCCAGGAACTCTCCGACCTTGCCGCGGCCCTCGGCCACCAGCAACGCGTCGCGTTCCTTCTTGTAGACGGCTCCGCCCAGCGGCACCGCCTCGGGCTTGCAGATCGTCGGCTGGTCGACGATGCCCAGCCCGACCAACAGGGCCTCAAACCGCTGCGCCCACTGGATGCCCAGTTCCACCGCCACGTCGCTGTAGGCAGACCCGTCCAGGCCAATCAGAATGCTCTTCAGCATGGGGCACCTCCGTCGTTGTTCGAGAAGTGGAAAGCGGGCCTCCTGACGCGCCATGGCGATGGTCAAGCAAGCAGTCGCCAAGCACTTCCGGCACTGGTTTCATTGTACCGCCGCTTGCGGTCAGCGGCAATCAAAGGCTCCACAGCAAAAGGCTCGACAGCAAGTCTTCCGGAGACCGGGTCGATTGCTGGCCATGGCCTGACGAGCCCACGGCCAATGCCCCACCCGGCCGCTCGTGCGTCCGACCTCCCCGCTGCGCGGGGATGTGAAGCATTCCGCTGTCGTCTCGCCTGCCTGCGGAAGGGGCGGACGCGGTCGCGGTTGGGGAGCGACGCTAGGCCGACGGGATCATGCCCAGCAGGAAGACCATCGTAAAGATTCCGACCGTCTCGACGATTCCCAGGGCGATCAAGATGAACGCAAAACCCTGGCCTTCGCTGTCGCTGAGCGCCCGGATGCCGGCGGCGCCGATCAGACCCTGCATCCAGGCCGAGAACATCTCGCCCAGGCCCGTCGCCAGGCCGATCGCCAGCAGCAAGCCGGCTTCGGACACCGACCGCTCGGGATTGGCGTTGATCGCGCTCATGTTGTTCATCACGATCATGGCGTACAGCGTCTGGCTGATCGGCGCTCCGACCAGGATGATGTACGTGAAACTGAGCCGGCGGCCCGCGCGGGCTTCTTTGGCCCAGGCGCCTGCGGCGGCTTGGCCCGCGGCCCCGATCCCGAGCGCACTGCCCAGGGCGCCCAGGCCCAAGGCCGTCACGCCGCCCAGCTGTCCGAGGAATCGCCACAGTGTGTCCGTCGCAGCCAGCAAGGCCGGCAGGCTGAGCAGCAACCATCCGCTGTTCGTGGCATCGGCCATCATGAGAGAGCCTCCTTTGACGTTCGTTGAGAAAAGGGGGTGTACGCGTAGCCCGTCCACTTCATCCCCAGGTTGTTGCAGAATTCCAGCATGTTGAGCCGCACCCCGTGGGCGAACATGGCGATCATCGCCAGGCCCAGATTCAGGCTGTGCCCGCCGATCAATACCAGGAGTGTCAGCGGCCAGAAGTCGATGCCGAGCGCCATGTCGTTAAAGCTGGCGGCGAGCACGCTGCCCGCCAGGCTGACCGCCATCAACCGGACGTAGCTGATGACGTCCGAGAACGCGGACAGCATGGACAAGGGGAAATTGGCCAGCCCTACCAGCAGCATCCGCCCCACGTTGCGGTCAGGCTCGGCAAAGACGATCGCCAGGAAGGCGCCGGTCACCAGCAGGTACGGCCACGGCGTGTTCCAGCCCAGCGGCGTCTTGAGCACGAACATCTGCACGACGCCCAGCATGCCCCAGATGAACACGGCCCAGCCGACGCGATTCAGGAACCGCAGGTCGGGGAACAGGCTGACGGCAGGCCACAACTGGGCAATGCTCAGGTGCACCGCGCCCAGCCAGAAACACAGCCGCATCATGAAGGTGCGCGAGGATTCACTCAGGTCGATCGCGATCAGCGGAGGGTACAGCGTGACGCCGAAGAACGTCGCACAGACCCCACCCCAGAGCAGCGTGGCAACGCTGATGATGATCAGCAGTTGCGTGAACTGCGTTCCCAGCACC
>CAZTVF010000252.1:0-2524 GCA_964616985.1 uncultured Planctomycetaceae bacterium
CCCACTGGACCATCTGCGTCTCGCACGGATCGGCGTGGATGCCGGCGATCTCGACGCGCCGCGTGGAAACGTCGATGACGAAGAAGACCAGGTAGGTGGTCAGGCCCTTGAGGCCCCAGGATTCGCAGGTGAAGAAGTCACAGGCTGCGAGGCTCTCCCAGTGGCTCTTGAGGAAGTCTTTCCAGGTGGTCTTGTACGGCTTGTCGGGATCATCGAGCAGTCCGTGGTCGAGCATGACCCGTCTGACGGTCTGCCAGTGGACATCGTAGCCGAGCTTCTTGAGCTCTCCGTACATCCGACCGTATCCCCACCCGGGGTTCTCTTGGGCCATCTGCAGCACCAGCTTGCGGATCGAATTGGCCTTGGTCGGCTTGGGGCCGCGCTTGCCGCGGCGGTCCGAGCTGTCGTACTTCCGCGCGACCAAGGTCCGCTGCCACTTCAAGAGCGTGTCCGGTGAGAACAGCGTCCCGAACTGGCGCAGGAGATCCCGGCCCAGCTTCGCCGCGGCCTCAGCCAGGCAGCGCTTCTGGGCGTCGTTCAAGAGGATGCGTTTGTGGCCGAGTGTCTCCCGCAGAATGCGGTTTTCCGTCCGTAGATACTCGATTGCTTCCTGCTGTTGCCGGTTCATCCAGCCGGCAAGCGCCACCGCGACAAAATGCAGTGGTTTCCAAGTCATAAGGGGAGACAGTACGTCGAGCAGGCTGGCTTGGCAAGAGACGGATGAGAACTTGTAGGTCTGCGGGACGGGGACGATCTGCCCACGGGTGCCCCAAACGTACGGACGGAAGCTGTTGAGGCAAGATCACGCCCCGATGGCAAGCAAATGGCCGCCTGTTGGAGCCGCCAAAGAGCTTGTCGATCCTCGGAACCGGAATATAATCATCGCAAAACGCCCGTCTGCGGCTGCATATGCCAGCGAGACACGAAATGCCTACACAGCCCAACATTCTGATCTTCATGACCGACCACCAGCGAGGCGACACGGCCCTGGCGGAGCACCCGGCCATCACGCCGAATCTCAGCCGTCTGGCCGACCAGGGAGTCGCCTTCACGGAGGCTTTCTGCCCTTCCCCGCACTGTTGCCCGTCGCGGGCGACATTTGCCACGGGCCTGTATCCCACGCGGCATGGCGTGTGGAACAACATCTGCAACGATCAGGCACTCTCCCGCGGGCTGCTGCCGGGCGTTCGTTGCTGGAGCGAGGATCTGGCCGAGGCGGGCTACGATCTGGCATGGTCGGGCAAATGGCACGTCAGCGTCACCGAGTCGCCCAAGGACCGAAAGTGGCGGGAGCTGTTCGTCAGCGGCGGCAAGGGCGACTCCCATGGCCAAACATGGCAGTGGTATCAGCAACTCGCGGCCAAGCCGCAGCCGGTGACACGCGGCGAGGGCCAGATTCTCCGCCCCGGCTACGGGCCCTACACGCTCTATGGCACGAAAGAGAAGGGCAACCTGCACGATGAACGAACCGTGGCCGAGGCCTTGCGCGCGATGCCCGAACTCGCCGCTGGCAGCAAACCTTGGGTGCTGTATGTCGGCCTGACTGGGCCGCACGATCCCTACTTCGTGCCTCAGCGGTTTTTGGACATGTACGATCCGAACAAGATTGAACTGCCTGCTAGTTTCGCCGACATGCTCGCCGACAAGCCACGCATCTACCGCCGCATGCGGGACACTCGCTTTGGCCAACTGTCGCCAGATGAATATCGCCAGGCGATCCGCCATTTCTGGGCCTACTGCACATACCTGGACGAGTTATTCGGCAAGGTGCTATCGGCGCTGGAAGCCACCGGCCAAGCCGAAAACACGCTGGTGCTTTACACATCCGATCACGGCGACTATTGCGGCGACCACGGCCTGTTCGCCAAGGGAATTCCCTGCTTCCGCGGGGCGTACCACGTGCCGGCGATCGTCCGCTGGCCCGCGGGGCTCAAGAACCCCGGCCGGCGGGTCGATCGCTTCGTTTCACTGGCCGATTTTGGCCCGACGGTGCGCGACTTGGCCGGCGTGACAACACCGGGCAATTTCACCGGCGAGAGCCTTGTCCCGTTCTTGGCCGACCAGAACCCCGCCGCCTGGCGTGACGAAATCCATACGCAGTGCAACGGCGTCGAACTGTACTACACCCAGCGATCTGTGACCACCAAGGACTTCAAGTACGTGTTCAATGGGTTCGACGACGACGAACTCTACGACCTGCGCAGCGACCCCCACGAAATGCGTAACCTCGCCGCCGATGCGTCCTATGAGACCGTCAAACACGACTTGGTGTGCAGGATGTGGCGATTTGCCCATCGCGAAAACGATACAGCCACGAATAACTACATCACGGTGGGCCTGGCGCCCTATGGGCCCGCCGAGGCGTTCAGCACAGATGGCGACGGCGATTCCCGCGAATCCGTAAGCGGGTAGCGGTGCGCAGTGCGACATGCATCAGGCGGGACGCCTGAATGCATCGCACAGCCGGGCTTGTAAAGGGCGGAGCAAAATCGTGGCGCGGGGCGGAGCAAAAACGTAGCGCCCA
>CAZTVF010000253.1:0-2433 GCA_964616985.1 uncultured Planctomycetaceae bacterium
GGTTCCGCCAGCCCATCGTGGTGGATGAGAACATGGTCATCATCTGCGGTCACACCCGATGGAAGGCTGCCCGCAAACTCGGCCTGGCCAAGGTGCCGGTCCACGTGGCCAAGGACCTCTCGGCCGAGCAGGTGAAGGCCTACCGCATCGCCGACAACAAGACGGGCGAACTGGCCGAGTGGAACATGGACCTCCTGCCCATCGAGCTCAAGGACCTCCAGGCCGCCGACTTCGACCTGTCGGCGCTGGGGTTCGACGAGGAAGAGCTGGCCCATCTCCTGGACGGCGACGTTCAGGCCGGGCTGACGGATCCCGATGATGTGCCGGCGCCGCCGGATGCGGCCACCACGCAGCGGGGCGACATCTGGGTGCTGGGCAACCACCGGCTGATGTGCGGGGACAGCAGCAGCGCGGCCGATCTCGATCGCCTGCTGGACGGGGCTCCGATTCACTTGGTGAACACCGACCCGCCCTACAACGTGAAGGTCGAGCCCCGCTCCAACAACGCCATCGCCGCTGGCCTATCGTCCTTCGTCAACTACGGCAACACCGACCCCGGCCGCGACTCGCATCGCAATCCCGGCTCAACCAAGGCGACCGACAAGAAGATGCGGCCCAAGGATCGTCCCCTGGCCAACGACTTCGTCACGGACGAGGAGTTCGACCGTCTGCTCAAGGCGTGGTTCGGGAACATCGCCCGCGTGCTCCTGCCCGGGCGATCGTTCTACATCTGGGGCGGGTACGCCAACATCGCCAACTACCCGCCGGTGCTCAAGGCCTGCGAGCTCTATTTCACGCAGTGGATCATCTGGGTGAAGCAGCATCCGGTGCTGACGCGCAAAGATTTTATGGGCAATCACGAGGTGGCGTTTTATGGCTGGCGCGAGGGTGCGGGCCACAAGTTCTACGGTCCCAACAACGCCACCGACGTCTGGCCGATCAAGAAGGTCAACCCGCAGAGTATGGTCCATTTGACGGAGAAGCCCGTCGAACTGGCCGTGCGTGCGATTCAGTATTCGTCGCTGCCGGGGGAGAACGTCCTGGACCTCTTCGGCGGCTCGGGCTCGACGCTGATCGGCTGCGAGCAGACCGGCCGCAAGGGCTTCCTGATGGAACTGGACACCCTGTACTGCGACGTGATCGTGCAGCGCTACGAGGAGTTCACCGGCAAGAAGGCCGAGAGGATCGAAGCGAAGGATGCTGTGGGGGCCACGGCATGACTCCCGCGACGAATAAGCCCCTAGTAAAGAGAACTTGTCTAGCCTGTAACGGCAGGCAAGATTCCTTTACTAACGCAACGGGCTGGGCTGGGCCCCGGTCAGCGAGCATCCCCGATCCATGCGATATGCTTGGCCAACGGCGTGCCGGACAGGGCGTTAACCATGCGTTTGTCGGCGCTGATCATGGCCGACCGGGTCTTGACGGCCAGCGCCAGGTACAGGCAGTCGTAGGCGCTGCGACCCGTGCGCAAGGCCAGCTCCATCGCCGCTTCGACCAGGTCGCCGCACGGCGTTATCCGCAGAGGCAGGCTGCGGAAGTCCGCCAGCAGACGACTGGCCTCGTCGGGGTCGATCTCGCCGCGGTTGTGCCGCTTCCAGATCACGTTTGCCAGTTCGGCGTAGATCAGATCCGGGGCGTGAAGCTCGTGTTCGCCGACCAGCAATCTACGGGCGCGGTCGGCATGGTCTTCCTGGAAGAAGGCAGCGGCGACCACGCTGGCGTCCAAAACGCAGGTCTTCATCGGGAGCGGTCCTCTCGGATCAGGTCCACGCTGTCGGAAAACTTGCGGCCGGCGAACTTCTTCTTCCACTTGCCAAGCAGCGCGGCGACCTCTGTGGAGTCGGCTCCGGCGGCCCGTTCCAGCAGGAGCTTGGCCTCGCCCTGGAGGGATCGGCCATGTTGTTTGGCCCTGGCCTTAAGCTGCTTGACGGCTTGGGCATTGAGCCCGCGAACAAGAATATCAGGCATTGTCGTTTCTCCAATAAGGAACCCGTGTTCAGCTATCACAATGATAGCGTCGCGGCGATTGGGCGACAAGGGCAAATCCGCCACTTCCACAATCCCAGAGATGGCAGCACGGAATCGAATGATGGTCGCCGAGATGGTGACAAGAGCATGAGGCCCGTTCTTCCTATCCAGGTCCGTACGGTCGCCGTTCCAGTGGTCGTCCACGGGAAACACGCCTATTTCGTAGATCGCGACGGGAAGGCCATCAGTCGAGGCATCCATGTGTCTCGGATTGGTCCGCTCAGTCAAGATCGGCAGCAGTCCCTGCTTTGGGCCGAGGCCGCCGCGGCGTGTCTGAACAGGCTTCGCGCCAGTGCGGGACACTTCCGCCACCGAGGCCCATGGGAGAAAAAGGCGCACTCGATGGCGACGCTGTTCCGCGGGAGAGCCTATCGGATCCAGCAACGCGGCGTTTCGTGCCGGAAG
>CAZTVF010000254.1:0-2373 GCA_964616985.1 uncultured Planctomycetaceae bacterium
CCGGCGTCCTACTTGAACATCAGCTCGCCCCAGGAGTTGGGCACCATCATCAGCTCGAAGACGGCGTCGTCCACCAGGCCGGTGGTCTGGTTGTTCCAGTACACGCGCAGACGGGTGCGGCCGGCCAGGTTGCCGTAGGTCGCGCCGAAGTCGCCGCGGAGCGTCTGGGCTTCGGGCTTGAGGCCCAAGCCGGCCAGCGGGATGGCGGCCTCCACCACATAGCCCTTGGGGCCTGGCGTGACGGTGATCTTGGCATCGGTGAGCGTGACGACCGAATCCATCGGGTAGTTCGCGATCAGCCCGGAACTAAAGACCATCGGGTGCTTCTCGGTGGCCACCTTGCGGTACAGAACGGCCGTCGGCGTGCCCTTGAAGTTGCCGATCGACAGCCGCAGGTCGCCCAGCACCGCTTCACGGCGCTTGGGGTCGGCCTTGGGATCGGTGGCGAGTTGGAAGTCCACCGTGTCGCCGCCGATATACATCAGGGTCGCGTCGTTGGCGCCGTTGGCCCACGGGGTGGCGTCCTTGACCTCCCAGGCGAGGTAGAGGTTCTGGGCGTCGTAGGCGGCGGCGGAGCGGACCACCGCGTCCTCGCCCTTCTTATAGGTGATGATCTGGGCGCCCTTGAAGTCGTTGGCCAGGTTGCCCGTGAAGGTCGGCGTCGCCGGCGCGATGGTGAGCTGCTGCTTGCCGGTGGCGGCCTGGGCGAACTGGTCGCGATAGGACTGGGCCTGCTTCACGTCGGCGGCCGAGATTGTGATCGCCTTGCCCTTCATGGCCTTGACGGTGTTGAGGCCCACCACCTCCAGGTTCCAGAAGGCGGTCTTGCCGGACTGGATGAACAGCCGCCCGTCGTCGGTCCTCGTCATCGAGCCGCCGAAATCCTCGGCGCCCAGGCCGGCGGGGCAGTTGTCCAGGCTCACGCCGGGGGTCGCCTCGGCCGGCCATTGATGCTTCGCAAAGTCGGGCTGGAACAGCCGCGTCAGGTAGAAGCCCTTCTCGGTCAGCAGGTGCCACTCGCCGAAGTTGCTGACGATCGCCCAGAGGTTGCCGATGGGCTCGGGGAGCCTGACCACGCCGCAGGGGCCGTAGCTGCCGCGGACCATGCCCGCTTCCGGCGGACAGGCGCTATGGGACCCATGCACGCCGACGAAGTTGTCGGGGTAGCGCCACAGCAGTTTGCCCGTGGCGACGTCGTAGCAGCGGAACCAGCTCTCGTTGGCCATATAGTTGCCGCCGTAGAGCATGAGCCGGTCATCGGCCGACCCCATACCCTTATTGTAACCGCTGGGGGAGTTGTCGTCGGGCAGCAGGACGCCCGTGGCCAGGTCGTACTTCGGCGCCCCGCAGGGAGTAAAGCCCGTCACCGCATACTGCTTCTTGCCGGCGTAGATCGTCAGGTTCGGGGCCATGTTCATGTACCAGCCGCTGAAGCTGAGCGTCCCGTCGAACGTCTGCTCCTCGGCGGGCTGGCGCTGGCCGTCACCGTTCTCGTCGGCCCAGAAGGTCGTGAACGGCTGCTTCGTTTCTTTGGCCCCCGGCTTGGTGGGGTCCGGCGGCACGGTCTTCGTGTCGAAGAAGAACGCGCTGCGGAGCGGGTAGTCGGCCTCGCCCACGCACTCGAAGATCTTGATCGACTTTGAACCATGGATCCACCCGTCGGCCGCGGTCAGGTAGAGCCTGCCGTTGGCCCCCGTGCCGAAGCGCGAGTTACACATTGCGCCCATGTTACCTTCCACGCCCTCGCCCGCCATGGGGCGGACGATCACGGCCAGACAGGCGCCGCGCCCGGTCGTGGGGTCGAGCTTCCACGCGCAGTCCTGCCCCACCATGAGGTCGGGATTCCGCGGGTTGATCGCCCCGCCGCTCGCGCCATAGACGGCGGGGCCGAACAACTCGGTGACCATGGCACCCGTCTTGGTGTCCCACACGCTGAAGCGCTTGGGGGATGAGTCACTCTCGCACACCCAGAGTTTGCCCTCGGCGTCGATGGCCAGGTCCTTGATGAACGCCATGCCGTCCGGCGTCCACTTGCCCACGAGCGCCCGGCCGCCCTTGCGGCCGATCGTCGCGACCGGCTTGCCCTCCGGCGCGTAGACCACCACCTGGTTGTCCGGCTCGCGCAGGCCGACGTAGAGGCGGCCGGCTTTGTCGACGGCGAGGGCCGCGGCGTTGTTCAGGCCGGTGAGCACCGGCGCAGGCTTCTCGGCGCCGGCGGCCAGGGTGAGCACCGCTTTGCCCGCGGAGAGGATGTAGAGCGTGCCGTCCGGCCCGGTCTTCAGTGCGCCGGGAGCCTCGACGCTGATGGTGGTCAAGACGTTGCCGGCCTTGGCATCCGCGACGATGATCGTGTTGGCCGTGGAGAAGGAGACA
>CAZTVF010000255.1:0-2359 GCA_964616985.1 uncultured Planctomycetaceae bacterium
CCGACAAACCCACGATCATCGTCGTCGACGCCGTCGACAAAGAACCCGCCGCTTCGGACGCGGCGCCGGCGGTATCCTCCATGCCGCCGACCGAGGCGTCCTTGGCCGCCGCGAGCACTTCCTCCGCCACGGCGTTTCGCTTCTTGCCGAGGTCCTCGCGGGCCTGCCAATTCGCCAGGAAGCTCGTCATGGCCGCGTTGTAGGCCTTGGCGCTAGCACGGCAGTCCTCAATGCGTTTAAGATTGGCTTGCTGCACGGTGGTATCTTTGAGCGCGTCGAGCTTGCGATCGATCTCGACGAAGTGGCTCTGCGTCTCCTGGAATAGCTTAGGGTCGCGCATAGCCTGAGCCTTCCAGTTGCCGATGCGAATCTCGTTGCCCAGTTCGGCGATCTCGGTACACAGGATCATCTTCTGTACGCGTTCGTTGAGCTTGAACAATGTCCGGTTTGCGTCACCCGTCATGCCGCCCTGCTTCACAAGCTTGGCGTTCTCAGCCACGAGCGTGTCGGCCTGTATCTGGATGAATTCATTGCAGAGTTTGACGTAACGTGCCGCCGCCTCGTTCATAGCGGCCTTGTCGCTGTCGAGGGCCTCGGTGCGCTGGACCGTCTGGTCGAGCAGTTTGCCGTATTGGGACGCGGCGACCTCGGCCTTCTCGGAACTCTCCAGCAGGTCGGCCTCGTCCACGCGCTTGGCGTGCGTGATGGCTTCCTTTACGGTGTCTGTGACCTGCTGCAACGACGTGCGCGCGGCGTTGAGGAAGCTCTTGTCCTCGGTGAAGGCGTAGCCTCGCGTGGCGTACATCGTGTGCAGGGAGGTGCGCTCGAGTTCATTGGCCACGCGGACCTCGGGCACCTTCGCGTCGGCCAGGCGATTGGCTGTCGTCTTGACGGAGTTCATGTTCCAGACGGCCAGGCCGCCCAGGGCCAACGCGATCAGGATCATCGCGCTGAAGCCCACGGCGATCTTGGCCCCCAGCCGCATGCCGGCAAAGCCGCTGTGGGCCCCGCCGGCGCCTTGCCTGGCGGACGAGCCGCCCAGCAGCTTGAGCCCCGCTGCCAGCAGGATCACCACGCCGGCGGCGATTGCCGCGTAGACAAGCCAGGAAGTGCCCGCGGCAGCCCCGCGGGAAGCCGTGGTTTGGTGCGACGCGCCCGCGACGGCCGGGGCTGCCGCATGCGAAGCCTTCGTCGTCTCGTGCGAAGTTTCGGTCTTGTAGGCCGTGACGCCGGCGGCGTGGGTCGGCTCGGACTTTGTGGTTTCGTGCGCAACCGCGACGGTCTTATGCTCGGCCGCGGGCTGATCGCCCTGGGAGGCCGCGGCGGCGTGATCGGCCGGCACGGCCGCGTGCGCATCGCCGGCAGCGGCAGCGTGGCCGCCGGCCTCGGCGTGCGAGGGGCCGCTGGTATAGGCGAGCAGACGGGGCTGCTCGGCGTGCCCGCCCAGCCATTTGACCTCGCCCGACTCCAGGTCATGGATTGCGCCGACGACCTTGAGCTTGCCCTCCGTCACGAGCTTGCGCACGGCGGGGCTCTTGGCGAAGATATCGTCGATCGTCTGCCAGACGTTCATTTCCACGGCGGAGGGCACCAGGTCGCCGCCCTTGAGTTCGGGGTGAGCGGCCTTGGCCTTGGCGGCGGCGGGGCCGATCTTGGACACCAGGGCCGGGATGTTCCCGTGGACCTGATCGCCCTTGACCACGGCGGTGACTGCGCCGCACTTGGAGTGGCCCAGCACCACCAGCAGCGGCGTGCCCAGGTGTTCCACGCCATATTCAATCGAGCCAATTTCGTCGGTGTCGCAGACGTTGCCTGCGACGCGGATGGTGAAGATGTCGCCGATGCCCTGGTCGAACGCGATCTCCAGGGCGGCGCGGGAATCGCTGCACGCGAGGATGCTCGCGACGGGATGCTGACCGTTCTTGACGGTGTCGGTGCGGCGGGCGCTGTCGGCGCGAGGATGCTCCGGTGCGTCGGCCACGAAGCGTGCGTTGCCCTGCTGCAACTGCGACATGGCCTCATCGCTCGTGGGGCCCGAGGGAAGGGGCTCGCCGGCGTAGAGGAAGGTGCAGAATGCTAATGCGACAACAGCGGCCAGTTTCAGGGTTCGAGTTTGCATCGGTCGGGTCCTCTTGCGGTCCCGTGCAGCGCCAGGGTGGGTGTCCCCTGGCGCTGCTCCGGTTCAGTGCTCATTCAGTTGCTACAAGCGACGCTACTGCGAATCACTTTCTTGCGGGCCGGCGACTAGAACTTCGCCAGCTCGTTGCCGCCGTCCATTGGCAGCGCTTCGGCTTCCTCCATCTTGCGCAGGGCCGCCTTCTCATTGACCGCGGGCTTGGCGGCCTTGCGGGCCGGGGCC
>CAZTVF010000256.1:0-2264 GCA_964616985.1 uncultured Planctomycetaceae bacterium
AAAGTTCATTCTCATACTATTCTGCGAAGCCCCCGCCGGTTCGTCAAGCTTTGCCCGGGATGAGTGGTGGCCTTCGCGCCTGGGTGGCGGCCTTCCCAGGCCGCCGCCCGCGCCTGGGGGCATAGGCAGCACGTAAAGTCCACCGGCCGGCTATCGCTCGCCTTTAAGCGCTGTTCCGCAGCGCGAGCGAACATCGCTCAAGGGCCAACATTGGCCTTTGCCCTATGCAAAGCTCTTGCGTGCCAATCAAACCCTTTACGCCGGCGGGGCACTACAATACCATACGCTCGTGGTCGCTACTGATAACGACAATCCGTCTCACCCGGTGCTGCTGACGGCGGTGATGTTCTTCGTCCTAGCCGGCAGCGTTGCCGTCGCCTGGTGGGTCAGCCAGTCGCGGCACGGCCCGGCGGCGGCGGGCGCCGAGGTGCTCGACCTGATCCGCTCCCGCGGCCTCAAGGCCTACTGGCCCGCTGAACCGATCCAGATGTTCATGATCTATCGCGAGGGCAACCAGCCGATCAGTTGGTCGGTGTACTACCGCCGGCACGAGGCCCAGTCGGCCAGTTCGGGCGAGGCGTTCCGCGGCATCGAGATGCAGGCGACCCCCCAGGCCGTGTACCGTTCGGACTGGGAACTCCGCGACAACCTCGCCACCAGCCAGTACATCGGCACGGTCTCGCGGACGCGGTCGGCGCTGAAGGAAGCCACCACCATCCTCCTGGCCAAGGGGCGGGTGGAGGTCGACCGCGTCGACCCGCCGGACCGCACCTCGGCCGTCGGGCTCGCACCGACGAACTACATCCCCGAGGACGCCCGCGACCTCATCGTCTTCCAGGTCATCAAGCAGCAGCGGCCGGCGACGTTCCGCTTTCTCCAGGACGATGAATCGATCAAGGGCGGGCGGCTGAACTTCGGCCGGCTCTCGGTCACGCCGCTGGAGGGGCTCAAGGCCCGGTGCGAGTCGATCATCGACGGCGGTGCCGCCGTGCAGGTCATCGAGTTCAGCGAGGTCGGCGAGGTGATCGCCGTCGAGCAGGGCCCCTTGCGCGGCACGCGGGCGGAACTCGAGGAGGTGCTCCAACTCTTCCCCGACGCCAAGCGTATCCTGCTCACGAACAAACTCATCGGCGCCGAGATCATCGTCAACGAACCCGCCGAGTCGGTCGAACTGTAGACGGGCCGCGGGTGGCCGCCTTCCCAGGCCGCTCATCAAGGGGTGGCGGCCTTCCCAGGCCGACGCCTCTGCTTCCTCAGCGCCTCCGCCCCGGCGAGGGCGAGCGTTTCGCGACGGCTTGCCGTTCGGCGCTGTAGAAGCCCCGGGCGTCACCCGGATTTGACAGCGCCGAACGGCAAGCCGCGCCAAAGCCTTTCTCCCGGATTCAACCGTGAAGGCCCCTTCTGCACGTCACCCGCCCCGGCCGCGCTACACTGGCAAGGAGGGAACCATGAACCTCTACGTCGGCACCAGTGGGTTTGCGTACAAGGAGTGGAAGGGAAGGTTCTATCCCCAGGACCTGCCCGCCAGGCAGATGCTTCACTACTACGGCCGGCACTTCGGCAGCGTCGAGATCAACAACACGTTCTATCGCATGCCCGCTGCGTCGGTCCTGCAGGCGTGGGCCGGCGAGGTGGGGCCGGACTTCAAGTTCGCCCTCAAGGCCCCGCAACGCATCACGCACTTCGGGCGGCTGCGGAATTCAGGCGACTCGGTGGCCTATCTCTTCGGCGTCGCCCAGACGCTGGGCGAACGCCTGGGCCCGGTGCTCTTCCAACTGCCGCCGGACTTCCGGGCCGACGCCGCCCGCCTGCGCGACTTCCTGGCGCTGCTGCCCCGGGGGCACCGCGTGGCCTTCGAGTTCCGCCACCCCTCGTGGTTCGGTGACGACATCCTGGGCATGATGCGCGACCACGGCGTGGCCTTGTGCATCGCCGAGGCCGAGGACGGCCTGAGCGTGCCGCCCGTGGCGACGGCCGACTGGGGCTACGTGCGGCTGCGAAATCGCGACTACGAGGACGCGGCCCTGTCGGCGTGGCTGGAGACGCTGCAGCGGCTGAACTGGCAGGACGCCTTCATCTACTTCAAGCACGAAGACGACGCCCGCGGCCCCCAGATCGCCCATCGCTTCCTCCAACTCGCCCACCCCCTCGCCGCAACCTGAATGGCCCCGTGAACGCACGCATGCATCAGGGTCGCGTTGCGGAAGACAAAGTAGCCTGTCCTGCTCTGTAGAAAACTCATGCCGCGGCGGCCATGGATGGTT
>CAZTVF010000257.1:0-2169 GCA_964616985.1 uncultured Planctomycetaceae bacterium
TGCAGTTCGCGGTGAAGAACGACGAGGTGTACATCCTCGAGGTCAATCCCCGTGCCTCGCGCACCGTGCCGTTCGTGGCCAAGGCCACCGGCGTACCGTGGGCGAAGCTCGCCGCCAAGGTCACCGCGGGCGCGAGCCTCGATGAACTGGGCGTGAAGGAAGCGCCGCGCCCGGCCCAGACTTCGGTGAAGGAAAGCGTCTTTCCGTTCACCAAGTTCCCCGGCGTCGACGTGGTGCTGGGGCCCGAGATGCGCTCGACCGGCGAGGTCATGGGCATCGACATGAGCTTCGGCATCGCCTTCGCCAAGAGCCAGATGGCCGCGGGCGTGATGCTGCCGATGAGCGGCACGGTCTTCATCTCCGTGTGCGACAACGATAAGAAGCAGGTCGTACCGGTCGGCAAGCAGTTGGCCGAAATGGGCTTCGACCTCACCGCCACCAGCGGCACGTATGACGTGCTGTCCAAGGCGGGCGTGAAGGTCCGCTGCCTGCCCAAGCTTAACGAAGGCCGGCCGAACATCGCTGACATGATCACCAACCGCGAGGTGTGCCTGTTGATCAACACGCCCACCAGCCGCGGCCCGGCCACCGACGAGGGCAAGATCCGCTCGATGGCGACGATCCACAACATCCCGCTGATCACGACGATGACCGGCGCCGCCGCGGCCGTCACCGCCATCGGCGCCCTCCGCAAGGGCACCATCGCCGGCCAGACCGTCTCCAGCGCCTGGGGCGTCAAACCCCTGCAGGAGTATTTTCCGAAGAAGTCGTGATCAGTAATCAGTAAACAGTAACCGGTGGTCGCCCCGCAGGCATGGTCACTTCAGTGACCATGAACCAGGATGAACCATACGCACGCGGAACGCCCGACGCACGCCGCTCACCAGTGCTTTTCAAGAAGTCCCATGAGGATCTCACGATCCACGGCGCCCACGGTCGCGGGCGTGTTCTTCTTGCCCAGGACGTACTGCGTGAAGGGTGCGAACTCCTCGCGCGTCATGCCGCAGCTTCGCAGGCGGCAATCGACGCCGAGCGAGCACAGGTATTCCTCCAGCGTCTTGCCGCCGGGCACCAGCGCCAGCACCGCCGCGACCTTGTCGGGAATGTGCTGCCGGATGTGATCGAGCAGCACGGGCAGCAGCATCGCGTTGGCCGCGCCGTGCGGCACGTCGTGGCGGAGCGTGAGGTAGTAGCCCATCGCGTGCAGCATCGTCGTGCCGGTGTGCGCGATCACGATGCCGCCCAGGCACGAGGCGTAGAGCAGGCGGGCCCTGGCGTCCTCGTCGCCCTCGGCTGCGGTGGGCAATTGCGGCAGGATCAGCCGCATCGCCTCCATCGCCAGCGCGTCGGCGAAAGGCTGGCTGCGGCGGCCGGTGAAGCCTTCGAAGGCGTGCGTGAAGGCATCCAGGGCCGTCGAGACGAGGATCGGCCGCGGGATGTCGCGCAACACCTCGCTGTCCAGCACGCCATGGGTGGGATAGGTGCTGTCGCTGCTGAAGTTGATCTTGTCGTTCGCCTGCAGGTCCGTCAGGATCGCGTACTGGTTCACCTCGCTGCCGGTGCCGCACGTGGTGGGCACGGCGATCATCGTCAGCGGCGGATGGTCGTACGACGCCCGCCCCAGCAGCGGGCGGACCTGCCCGCCGTTGGGCGCCACGGCCGCGATGGCCTTGGCCGCGTCCAGCGCGCTGCCGCCCCCGATGCCGACCACGAGGTCTGCCCCAAATTCCCCGGCGGCCGCCGCGCCCTTCTCGACCGTTTCAATGGACGGGTTGGGCTCCACCCCCGCGAACATCTGGATCTCACGCTTTCCCAGGCCGCGGCGCACGCGCCCCAGCAGCCCGCCCGAGCGGGCGAAGTTGCGCCCGCTGACGACGATCACGCGCTGGGCCGTCCCGGCCGGGTCGTCCAGCCGCGACGCCAGGCCGCGGCGAACGTGTATCTTCACCGGTGAGCAGAACGCAAACGAATCGGACGCGCCTGTCAATGTCATGATCTACCTTCCCTGGGCTTGTGCAGCACATGACATCTTATCCGGACCCGCCTCGCAGGTCATGCGCAGACGCGGAATCCAACCGGCGAGGGTGCGGCCGGCTATGCGTTGCACAGTTCGCCGGATTAAGGCTGGGCCGACATGTCAGCCCATGGCGGAAGCCATGGGCAAAGGAT
>CAZTVF010000258.1:0-2135 GCA_964616985.1 uncultured Planctomycetaceae bacterium
CATGCCGGTGGCCGCCCGCGAGGCGTCGGTGTACACCGCGGCCACGCTGGGCGAATACTATCGCCAGATGGGCCTGCACGTGCTGCTGCTGGCCGACTCGACCAGCCGCTGGGCGCAGGCGATGCGCGAGGTGTCGGGCCGGCTGGATGAAATCCCCGGCGATGAGGCCTTCCCCGCGTACCTGCAGAGCCGCATCGCCAGCTTCTACGAGCGTGCGGGCGAGATCGAGCTCAACGACGGCACGCGCGCGACGCTGACGATCGGCGGCACGGTCAGCCCTGCCGGCGGCAACTTCGAAGAGCCCGTCACGCAGGGCACGCTGAAGGTGGTGGGGGCGTTCCACGGCCTGTCGCGAGCGCGGTCGGACGCGCGGCGATACCCGTCCATCGATCCGCTGGATTCGTGGAGCAAGTACCCCGGCATCATCGAGCCCGAGAAGATGGCCCGCGCCAAGGCGATCCTCCGCCGCGGCAGCGAGGTCAAGCAGATGATGACCGTCGTGGGCGAAGAGGGCACCAGCATCGACGACTACGTGGTGATGCTCAAGAGCGAGTTCTTCGACAACTGCTACCTTCAGCAGAACGCCTTCGATAAGGTCGATGCCGCCACGCCCCGCCAGCGCCAGCAGTTCATCTTCGGCAAGGTCCTTGCCGTGCTCGACCATGACATCGCGGCCGAGTCCAAGGAAGCCGCCCGCCGCAAGATGGTCAAGATCAGCGACCTCTTCCGCAACTGGAACTTCGCCGCCGAGGGGAGCGAGGAATATCGGCAGATGGAGGCGAAGGTGGAGGGGGTGCTGGGGGGGGGAAGCGGAATGACGAATGACGAATGAATGACGAAGGAAACCAATGACGAATGGAGAGGAAACAGCTGGATTGAGCCATGATGGCGCTGCCGCGCCGCCTTTGGCCTATCCTGGGAAACCGTCCAATCCGCCGAGGATTTACGATCTCGCCGAGCGAACGGCGCGATTCGCGGTGGCCCTTGTCCGATTTGCCAAGAAGATCCCGGTCACGCCGGTGACGCGCGGGCCTATAGGGCAACTGGTGAATGCCGGAACAAGCATCGGCGCCAATTACTGCGAGGCAGACGATTCCTTCTCAAAGAAGGACTTCGAACACAACATCGGCGTGTGCCGGAAGGAAGCAAGAGAGACAAAGTATGGGCTTCGGGTGATCGCCGCCGCCGTGCCTGACCTGGCGGATGAGGCGAGGGTCCTGTGGCAAGAGGCGAAGGAGCTTCATTTGATCTTCTCCGCGAGTTTCAGAAAATGCGGATGATTCGGTCATTGAGAACTTCGTCATTGATTCGTCATTAGTCATTCGTCATTCAGCGGGCCTGGAGATTCGAGACAATGCAGAAATATTACGATGAAATCACCCGCATCGCCGGCAACGTCGTCGCGGTGCAGGCGGCGAATGTGGGATATGACGAGCTGGCGGTCGTCACGTCGGCGCGCGGCATGAGCCTGGCGCAGGTCATCCGGCTCGATGGCGAGCAGGTGTCGCTGCAGGTGTTCGCCGGCACGCAGGGCGTGTCCACGGGCGACCGCGTGCGATTCCTCGGCAAGGCCATGCAGGTGCCGTTCTCGGACGATCTGCTGGGGCGCGTGTTCGACGGTTCAAGCCGCCCGCGCGACGGCAGGCCCGAGGTGCAGGCCAAGCCCGTGGACCTGGGCTCCCCGCCGGTCAACCCGGTCAAACGCCTCATGCCCAGCAAGATGATCCAGACGGGCATCCCGATGATCGACGTGTTCAACTCGCTCGTCGAGTCGCAGAAGCTGCCCATCTTCTCCGTCGCCGGCGAGCCCTATAACGAGCTGCTCGCCCGCGTGGGGCTGCAGGCCCAGGCCGATGTGATCATCCTGGGCGGCATGGGGCTGCGGCACGACGACTACCTCAAGTTCCGCGACGCCTTCGACGCCGGCGGCGTCCTGGGCCGCAGCATCATGTTCATCCACACCGCGGCTGACCCGGTCGTCGAGTGCCTGCTCGTGCCCGACCTCTGTCTCGCCGTCGGCGAGAGCTTTGCCCGCCAGGGCAAGAAGGTGCTGGTGCGGCTGACGGACATGTCCTCGTTCTCCGACGCGCTGAAGGAGATCGCCATCACGATGGAACAGATCCCTTCCAACCGCG
>CAZTVF010000259.1:0-2108 GCA_964616985.1 uncultured Planctomycetaceae bacterium
ATTCCTTCCCGGACCGGCTCGGCTTGTCAGGCGGCCAGCCGGTTCCGCGCCTGACACCGCGGGAGTTCGCCGAAGCCGACAAGGAACGCCTCGGCTTGGAAGCCAGCTTCTACGTACAACTCGAAAGGCGTCTCTTCAACGACTTCAGGGACTACTTGCAGGACCAGGTCGGAGTCCGTTGTCCGATCGTGGCGACCTCCGAACACAACAGCCACCGGGCGGGAGGCCTGCTCCTGAGTGCTCTGGCGGATTTCGAAGTGATCGACAAGCACTTCTACTTCGCCCGGCCGGACCTGCTGACCTGCGGGCGGACGCTCTTCGGCGCCAAGCCGCCCAAGGGCCAGGAGCTTGAGGACCAGTACTTCGGTTCGATCCCCGACCGCGTGCTGGCGATCATGGCCGAGATGGAATATGAGCTGATGCGCCTGGGCGTGCCCATCAAGACCCGCCACAACGAAGTGGCCCCCAGCCAGTACGAACTGGCCCCGATCTTCGAGCAGGCCAACCTGGCCACCGACCATCAGATGCTGGTGATGGAACTGCTCCGCAAGGTCGCCAACCGCTACGGCATGACCTGCCTGCTGCACGAGAAGCCTTTCGCGGGCATCAACGGCTCGGGCAAGCACAACAACTGGTCCATGGCCACCAACGACGGCGAGAACCTGCTGAACCCCGGCGACTCGCCGCACGCGAACGCCCAGTTCCTGGTCTTCTGCTCGGCCGTCTGCCGCGCGGTTCACAAGTACTCGTACCTGCTGCGCCTCAGCGTGGCGTCGGCCTCCAACGATCATCGCCTCGGCGCCAACGAGGCCCCGCCGGCAATCCTGAGCGTGTTCCTGGGCGAGCAGCTCTCCGACGTGTTCCAGCAGATCGAGAAGGGCGGCCCCAAGAGCTCCAAGAAGGGCGGCAACATCGAAGTGGGCGTCTCCATGCTGCCCAAGCTGCCGCGCGACGCGGGCGACCGTAACCGCACCAGCCCCTTCGCCTTCACGGGCAACAAGTTCGAGTTCCGCGCCGTCGGTTCGGGCCAGTCCATCGGCGGCCCCAACGCGGTGCTCAATACCATCGTCGCCGAGTCCATCGATTACGTCGCTACCAGGCTGGAGAAGATGCTCAAGGCCGGCGACAACCTCAACAAGGCCCTGCAGAAGCTGCTGCCCGAACTGGTCAAGGAGTTCAAGCCCATCCTGTTCGACGGCGACAACTACTCGGCCGAGTGGCATGCTGAGGCCGAGCAGCGCGGGCTGCCGAACCTCAAGACCTCCGTCGACGCCATCCCGCTGGCCACCTGCAAGGAGGCCGTCGACCTGTTCACCAAGTACAAGGTCTACACCAAGCGCGAACTGCACAGCCGCCAGGACATCCTGCTGGAGAACTACAACAAGGCGATCAACATCGAAGCCCTGACGGCCACCGTCATGGCCAACACGATGATCCTCCCGGCCGCCCTGCGGTTCCAGAAGGACCTCGCCGGCGCGATCAACGCCGCCAAGCAGGCGGGCGTCGAAGACTCGACCCAGAAGGCAATGCTGGAAGGCCTGGTCGAGATCATCGCCGACTTCAAGAAGGCCACCGTGGTGCTCGAAGGGGCCGCCGCCCACCAGCCTCACGGCGACGTGCTGACCCACGCCAAGTACCAGCGTGACAAGGTGCTGCCGGCCATGCTCGAACTCCGCCGCCTGGGCGACAAGCTTGAGCTCATGGTCACCGACGAATACTGGCCGCTGCCGACGTACCGCGAGATGCTGTTCATCCGGTAACTTCGGTCCCCAGTCGCAACCTCGCCGGGCGGCGTTCCTTCACCAGGACGCCGCCCGGCTCTTTTTACCCCTCTCCTTTCACGGGAGAGGGTGGCCCGCGAGGGCCGGGTGAGCGGCCGAAAGGCGGCACCGAGTCCATCCTCGTCCGCCGGCAAATCGAACCCATGCTGCAAATCGAACCCGACAGTGCCTATCCCAAAACCTCCGGGCACTCAATCAGCAGGCTGCGGTGGTCTGGGCCAGCGAACGTGAAAAACGAACCCGAGCCCGCCTGCGGCGGGAATGACCCATGACTGGTAATCGGCGAGCAAAATGGGCCCACCTCGGCGCGCAATTCGGACCCACCGG
>CAZTVF010000260.1:0-2080 GCA_964616985.1 uncultured Planctomycetaceae bacterium
GACGGCTGGCCGGAGTGCATGGGCGCAGCGCGGTATTCGCTGCCTGCCGGCCAGCAGGAGGCCCTTCGTGCCGGCGAAGCGGTGTTCATCCGGTTGGCCGTGGCAATGGACATTGCCCGCGCCGCCCCGGCCTTGACGCCCGACGACAGCTCGATTCTGGAAGCCCTTTCCGGGGCGAAGACCACGCTGGTGCAGGTGGACATCGCCGCTGCCGCGGAGCGCGACATCAAGACCATCCGCGAACGCCTCAAACGTCTCGAAGACGATGGCCTGATCTCACGCCCCCGTGGCGAGCGGTCTGGCTATGCAATCACTCCCGCCGGCCTGGGGTTACTCAGCAGTTCCGCCCGCTAGTTCCCTCCTGATTCCCGCTTAGTGCCCGCCAGCGTTTTCTGAGGGGCGATATGCTCGCCCTCATGGAAGATCGCAGACTCATCACAGTCAGAAGCATGGCGGCGCGCCTGCGGGTGCCGGCCAAGTGGCTCAGGCAGGAGGCCCTGGCCGGGCGGATTCCCTGTCTGCGAGCCGGCACCGCAATCCTTGTAGATCCCCAATCCGTCGAGGCGGCGCTTGTCCGGCGCGCGGCGGCATCTCAGGAGGCGGATCATGACTGACCTTGCCGCCACGATGGAGGGAGGCATCACCACAGCACCGGTCGATGGCGCCGAATTGGGACATGACCCAATTCCCCAGTTCTCGATCGGCGACATTCGACCCAGCCCCGAAAATGATGAACGTCACCGCCCCGTGGACGAGGCCGACCCACAGATCATTCGTTTGTCCCAGGGCATAGTGCAGCACGGCATACAGGAACCGCTGCGGATCAGCGAGGACGCTTGCCCGACCGTGGGCATGCTTCCAACCCCAGAAGGCAATCGCTGTGTCGTGTGCGGAAAGATGTTCGATAGTTTTCGTCCTGACGTGGCGAAGTATTGCTCCTACCGCTGCACGAACGACGCGTACATTGCTTGGCGAAAGGAACATCGTCGTTCTCTCCGTCGCAAGACTTGTTGCCATTGTCGCCGTCTGTTCGAGGCCAGACGTGCGGACGCGAAGTACTGCTCGGCTGCGTGCAGGCAGGGCGGCTACCGTCAGCGCGTTACGGCTCCCGGTTGCGGCAAAATTGCCGCAACCGGGAACCGTAACGACACGGGGGCAACCGAGAGAGGTATCGGGGGCTGCAGCGAAGATGCGGCCTTAGGAGGCGATCGTGGTGGCGATCATTAATTCCGTTGTCGATCTACCGTTGCTCACAATGGCCCAATCCTGTCTCGCGGCAGGCCTGTGCGTTCTGCCGGCCCACCTGAAGGCCAAGAGGGTAGCGCTATCGGCCTGGAAGGCCTACCAGAATCGCCTCCCGACCCAGGCTGAGTTCGAAGGCTGGTTCAATCACGAGCGTCGTGATGCCCTGTGCATTGTGGCCGGCGCCGTGTCGGGCAACGTGGAGATGTTGGACTTCGACAGCCAGGCCGAGGCCTTTGCCGCGTGGTGCGAACTGGTTGAGGCCGAGGTCCCAGGCCTGGTTGCTCGGCTGGTGATCGAGCGATCCCAGTCCATCGGAAAGCATGTTGTGTACAGGTTCGAGGGCTCTGTGCCCGGCAGCATGAAGCTGGCGGAGAAGGTGTGCGTGGCGGCCGACCTGGACGCCGCCGTCTACAGGGGCAAGAAGTACAACGCCGTGAAGATCCGGGATCGCTACGAGTTCTATCCCACGCTGGTGGAGACCCGCGGTGAAGGCAGCATCTTCCTGTGCGCGCCGTCGTCGGGGTACGTCCTGGAGCAGGGCCGGTTCGAGGAACTGCCGGTCATCACGGCGGCCCAGAGGGACATCCTGATCCGCTGCGCCCGGTCCTTCAACGAACGCGTGGAGATGGAGCCCGCTCCCAAGCTGCCCTCGACCGCCGGCGATCGGCCGGGCGACGACTTCAATGAACGGGGCGACGTTCGCGATGTACTCCGCCGGCACGGCTGGACGCTGGTGCAGGGCGGCGACAACGAGCATTGGCGGCGGCCGGGCAAGGATTCCAGTTGGAGCGCCACCTACAACGGGCAGGTGTTCTACTGCTTCACGTCCAGCGCG
>CAZTVF010000261.1:0-2054 GCA_964616985.1 uncultured Planctomycetaceae bacterium
ACCGCGGCGTTCAGCCAGCCGAGGGCGGCTTCGCCGTCGGCATACACGTCGTAGTCGACCTCGGCGATGCGCTGGCCAGCCTTGCCGCCGGCCATGATCACGTCCAGCCACTCGTCGACTCCGTTGCCACTGGTTGCCGCCATGGTCATCACGGGTATGCCAGGGAACTCCCTGCGAATCAGCGACTCGACCGCTTGAAGTTCTTCCTGTGATATTGTGTCGGCCTTGTTCACAACCAGTAGGTCGGCCTCCTCGATCTGCTTGCGGTAGATGTACCGCACGGACTCGACGGTCGAATCATCGGCACCGAAGTTCCTCAGGAACTCAGCGGGATCGATGAGCACGGTAAATGGCGACAAGTCGAAGGTGTCACGGCAGAGCTTCTTCATCGGCTGGAGAACCGTGGCCGACAGGTCGGTGCAGCTACCCACGGGCTCGCCGATGATGACGTCGGGGTTGAAGGAGGCGATCAACTCGTCGCAGACATAGAGCAGCCGGTTGAATGCGCAGCAAAAGCAAGCGCCGGCCACCTCCTTCACTTCCTGGCCGGCCTGCCGAAGCACGCCCGTATCCACGAGGTTGACTGCCTGGTCGTTGGTGATCAAGCCGACCTTGACGCTGCGCCCAGCCAGTCTCTCAGCCGCCTTGGCCAGCAAGGTCGTCTTGCCCGCGCCCAGGAACCCGCCCACGATAATCATCTTCACCTTCGCCATTTGATGACTCTCCTTGCTTTGCTGGACTATCCGCGTTGCCGTCCATGCGGCTGAATGCCTGAGGCACTCGTATCCGGCTGCGCCCGCCAGGCCGCCCAGGACGGGGGCCAGGATGTATACCGTGAAGAACCCACCGCGTGGCCCAGGAATGGCAATGCTTCCCCATCCGGCCAAGAAGGAGAACAGCCGCGGTCCAAAGTCCCTGGCCGGGTTCAGGCCCGCCTGCGTCAGGGGGGCGATGATCGAGATGATGATGGCCACCGCCAGGCCGATGAATACAGCAACGAGCGTGTCGCTGGGCCGGCCAGAGTTGCGTCGGTCAGTGACGGCGAAGACAAAGAACGCCAGCATCGCCGTGCCCACTCCCTCGGCGAGCATGGCCTTCGCCAGTGAAACGGCCTCAGGAGAGGCGTCCTGAGCCGTCGGGTTGGGGAAGTACTCGCCGTACACCATCGCCGATCGTTCGCTTCCAGCCTGTCCGCGAACCAGGCCGTGCGACTGCTCAAACCGCGAGATGACTCCCCCGTACAGGGCGAATAGCAGCGCCGCCGCCAGAAAGGCGCCAGCCAACTGCGCAAGAACGTAGGGTCCAACCTTTCGAAGGGGGAACTTGCGAAAGACGGCAAAAGCCACCGTCATGGCCGGATTGATGTGCGCACCGCTGATCGCCCCCACGGCGTAGATCGCAAGGGCTACCGCGACGCCCCAAACCACCGCGACCTGCCAGAGCCCGCTTTGAGCCCCGGTGAGGGCTGCGGCATGGACCGCGCCGACGCCGAACAGCACCAGGATGAAGGTGCCCACGGCCTCGCCGGTACATTCGCGCCAAAGGGGTTTGCTCGGCATCTGCGATCCCTCCTCACGCCTTGCGTGGGCGTTTGCTCGAACGGCGGGCAGGCTTCCTTTGGCGATCCTTCTGGCAGCCACAACCGCTGGCGGGCATGGTCGTCGCCCGTTCGAGATGCTCCAGTAATTCACCGATCTGTTCGCGGTACTCGCGGAGAGTCGCAACCCACTTGGCCAGGCATTCGCGTCCCTTCTTCGTCAGGTCGAAGAGCTTCTTGGCCGGCCCGCTGTCAGACATGTCCCATGCGCTGGTGAGCAGGCCGCGTTCCTCCATCGCATTGAGGAACCGATAGACGCCGGTATTGTCAGGCTCGTGCCCCTTGAACATCGGCATGTTTGCCAGGCTCTGTACGATCCGGTATCCGTGCAGGGCCTTCTCGGCCAAGATCGCCAGGACGGCCGGCTGAATCAGCTTGTCCAGGTTCCTGCCTGAACAGGGGCAATCCGCAAGCTCCGTTAGTCGTAGTGCTCTGGTATCAGACATACTCGGCTAGT
>CAZTVF010000262.1:0-1967 GCA_964616985.1 uncultured Planctomycetaceae bacterium
CGTTGGCGGCCATGTAGAAGTCGACGATCCGCTCGGTGAACGCCTCGACGACCTCTGGGTGCGTGTGCATCTTGATGAAGTACTCCTCCTGCCCCATGGTCCAGCCGACTTGGTGGAAGAAGGGGGCCCAGCTGCCGCCCATGACGGCAAAACCGGCGTCGCGTGCGGCTTGGCAGGCGGCGCGGGTGCCGGCGACGTCGATGTACTGGGGATCGGGCCAGGGCAGGGCGCCAACGTCGGCAACGGTCTCGCACTCGCCCGGCGGCCGGGTGCAGCCGGTCATGTCGAAGGGCTCCCGGCCCCGGGGGTGCTTCCAGCCATGATGCCCGGCCCAGCGGTAGTCGTCGCCCGCGCGTCGCATGACGGCCTCGTAGTCGGCCACCCCGTAGTGGGCGCAGAGGGCCTGGACGATCTCGGGCTTGGGCACGCCCAGCCACAGGGGTGTGCGATCGGGTGCCCGGTGCGACAGGGCGGCGAGAACCCGCTGGCGTGAAGTCATGGCGTCGTCTCCTGTAATCCGGGATTTCCCAGGTGTTCTCTCGCTAACGACCATCGTCAGCAGTTCCTATGATCCTACCTCGTGACCGTATGCAGTAACCGAATCACCTGATTAGATTCGCTATTCTCGCGCTCGTCGCGACCAACATCGGCGGCTTGCCATCTGGCACCGACTGGTGGAGGCTACGTATCTCAAGGGTGTCGATCTCTACGCCCTCGCCGATCTCGATGGTATGCACGCTGTTGAGGTTGTCCGGCGGGTCGCTGCGGAAGACATTCCGGCAAGCAACGCGGCCGACGTGCCGCAGGTATGGCTGGAACCAGATGATGCCGCCGTGGCCCTGGCCGGTCTTCCGGCAGCAATAGGCGTATATGCCGTCCAGCAGGATGTTGTCGAAACGGCCGTAGTCAGCGGACTCTCCATCAGGCCCCCAGTGCGTGAAGGAAACGCCGTTGAATTTGTAGCCCCCGTACAGGTTGCGGATCGCGATATTCCGGACCGTCGCGGCGCGGGAAAGCAGCCGGACGCCGGTCCATCCGTCGGCCCCGCCGTAAACGTTCTCGATGGTGACGTTCTCTATGTCGCAGCAATCGCAGTAGTCCTTACCCTCATCGCTGTTGAGCGCAACCATGTCGTCATGGGTCTCCCCCTTCAGGTTGCGGATGAGGCCGTTGCGGGCGAACCCGTTCACGTGGATACCGTCCATATTCGGACGCTGCTTGTTGAAATCGAAGAAGAGGTCTTCGACAGTGAACTCCTCGACGGCAGTGAGTTGTATGGCAAAGCTCTCGGGATCCTTGATCGTCATGCCGCGCAACGTGAGGTTCTTCACGTACGTGAACACAATGAACTGGCCGAAGCCTCCCAGCGGGATGTCTTTGGAGCATTTCGCCCGCTGCTGGTTAAGGTTGTTGCCGTCCCAGACGCCGCCCTCGATGGTAATATTGCGCGAAAACTCTCGGCCTCGATCGACGTTGCTGATGATCGGGCAGTTGGCGCCGTCTGCCAAGCGCAGGCGGGCCCTTGGTGAGCAGATAACCTTCGTATCGTTCGGAATCCGCAAGGTCTTCGAGATCAGGTAGTCGCCATCGGGGATGACCACGATCCCACTCCCACCGCTCAGCAGATCTTGCAGCCATCCGGTTTGTTCGGCAGAGCCCATAATCGCACCTTCTGCGGCAGTGCCGCCTTGAGGAACATCCAGGGTTTCGACCGCATCGCGAGAGTATGGTGGCGGGCGGCTGAAGTCAAAGGAGATGTAACGGGGTCCTTCTGGCCACCGCTTCGCTTGAGGGAGGAGTTCTGGCAATGAAGGGGAAAGGCGGCCCAGGTCGCATCAGAAACACCCCATTCCGCCGGCCACGACCTGTTATGAGAATGGCCGCGGTGTCAAGACGGAATCTTCGCCGACGTTTCCTGCGTGGAAGCGGTTCAACCTTCTATCAGCGGCTCACTGCCTGAATGCACC
>CAZTVF010000263.1:0-1936 GCA_964616985.1 uncultured Planctomycetaceae bacterium
AGTCTATGACTTGTACGAGAATCATCTTTGGGCGGACCCGCCGAACGCCTGAAGGGAGAGCCTTACGACGAAAGAACGTCATTCGCGGCATCCTGCTGCGAGAAGCGTCTGGCGAGTCGCTGAGGGCTGGCGTGGTGAAGAGCGAGGACCATGACTTGTTCATCTCCGGGAAGCGCCTTTTTGGGAGCTGGGGAGCCGCCCTGCGAACGGTCGGCATCGACACCCAGGCTGTATTCGGCACCCGCACCTGGACGCGAGGGAAGGTCATCCGGGAGATTCGGGGCCTGCGTCGACGCGGCGTCCCGTTGAATTACACATACATGCAACGGATGGGTCACGGACTGATACACGGAGCGGTAAAGTTCTTTGGTTCGTGGAGGAACGCCCTTCGGGCGGCCGGCTATGAGCCAGCTGCCGTGGGTTGCCGTCTGGTCGCATACACGAAATCGGAAGTCATCCAGGCCCTGCATGCACAAGCGGACGCGAGGCGGCCCATAAGCCAGGCCAGCATGTGCCCCGGGTCCATCATACCGGCGACTCGAAGACTCTTTGGCTCGTTCAGGAACGCCGTGCGGGCGGCGGGCCTTTTGTACCTGGTAAAAGAGCCGATTCGTTGGTCTAAGGCAGAGACCATCAAGGCGGTCCGCGAGCGCCACCGCGGCGATCAGCCACTTCACTGCTTGGCCGTTCTGAGGAACCATGTGCGTCTTTATAATTATGCGTTGAAGTTTTTCGGCACTTGGCGTCGGGCGCTAGTCGCGGCTGGAATCGACCCCACGAGGGTGGAACGGAAGCGGCCCGATTGGACCCCGCAGACCGTCATCTCCGAACTCCGCCGCAAGGCTACTGAACCGCCGGCGAAGCAGATCTCGTCAATCCGGCCCACCTCACTTGTTGCGGCCTGCATACGGTTTTTTGGCTCGCTGGAGGACGCCGCGGCAGCCGCCGGAGTCGATCCTCGGCTGATCGCGCCCCGCCGAGGGACGTGTGCTCGTGCGTTCTTTGCCAAACGAGGTCAACTTGGTCACAAGGCATAGTCTTCCCCGGACAGGCGAATCTTCCCAGAAGCGAGGGAAAAGCTCGCCCAGACAGGAGATAGTCGAAGCAATTCTGAGGCGACACCGCGATGGCTTGCCCTTGAACTGCGTTGCCATACTGCATCAGGAGCGTCCGCTGTACAACGCCGTTCGCCGTGTGTTTGAGACTTGGGACGACGCGATACAGGCCGCGGGCCTCGACCCCAGCCAGGTCCGCCGCCACCGGCGTTGGGATCGCCGCGCGGTCATCCTCCGCATTCTGCAATTGGGAGCAGAGGGCCGCCCCCTGAACGCCCGAGCCGTCCAACTAGCCGAAGCGACGCTGGCGAACGCCGCACTCCGCTGGTTTCGGACCTGGGGCGATGCGCTGAAGGCGGCAGGTGTCAAACCAGCACGTTGGTGCCAGCGAGTGCCCACATGGACGCGTCATCGGGTGATGGTGGCGATCCAGTCTATCTATGCCCGTGGGGATGCAGTCAATCACGCAGCACTTGGACGGAACTCGGTCACTCGGGCTGCCACGCTGCTCTTCGGCTCGTGGGACAACGCCCTCCGAGCAGCTGGACTCGATCCGACGCACATCCGGCTGTATCGACAGCCGTGGACACCCGAAGGTTTGCTCCAGGAAATCCAACGAAAGGCGGGGGCGGGTGAGCCGCTAAACGCAAGGGACGTCTCACCGTACTCGCTCCGACGGAGGGGCTGCATCTTCTTTGGCTCCTGGGACGCGGCCCTTATCACAGCAGGCCTGGACCCGGCCAAGGTCAGAAGGAGCAGATCCCGCGGGAACCGCAGGCGGCGGCAGTCGTGACCTGCCACACTCCTGTGCAGCCCTTCCCTTAACCCCGGATTTCCCGGATGCAGTTGCGATTCCTGATATGGCGCGGTATGATCTGACC
>CAZTVF010000264.1:0-1928 GCA_964616985.1 uncultured Planctomycetaceae bacterium
GGAGTAACCGACTTCGCGGCGGCTTCCACCGAGTTGAGCAGAGTCTGCACCTGATTCTCATACCTCTCGCTGATCGCCTGCGCCCCCGCGGCGGCCGAGTCCTCTTCCTCGAAGCCGGGGGCAGCCAGCAGGTTGCGCTCGGTCCCGTTCCCGCTGGAAAGCGATAGGTCATCGAACCATGCGGCGCCCTGAGGCTGGTGAAATTCCAGCAACACCATGGCCGTCTTCACTGGGCGGGTGGGCCCCACGCGAATGCTCTTCTCCTCCCAGTCGTGGGTGCCGGGCGAGAAGCGCACGGTATGCACCTCGGGCCACTGGCCGTCCTGGTAGTCCAGGTAGAGGTGCATGCAGTAGGTGTGGCCCTCGCGGGCGTCGAAGTGGCGCCGGCGCGCGGCCGGAGTGTCGAGGACGACCTCCTCGGAAGTAGCGACTTCTCGGACCCTGCTGAAGGCGCGCACCACGATGGGCTGGGGAGCGGTCTGGTTCAGCGAGACGAACTGCGCCGCGCCCTGGCGGTTGAAGTACTTCCACTGAGGCATCGTGGCGGTGTAGGTGCCGCCCACCACCGCCAGGCTGCCCCTGCCGGTGCGCGCCACGGTGGCGTCCCACTTCCCCGCCTGGCAGAACCGCGACCACGCCTTGCGCGGGAGGGCCGTGCCCAACTCGCGATCCAGCGCCCGTTGAGTGAGCTGCAGACGCAGGCCCTCCGCGGTGCGTGCCAGGATGCTCTTCACCACGGTGGACGCGCTGCCTAACTGCACCACACTGGGGCCCTCGGGGCTCTTGAAGGTGAGGACACCTTCGCCGAGCTTCGCTTCCAACACGCGCCCGGCGAACTCGTCGAAGACCAGGGTATCCGCTCGCACGCCCAGCTTCTGCGTGTCGCAGACCACTTCCTCCGGCTGGCCGGAGTCCACGAAGAGGTAAATCCCGTTGGCGACGTCACGCCCGTAGCGAGCGATGAGCGGCCCCGTCTCCGGCGAGCGCCCAGTGATGCGGTCGAGGCCGGCCTCGTGGCGTTTCACTTCCTCGACCTGGCCCTCGGCGTTGACTGCCACCCCGGCAGGCGCCACGCCGGTTTCGCCAGCGGGTGCCGCGGTCGATGACAGCTTCGCGGCGGGGTCCTGCTGACGGCCGGCGAGCTGGATGGCGCGGGAGACCGGCACCAGCTTGCGCAGCACCCAGCGCTGGTGGTTGTACACGTCGGGCCGTGAGCAGTACCCCGAGTAGCTCGCCCCGGCGGCCGTGCCGCCGTTGGTGTAGCCGAAGAAGACGATGCCGTTGAAGAGTTTGCTCTTCAGGTAGGCCTCCAGCTCGCCTCCGGAGAGGTGCTGCATGGTGAACTCGCCCAGGATGCCGCGCAGGCCCGCCTCGCGTGCCCGGCGGGCGTAGTTGATGGAGAACGGGAAGCCCTCGTTGCCGAAGAAGTCGATGTAGGTGAGGTACTGGTCCGGGCAGCCGTTGGCGGCGATGCCGAGGCCGCGCGCGTTCAGGCGGCGCGCCAGGGCCTCCAGGAACTCCCGAGGCACTTTGCCGGCGTTGTCCAGGCCGATGCCGCCGTGGGTGATGCCATCCTTGTCGAATCCCTGCATGTACCTGGCGATCACGGCCTTCACCAGGTCGTTCTCGGACGACAGATCCATGCTGCCGTAGACGTCGCCGTAGGCTCCCTTGGGGTTATAACGCACGGCGGCGTACTGCGAGAGGCCCTTCACGCCATAAGCCCGCTCCATCCAGGCGTCGAAGGCCAGCTTCGCGGCTTCGTCCTTGTCGGGCATCTGGCTGAAGTCATACCCCGAGCCCTTCAGCGAGGTTTCGACAATGCTGTTCCAGTAACGAAAGACAGAGACGCCGAGCGTCTTGATGGCGCGCGGGTCCTCGCCACCCCAGACGATTTCGTAGCCCATCTCGGTCACGTCCGCAATATC
>CAZTVF010000265.1:0-1882 GCA_964616985.1 uncultured Planctomycetaceae bacterium
GCGTGGCCGGGAGGCCGTCCCACGTGAGCGCGGCCTTTGCGTCGTTCCAGGGGCTGGTGTCCAGAAGTCGCCTGCCCGGCACCGCCCCGGCGCCGCAGCCGCACACGTAGTTGGCCGGAGTCACACCCAGGGTGGGCCCCAGACGCTTCCACATAGCCAGGCTCTCGGTGGAGATCGTGAACGGGATGTCCGGGCTGTACTTGCGGGCGCAGGCGAGGTAGTGGCGGTAGATCATCTCGCGGACGTCTTCGGGGAACGGGCCGTTGGGGTCGCCCTTCAGATCCCCGGCCGCCTTTTGGGCCTCGGCGAGAAGCTCGGGATCCATCATGGCCGGCGGAACGCAGCTCAGCAGCCAAGAGAGGTCTTTCCACATGAGTACCGTGGCGCTGAGGTTGTCCGGCTGGGTGCGCTGAAACATCAGGTCCATCATCAGATCCGCCTCATAGCGCCAGTTCTTCAGCGGCACGATCGGCTTGAACTTGAAGCGAACGGTCATGCCCGCCTGCTGGGCCAGGCGGGCCGCCTCAATCCGGCTCTCGCACGTGCCGGCCATCGGCTCGATCAATCGCGACTGGCTGGGCGTGGACAGCGACCAGGCGATAATCGTGTTCTTGGGGTATCCCGCCTCGACCAGCGGCTCGATGCGGTCGCTCTTGGTGTGCAGAATCAGGTAGTGATCCTTCGACTCTTGGAAAAACTTCATCAGCAGCGGCACCGCGTTCAGTGCCGGCTCCGTAGCCAGAACATCCATCACGTCGTCGTACAGGTAGGTCTTCTGCCAGGGGTTATGCGCGACCAGTTGAGCGAGGTGCTCGACGTATTCCTCGATGTTGGCCCCGGCGACTAGGGCGTAACCCAGGCTGCAGTACCGGCACTGGTGCGGGCAGCCGACTCCCTGATTGATGCGCCACTGTGGCCGGCAAACATGGCTGGGGGCCGGCCGATCCGGATAGTTGCCGCCCGAGCAGAAGAACGTAAAGGTGTTGCCTCCCGCCGCCCTTCGCCACGGGAAGTCGCCCTCGCCCGTGTAGGCGGCCTTGAGCTTCCGCTCGTTCTCGTTCACACGGTCGCGGTCAAAATCGTACAAGATCAGGAAAGGGATCGGCGGCGGGACGAAGTCCAACTCGCCCATCTGCGGCCGGACGCCCAGTTTCTCCTGCACCACGATGTCGGGCAGGTCCGTCAGTGCAAAAGTGATGGCCTTGGCATCGGGCAGATAGCTGCAGAACCGCTCCGCGCGCGCCGCGGCCAGGGGTTGGTCCCAGACACGGTCGAGCACATACACTTTGGACGGCTTGAAATAGAGCGGAAGCCCCTTGCTCGCTCCTGGGGGCGAGCCGTCGGGGGGCAGCCTAACGGCCTCCGCGTTCGATGTTCGGCCTACGGCAGCATCTGTGGCATCCTTACCGTCTGCTGTTTTCTTGCGAGCCATTATGCTCTCCCTTCATCAGCCGGCGCAAGAATCGCCGGCAAGGTGGTCACTTCGGGAACCTTCTGTCCTCGATGAATCTGCTCCAGTCGCAGGACCAGCAGGTCCAGTAGTGTCGGGATGTCAAAACCGATCCGCGTGACCGCCACCGCCGACGGCACGATGTTGGGGAAGTTGGTGGCCGCCACAACCGTCAGATCTTTTAGAGGCTCAGCACCGACCAGGACGATTCCCTCGCTGGCGGCGGTGAGCAGGTTGTCATCGGCCACGATGAGACCGTCCGGCCGCTCGCCTCGTGCCCCTTGCAGCAGCAGTGCAGTCAAGTGTTTGGCGCCCAGGGGATTCTCGCGGCTGGCGAACTGGATCCAGACGTCTCGGACCTCTAGCCGCCGCGCGGACTGTAAAGGGCGGAGCAAAACCGTGGCGCGGGGCGGGCGGGGCGATTTCGTAGCG
>CAZTVF010000266.1:0-1865 GCA_964616985.1 uncultured Planctomycetaceae bacterium
AACCATCCATGGCCGCCGCGGCATGAGTTTTCTACAGAGCAGGACAGGCTACTTTTCTGCCTCGCGGTGCCCAAGAGCAGCCTGTGTCGTGTTTGCTGCTGGGCTTATTCTGGCGGCTTCCCGGGCCGCCGCTGCTGACTCGCGGGTCGTCGGGGCGGGCGGCTATTTTGGCTTGAGTGATTGGCGGGCGGTGGTGGTCCAGAGGGGGTCGTTCATCATGGCGCGGCCGATGGCGGCGAAGTCGGCGTGGCCTTCGGTGATGGCGCGGTTGGCCTGGTGGGGGTCGCCCAGGTTGCCGGCGAGGATCAGCGGCAGGCGCACGGCCGTGCGGGCCCACTGGCCGATGGTCCTGGCCTCGTCGAAGTAGCCATCCAGCGCGCTGGCGTTGAGCACCGACAGGTGCAGCAGGTCGATGCCCGTCTCTTCCAGGGCGGCGGCCAGGGCGAGGAAGTCGTCGCTGGAGTAGCCCTCGGCGAGGTGGTTGAACGCGCTGATGCGGCACTGGCACAGGGCCCGCTCGGTCAGGCGGGTGCTGATCAGCCGGCAGGTCTCGACCATCATCTCCATGCGGCCTTTGAAGCTGCCGCCGTACGCGTCCTTCCGCGGGTTGAGGCGGGGGGAGAGGAACGAGTCCAGCAGGAAGCCATGCGCCCCGTGCACCTCGATCGTCGCGAAGCCCGCGGCGACGCATCGCATCGCGGCCGCGACGAAGCGGGCCTGGATGTGGCGGATGTCGTCGATGCTTAGGTTGTCCGGCCGGGCGATGCGTCCGCCGGTGAGCTCGGGCGAGGAGTTGGGCCCGCCGTGGACGAGCTGGATTCCGGCCACCGCGCCCTCGGCGGTGATAGCGTGTGCGAGCTTCCGCAGGCCGGGGAGGAATCGGTCGTCGTAGGCGCACAGGCCGCCGCTCCAGCAGCGGCCGCCCTCGTCGACGGCGGCGGCCTCGACGAGGATCAAGCCCGTGCCGGCGGCCGCCCGCTGGCGGTAATAGTCGATGATCGCGTCGGTCACCTGCCCGCCGGGATCGGTCTTGCCCTTCATCTGCGGCATGACCGCACACACCATCGGCGGCATGACCACGCGATTGCGAAACTCGAACTGCCTGACTTTGATTGGTGCAAAGAGGTCGCTCATTGGTGGCTCCACGTCATTGTATCGCCGGCAGGGCGTACACGCGCCGGCAATCGACGGCTCGATCGCGGCCGGCCGGGCAGGAGCGAAAATCCTCCCGGGGGGCGGATTTTGGCTTCCGGTTCGGCCGGGCTTTGTGCGCATCTCCTCCTCAGGGGGAGACCTCGCACGAGGCCGCGCGGAGAGGGGCGGGTTTTGCTGAAGTCAATCCCTGGTTCGTTCTGCAGACTTGGCAACGGCGATGCCCGGTGCCGCCGTCGCACCCCCAAACGAGTTTGGGGGGTGGCACCGAAGAGGGGCGATGGGTGAGCTCAGCCAAGTAGGGTGGGCAGGTCCGCCGCAGGCGAGACTCGCCGTGGCGAGCATGCCCACCATTCCCCGTGCCTCATTCATCATGACGGTCTATGGGCTCGGGGGCGAAGAAGCAGCGAACCGCAGAACCGCAGAACAAGGAATTTCGAATATTGAAGTGAAAGACGAATGGATCGCGGGTTTGGCGAAGTCAACGCCGGCGGCCTGCTGGCATCGCCAGGGGCGCGGGTCAAGTTCAGGTTCGTTTTGCAGCCTTGGCAACGGCGAAGCGCGGTGCCGCCTCGCACCCCTAAAACGAGTTTGGGGTGGCACCGAGGAGGGACGCCAATCGAGCTCAGGTTCGTTTTGCAGCCTTGGCAACGGCGAAGCCCGGTGCCGCCGTCGCACCCCCAAACGAGTTTGGGGGTGGCACCGGTTTGCCC
>CAZTVF010000267.1:0-1805 GCA_964616985.1 uncultured Planctomycetaceae bacterium
GGAGTTGGTACGCCCACAGCCAGCGGGTCACCGACCGCGAGTTCAACAGCCAGAAATACCCCGGCCACGCCTACTACGGCTTCCGCGTGGTTCTGCCGCAGGCCGGCTACGAGAAGCTTGTGAAGGCCAGTTCCCACGGTGCAGCGAGATAACAGAAGGATCACCAGATGGCCGCTAAGTCAGCCAGCCGCATCCCGGCGTCCCCGAGGAGACGCGAAATATCTAACATCGGATTATCTCAAGTTTGGGCGATTCATGCTGGTTGCGGGTGTTGCCGCTCTTGGCCCGGCTTTGGCCGTGAAGGGCAGGCGGTAGAACTCCTCCGCGGCCACGGGCAGGTCGCGCGACTCCCACATGCCGCCCGTCACGAGCAGGCAGTGCGCCCGAGCAGCCCCTCGTCGCTCCACTTGCCTAAGACGCCATGGTCCCATGCGCTGCCCTTAGTGCCCTTCCAGCCGTCGGCGGCATCGACGAATGTTTGGGCCCCCTCGGGTGAGGCCTGAAGCTTCGCTCCGCACGGCTCGACCGCGTAATCCTTGTCAACAGGTCTCATTGTCGCTCCTTAGAATGATCAAAAAGTGATGGTCAATTCCTCAGGCATATCCGCAAGTACACGACGCTCTTGCCCTTGTTGGTGGGAAAGACGGCATCTACCTCATCGGCCAGCCGAGTGCCACTGCGAGGCGCGGCGATTGCGATCCCGGAGTATTCGCCGACATGCCCGCCGAGGTCCAGTGGCACCGGATCGCCCAGTTGCGTGCCGTCGGCCGAATCGGCGGGAACGATCGCCGCTGTGCCGATCAGGTAGAAACGCCCGGTGGTGTCCTGGATGATGCGACCGTAGGCTGGCGGCATCGCGTCAGCCAGGGCAAAGCAGCGGTCCAGCGACGGCGGTAGCGTCACGATGTTGACCAGCCTGCCGTTGTCGATGATCGCATGGCGCAGGCACTGCCGCCCTTGTGTCTCCGCGCCTCGGAAGAAATAGAGCACGTGCAATCGGCCGCGGGCGTCTCTATAGGTGTCACCGTGCATGCCGCACGCCCAGACCTCCGGGAACTCCGGTGTGGGAAGAGTCTCGTCGATCTCCAGCTCACCCAAGGCCGCCCGGGTCACGTCGGGCGTGTCCCAAACGCCAAGGCGATTGAACACGTAGCCCAGCGATTGGCTCGTGGCGGTCCTGTCATAGCCCATAGCTGTGGCTAGGACGTCACGCGTGGAAGACATCGCCAGTCGCCCTTCGGGGCCGGGCAGGACGTAGGTGTAGCAGTGCCGCTGGGCGACGGGCGACCCCGCCCGTGAGCCAGTCTGCCTCGCCAGCGGGGCGGTAGCCCCAGATGAACGCCCCCGGCACATCGCCGTCGCTCTGCGCCAGCGCGATGTCACCCCGCTCGCAAATCCCGGCGGCGTTATAGGGCCAATGGCTGGTGGTCCATGGCCCATCGATGATCCGGTCCTTCATCTTCACCGCCGCTCCCCGCAGCCGGCCTGACCAGAGATGTGGTCGTCCGTATGGCCAGGCGACGATGTGCAACTCGCCATCGGGGCCAGCCATCAGGTTCGCCGGCTCGCGTCCGGACGGCCCCTCGGCCAAGACTTCCCAACCGGCGTCGGTCCGTGCCGCAAGCTTCCAGGATCGAGGCGAGCCGTCGTAGGGACGCCACGGCACGCTCGGCGGATCGGACTTGCCCGTGGTATAGGCCGTGAAGACTCCTTCGGCGGTGCGAACGATCCGCGTCTGGTGCCCGCCCCAGGAGTGGTAATCGGCGAGCAAAACGGGCCCACCTCGGGGGGATAATCGGCGCGTA
>CAZTVF010000268.1:0-1801 GCA_964616985.1 uncultured Planctomycetaceae bacterium
TGGTCGTTGAGCCAGCGGCCCACCTCCACTCCTTCGTGCTGGGCGGCCAAGTGCTTGTAGCCGCCCCCCGGGCACACGATCACCGCCCGGCCATCGGGATTCTTGGGCCGCATCACCGCCAGGATCGGTTGAAACACATTGGTGATGCGCAGCACGCTATCCGTGCCGGGAAGGGTGGTGTTGGTTTCCGTACCATCGGGGCCGGGCTGGAGCGGGTCGTCAGCCCGCGTGAGCGTCGGCCAAAGGGGAATGGTCGGGACGCCCTGGCCGAGCAGTTTCCGCAGTTCCGCATCACCGGGGCTGAGATCGGCAACGGCGAGGGCATCGGCCAGTTCCTTCTTGGACGAGGCCTGGTCCCTCCGCGGCGAGGCCTTTGCCGCCCCTGCCGTGTCAGCCAGCAACGTCAGTCTCGCCTTGACGTTCGCTTCCTGTTTCCTGAGCCATGCCTCGCCGGCTGTCACCGCTGCCTCGTCCAGAAACTTGTGATCCCGGAGAAAGCGGGCCGATTCGTAGCCCCAGCCCAGCAGCGGATAGCGATCGAAGCAGCCGCCGTGGCCGCCCGACGAGAAGACATGCAGTTCGGCCGGGACCTTGGCCTTGCGCAGAGCCGCCAGGTAGCTGACGCAGCCGACCGTGAATTTGTCGGGGCGGACCACCGTGATGAACGTCGGGGGCGTCTTCGCCGGGGACATCTTCTCTTGTTCGAGAGCCGGGTCGGCCTTGAGTTCGAGGATCGGATTGGTCAAGTAGGCCGGGTACATGAGGAGGCAGAAATCGGGCCGACAGGAGACGCGGTCGTGATCGTCGACCGGGTCGTAGGTCCGGTTCTCATGGTGGTTGCTGGCCATGGCCGCCAGATGCCCGCCGGCGGAAAAACCGATGATACCGATCTTGGCCGGATCGAGGTTCCACTCCTTGGCTCGTGAGCGAAGCAGGCCGAGCGCCCGCTGGGCATCCATGAGCGGCAGGTGGTGAGCCGGCAGCTCGGCCGAGCGGCGCGGGATTCGGTACTTGAGGAGCACGGCCGTGGCTCCCATGGTGTTGAGCCACCGGGAGCCTTGCAGAATGGAGGCGGTTTCCAAGGCTCCATATCCGCCGCCAGGGCAGAAGAGGACGGTAACACCCGTGGAGCGAGTCCCTTGGGGCGGAGGGATCACGATCATCTCCGACTTCACCACCGGCCGAAAGATCAGCGTCCCTTCCGGAGTCTTTTGGAAACTCTCGGCCAATTGGGGCTTGGTCTCCCCCGGGCCGATGCCCTTGGGCCAAAGCGGGACGACCGGGCAGTCATTCCGGCCGAGGGCCTCGAAGAACGCCTTGTTGCCGTCCTCCTGGGCGAAGAGAAAGCAGGGAACGATCAGGATGCCAATCGCCAGAAACTGGTGTCGTGTCATTGATTCTCCTTGGAACAAGCCCAACCGCTTCGTTCTCCGGCCTGCCGTCGACGTGGCCTAGCCACTCTGTCCCCGCGATGGGACATTGGCCGTGATTGTAGCCGCTCGCCGCGGGAATGTTCAAACACCTGCGTGGAACACGCTGACGTTCCCGCAAACGCCGCCCGCCCTCCCACGGGAACTGCTAAAATGCACCTCCGTCGAGCGACTGTCCAGGAAGACAGCCGTGCCGGAGGCGGGTGGATGATTGAACGTGCCCGCAACCAAGAAATGCCTCGGAGGTTTCCGGACCATGAAATACGTTTGCTGCGCCATGGTGTTGTTCGGCGTCTGCGGTGGAACCTGGTCCGCAATTGCCTCTGACGAAGAGCCGGGGCGTTGGCAGGTCGTCAAGAGCGCGGACGGTT
>CAZTVF010000269.1:0-1786 GCA_964616985.1 uncultured Planctomycetaceae bacterium
GGAGGTCTTGCTGGCGACCTGGTTGGCCATCTTGGCGCCCATGTTCTCGAAGGGGCTGGGCAGATCAATTTCCTTCGAAACGCTCACGCCGTCCTTGGTCACCTTCGGCGAGCCGTAGGACTTCTGGAGCAGGACGTTCCGCCCGGTGGGGCCCAGGGTGACCTTGACGGCCGCCGCCAGCTTGGAAACGCCGGCGAGGATTGCCGCCTTCGCCCCGGTATCGTATAGCATCTGTTTCGCAGCCATTGTGCATTGCTCCTTATCGTTAACTCGTTAACTGGTTAACTCGTTATCTGGGTGTCGTCTCCTGATTCACTGATCCACTGATTCACCGGTTCACCCATTGCCTGCAGTTTCGCTGCGGGCGGGGCCATCCAGTTCACCAGTCAACCAGTTAACCAGTTAACTCGTGACTACTTCTCGATAATGGCCAGAACGTCCGTTTCCTTCAGGATCACGTACTCTTCGCCGTCGATCTTGATCTCGGTGCCGGAGTACTTGCCGTAGAAGACCTCGTCGCCCTTCTTGACGCTCATCTCGCCGCGCTTGCCGGTATCGAGCAGCTTGCCCGGGCCGGTGGCGATCACCTTGCCGCGCTGGGGCTTTTCCTTGGCCGTGTCCGGCAGCACGATGCCGCCCGCCGTACGCTCTTCCGCCTCGCTCTGCTTGACCAGTACCCTGTCATCCAACGGTTTCACTGCCATCTCAATATCTCCTTGTGTTCTTGTTTTCGTTTATCTGCCCGGCGCTTCAGCCGCGCCGCTCTTTTTTCCGCAATCCGAAATCCACGGGCGAGACGCCCGTGCCACGTTACATCATCCCGCCCATGCCACCCATGCCGCCCATACCACCCATGCCCATGCCACCCATGCCACCCATGCCGCCGCCCATTCCACCGGGCATGCCGCCGGGGCCGCCGGGGCCGGCCTGTTCGCCTTCGGGCTTGGGCTTCTCGCTGATGCAGCAGTCGCACGTCAGCAGCAGCGTCGCCACCGACGCCGCGTTCACCAGGGCCGTGCGGGTGACCTTGGCCGGGTCGATGACGCCCGCCTTGAGCAGGTCTTCATACACCATCGTGTCGGCGTTGAAGCCGAAGCTGCCTTCGCCCTGCTCGACCTTGCGGACCACGACCGAGGCCGCCTCGCCAGCGTTGATCACGATCTGACGCAGCGGTTCAGCCAGGGCGCGACGGACGATGTCGACGCCCGTGGCCTCGTCGCCCGAGGCCTTGATCGACGCCAGCACCTTGCGGGCCCGCAGCAGCGCCACGCCGCCGCCGGGCAGGATGCCTTCTTCCACGGCCGCCCTCGTCGCGTGCAGCGCGTCCTCGATGCGGGCCTTCTTTTCCTTCATCTCGGTCTCGGTGGCGGCGCCCACGTTGATCTGGGCCACGCCGCCGGCCAGCTTGGCCAGCCGTTCCTGGAGCTTCTCGCGATCGTAGTCGGACGTCGTGGTCTCGATCTCGTTGCGGATCTGCTTGATCCGCGACTGGATCTCGGCCGTCTTGCCGGCGCCTTCGATGATGGTGGTGTTGTCGTTATCGACGGTGATCTTCTTGGCCGTGCCCAGGTCCGACAGCGAGACGCTCTCGAGGTCCAGGCCCAGGTCCTTGGTGTACAGCTTGGCGCCGGTGAGGATGGCGATGTCCTGCATCATGGCCTTGCGACGGTCGCCGTAGCCGGGGGCCTTGACCGCGCAGACGGTGAGGATGCCGCGGAGCTTGTTCACCACCAGCGTCGCCAGGGCCTCGCCCTCGACGTCCTCGGCGATGATCAGCAGCGGGCGC
>CAZTVF010000270.1:0-1784 GCA_964616985.1 uncultured Planctomycetaceae bacterium
TCGGCGAGACGGTGGCCTTCCTCTCGCACCACATCAAGAACATCCTGCAGGCCCTTGGCGGCGGCATCGATATCGTCGAGATGGCCCTGGGCAAGGACAACCTCGACAAGGCCAAGAACGCCTGGCCGATCGTGCAGCGGAACCTCGGCCGCATCAACGACCTGATCCTGAACATGCTCGCGTTCTCCAAGAACCGCCAGCCCCTGCTGGAGAACGTGAACATCAACCACGTGCTGACCGAGTGCCTGCAGCTGCTGGCGGCGAGGGCCGACGAGCAGGGCGTGGCCCTGCTGAGCGAACTGGACGACCTGCCGGCGATTCCCGCCGACGCCTCCGGGCTGAACCAGGCGTTCCTGAACCTGCTGAACAACGCCCTCGATGCCGTGCCCGCCAACACCGGGGCGATCACCATCACCAGCCACTACGACTCGATGAACCGCAACGTCATCGTGCAGGTGATCGACAACGGCAGCGGCATCGAGCCCGACAAGCTCGACCGCATCTTCACGCCTTTCTACAGCGGCAAGGGCCAGAAGGGCACGGGGCTGGGGCTGGCCGTCGCCAAGAAGGTCGTGCAGGAGCACCGCGGACAGATCGCCGTGACCTCCAAGGCTGGCGAAGGCGCCACCTTCACCATCACCCTCCCCGCCATGAGCCGCGGCGAATCCAGCAAGACCTCCGGTCCCGCCGCGAAGTAGTAGCCGGTAGCCAGTAGCCGGGAGCCGGTAGCCGGTAAAAACCGGGTGCCACGCTCTTCGGTCGGGTGTCATGCTTTTAGGCCCGCAGGGCCAAAAGCATGTTTGGACCAAGTCGGTTGCCGGGTCTCATGCTTTCATGTGGGGTGCCATGCTTTTAGGCCCGTAGGGCTAAAAGCATGTGTGAACCATTCCGTTAGGCCCGAAGCGCCTGCCGACAGGCAGGTCAGAAGTGTGTCTACGCAATCCAGCCGCACATGCTTCTGCCCCTGCGGGGCGAGAAGCATGGCACCCATAGGGGCCGTCACATCGCGTACAGCCCCAGCTGGCTGATCGCGGGCGAGGCGGCGGCGTGGGTGATGCGGAGGCGGAAGCGGCGGCTGGTCACGGGGAACAGGCGCAGCAGACAGCGGGCGCCGATTGCGGCGCCCTGCGCGACCAACCGCCACCCGCCTGCCTCGTCGGCGGCATCCAGCGCGAACCGGTCCACACGCTGGCCCAGCGGCAGGTGCTCGCGCAGTTCCAGCACGTCCACCGTCACCGGCCGCTCGAACGAAAGTTCGATCGCGGCCGCCCGAACGTCATCATCCGTCGCCCAATATGTGTCGGCGGCGCCGTCCACCAGTCGCTCGGCGCCGAAGCGTGCGTCGCTGCCGCGCACGTGGCTGGCGGTGATCTTCCCCATTCGGGCGAGATTGCCGGCGAAGATCGCCGTGCGGCGGCGGCCAAACTCGCGAAGCGATTCGGCGTCGCGCTGGGGGATCAGCCCGCGGCGGTCAGGCGGGAGGTTGAGGTTCAGCGACGCGCCGCGTCCGACCGAACGGAAGTACAGTTCCAGCAGGTTCTCCGGCGAGCGGACCGCGTCATCCTCGTGGGCGTGCCAGAACCAGCCCGGGCGGATGGAGACATCGACCTCTGCCGGGATCCAGAACTGCCCGTCGCGATGGCCCGCCTCGCCCTCCTGGTACATCGCCAGGCCCGGGGCGGGCGTGACGCCGTCGGGCCCATGCGGCGTGTAGCGTGCCCACGACGTCTCGGCCGCGTAGCCGCTCTCGTTGCCCACCCAGCGGATGTCGGGGCCGACGTCGC
>CAZTVF010000271.1:0-1615 GCA_964616985.1 uncultured Planctomycetaceae bacterium
CGGGGCAGTGCGCCGTGCACTGGCCGCACTTGATGCAGGGCGACTCGTTGAGCGTGACGTCGGCGGCGGGCGCGATGCGCGTGCGTTCGCCACGGCCGAGGAATTCGAGCGCCCAGACATTCTGCATCTGCTGGCAGACGAGGGCGCAGCGGCCGCACTTGATGCACTTCTCGGGGTTCAGCACGATCGACGTGGTCGACTCGTCGCGCGGGATCTGGGCCACACGCATCTCGAAGGGGATGTCGCGGATGCCGAAATCGGCCGACAGTTTCTGCAGTTCGCAGTTGCCGCTGCGCGGGCACTGGAGGCAGTCGTTCGGGTGCGTGCTGAGGATCAGTTCCAGCACGGTCTTGCGGACCTTGACGAGATCGCTGTCATGGGTCGTGATCTTCATGCCCGGCGCGACATCGGTGCAGCAGGCGCGCAGCAGCTTGGGCGAACCGGCGGCCCGCACCACGCAGATGCCGCACGCGGCCCACGGCTTCAGGTCGGGATGGTAGCAGAGCGTGGGGATCTTGACCTGCACGGCCTTGGCCGCGTTCAGGATCGACGTTCCGGCCGGTACTTCGACCGGGATGCCGTTGATTTCGAGTTTGACGCTGTTGTCCATGTTCGTCTCCAGAAGTGGGGGATGGCGACCGGCCGCATGCCGGTCGCCGGGCCCGGCTAGGCGCGCACCACGGCGCTGAACTTGCAGACATCGTAGCATTGACCGCACTTGATGCACTTGGCCGGGTCGATCACGTGCGTCTTCTTGCGTTCGCCGGTGATGGCGCTGGCGGGGCAGACGCGCGCGCACGCCGTGCAGCCGACACACTTGACCGCGTCGATCGAGTAGCTGACCAGATTCTTGCACTTCTTCGCGCGGCACTTCTTGTCCAGGATGTGCTCCTTGTACTCGTCGAGGAAGTAGCGGATGCTCGAGATGACCGGGTTGGGCGCCGTCTGGCCCAGGCCGCAGAGCGAGGCGCGCTGCATGGCCTCGCAGATATCCCGCATGGTTTCCAGGTCGTCCATGGTCGCCGTGCCGTCGGTGACCTTCAACTGCAGGTTGTAGAGCGTGCGGCCGCCGACCCGGCAGGGGGCGCACTTGCCGCAGGACTCATCGACCGTGAAGTCCAGGTAGAAGCGGACTACGTCCACGATGCAGTCGGTCTCGTCCATGACAATCAGACCACCCGAGCCCATGATCGAGCCGATCTTGGAGAGGTTCTCGTAGTCGATCGGCGTGTCCAGGTACTCCGGCGGAATGACGCCGCCCGACGGGCCGCCGGTCTGGGCGGCCTTGAACTTCTTGCCGCCGCGGATGCCGCCGCCGATGTCGTAGATGATCTCGCGCAGGGTCGTGCCCATCGGGACCTCGATCAGGCCCGAGTTGGCGACCTTGCCGGTGAGGGCGAAAACCTTGGTACCCTTGGAGGTGGCAGTGCCGATCTTGCCGAACCAGTCGCCGCCCTTGAGGATGATGACCGGGATGTTGGCGAGGGTTTCGACGTTGTTGATGACGGTCGGTTTGCCCCACAGTCCCTTGACGGCGGGGAAGGGGGGGCGCGGCGTCGGCATGCCGCGGTTGCCTTCAATCGATGTCAGCAGGGCGGTCTCTTCGCCGCAGACG
>CAZTVF010000272.1:0-1593 GCA_964616985.1 uncultured Planctomycetaceae bacterium
CCTTGTACCGGGCGTACCAGCAGTCGGCCTCGTGCATGATCTTCTTGCCCTTGGCGGTCACCGGCGCGGTCTTCTCGTTGCCGTTGCCGTCTACCCAGCGGGCCAGCCTCTGCCCTCGGCGCGTGATGATCTCCGCGCCCTCGGGCATGGGAACCGGATACATCTTGCGGTAAATCGTTGCCATGTCTCACCTCGGCAAGCCGTTCGAAGCTTGTGCTTCACAGGGGGCCTCAACCGCCGCCACAGGCCAAGGGAATACTGCCGTCAGTTCCGACAATCCTGCCGTCCGTGCGTCGTCCGCGATGTTGGGCAGCCTGCGGCGATCCACGCCTGAATGTCCGCCCCGCTCCATCGCACCAAGCCGCCCACGCGACAGGGCCGCGGGAGTCGCCCGGCGTCCGCCAGTCGGTGAACCGTCCTGCCCGAGCACCGAAGCAGAACGGCCATTTCTTGCACCGTCAGCATCGCGGGGATCGCCGCCGCCGCGACAGGGCCCGGCCTCTCGACAACCTTCTCAGCATCGCTCTTCATCCGTGGTCTCCCACTTGCGGCTGCGGGACGCACGCTCCCGCCCCCATTACCTACCAGCGGCGAGGCGGAAGTGTCGGGCGAGCAGGAGAACCGCCCGCTTGACGGGGACTAGGCGCGGGGATATACAGGAGGATCAGTTCGTCCCATTTGTCAGCGGTTGCGGGAAGGATGACCGCAGTCGCAAGGACCGTCGGATGACTACAGCAAAAAACCACGCCGGCAATCCGTTGGGCGATCTCCGAGCCGAACATGACCATCGCATGCTCGACGTCGCGTTCTATGAGACGCCAGACTACCGCAGCCTGATCGAGACAAACGACAAGACCGTGGTCGTGGGTCGCCGGGGAACCGGCAAGAGCGCCTTAGCATATTGTCTGTCGAAATACTGGCACAATGCGCCCAAGACCCGGGTCGTCGAGCTGAGCTTGGAGGAAGACCAGGTGATTGGGCTGGGGCCCATCATCCAGAAGCTTGGCCCCTATCGGCTCATCAACGCTGGATGCAAACTCGCCTGGCGGTACTGCATGGTCATGGAGATAGCGTTGCAGCTTTCGTCTCACTTCAAATTCCAGAAAGCCAACCGCGCTGAAGATTTCACGACACCCCTGAAGGCATGGCAGTCCTTTGGCAAGACTACGTCGGCTCGCCTTCGGCGACTACTCCAGAGCATCGTTATCGAAGGGCAGCAGGCCGAGCATATGATTGCCGAGCTTGCTGATAAGCTCAATATAGCCGTCCTAGAGAGCGCTCTGGACTCGGTCTTGGAGTCGATGGATCTCAGGACGATCCTGCTTATAGACAGAATGGATGAAGGCTACGAGCCGACGGACGTCGGGGTGGGCTTCATCAATGGCGTGGTCAACGGAACGGTCGCCTTCAATGCCAAACACACGCAGGTGCGAGCGATCTTATTCTTGCGGGATGATATGTTCCGCACAGTTGCCAAGCGTGACCCTGACTACTCGCGGAACATTGAGGGACAGGTTCTTCGCCTGCACTGGGAGGAGTTGACCTGCCCCCGTTTTCCGCCACAATTCAAGAGAGAGTCTTTACGCTTGGCGT
>CAZTVF010000273.1:0-1557 GCA_964616985.1 uncultured Planctomycetaceae bacterium
AGGAACGGGGCCGGGTTCACCATGCCGCCCGTCGCCGCCACCGGCTTGCCATCCACAAAAACCCGCGCGCCGCCGTCGTGACCGACGTGCAGCACCCATTCACCCGACTGCGCGACCTTGACCTTGCGCGCCAGGTAGACCAGCCCCTCGGCGCCGCGCATGGCATGTACATCCACAAAGCCTTCGTGCACCGCGCCCTTTTCCGGCACGGACGCCCAGCCTGCCCGCTGGCCGAGGCCGACATACTTCGCCTTGGTCACGTCGCCCTTCGGCATCAGACGCGACGCCTTCCAGCCGTCCGTCAGGGCCCGCGAATGACCCTCCGGCCGGCGCCACGCGTTGTGCTTGGCCTTGATGATCTCCCACGCAGTATGAGCCTCCTTCACGAGGGCCGGGTCTATCTTCACCTCATGTTCGGTCCACCGCAGTTCGTCGGAGATGATCCACTTGCCATCCACCTTGGGCACGCGCTGGCGCTTCGCCATCGGCGGGATCGCGATCGCGGCCGCGGGCTGATCGGCATACCAGTAGGCGACGCTGGCCATCTCGTTGCCGAGGTGGTTGCCGTGGCCGTGTTCGATGGTGACCTTGATCTCCTTCTCGAAGCGGACGGGGTTCTCGAGGTGGTGAACATAGCTGGTCTGGTAGCCGCCGGTGTTGCTTTCGTGGATCGAGCTGCCGTTGCGCAGGAAGGCGTTCGGCTGCATGCCCCAGGCCTGATTCAGGTAGTCCTCGCTGCCGGTACCGTGCAGGTCCGGCGGCCACTTGTAGCCGTCCACCCAGATCATGTCGTCCCCTTCGCCCCACCAGGTCCCCTGGATGTTGGTCACCGAAAGGTTGCAGCCCAGGTAGTGGCCGCGCCCTTTCGTTTCCAGGATCACGTAGTTGTTGGCCCAGGCATCGCGCTCAAGATTAGGGATGTCGACCGGCGGGGTGTTGCAGGTGATGTCCGGCGCCCAACCGAGAAACGGGCAGGCGCGGCGGAACTCGGCGTGGAAGTAGCCCAGGTCACTCAACTCGCTTTCCGCCATCTGCTCGTAGTCTATGTAGAAGTATTGACCGTGGTCGGCATCGCTCTCGTTGAGCAACTCCACCACCGCCCGTTTGCGAAACGGCATGGGCGTGTAGCAGTTCAGGGCGCAGCCCGTGGCCCACGGAGAGGGCAGGTCAGGGGCGCCTTCCTTGAAGTTATTGCCGCTGGTCGAAGCGGTGAAGAGCTGCGACTGGTAGGAGTTGATGATCGCATGTCCGAGCCCGAAGAAGTCGCCCAGCGGACAGAGCACACTCGGCGCCGGGGCGTCATCCCAGGTGATCTTCAGCACCGCGTTGCGGTAGTTGACGCATTGGGTCATCCAGATATGGGTAATGACCCCCGGCCCTTTGATGTCGGCCAACACGCGGCTCGAGCGCGCAGGGATGTTCCAGGCGTCGACGTTGCGCCCCGTGGTGTCCCAGGACGAGCAGCGGCCGGTCGTGGCGGTGCGGATACGTGCGAGTTCAATCGGTTTCATGAAGTGCGTCTACTCCTTCGATGTGGGCCGGACTCCATATCCGGCC
>CAZTVF010000274.1:0-1508 GCA_964616985.1 uncultured Planctomycetaceae bacterium
CCGCAGGCTCTTTACCGCGGTCGGCTGCTTCGGCGTCAGGCTCATGGTCACCTTGTAGAGGCCGTCGAATTCGGCGCGCACCTCGCTGGCCACCGCGATGTCGCCCAGCCAGCTCAACACCTCGATGATCTTGCGGTGGTTCTGGTCGAACCGGGTCTTGGTCTTGACGCCTTCCGCCGTCACTTCCGTGCCGTCGGCCAGACTGGCGACGAGCCGGCCGGGCGCGGCGAGGATTTCATGGCCCTGGGTCGAGACGCGGGCGGGCAGCCCGGCTGCGCCGATCTCCATCTCGCGGCCCCAGACGCCGATCGTTTGCGTCTTGAGCGTCACCGGCGTCCACGGCGCGATCACCTTTTCGATGCTGCCACGCTTGGTCTGCCACCATTCGTACTTGGCGGCCAGATCCTCAGTGGTGAACGCACTGTCCCTGCTGACCACGACTTTGCCATCCGCCCCCAGGCAGTCGAACCTGACCGTGTACTTCCCCGCCGCCAGCTTGTCGAAGGTGATCAGCGCCTTGGCATAGGCGTCGGCGTCGATGGTGGTCGTGGCCCGCTTGATCTCCGTGCCGGCGGCGTCGCGGACGAGGATGACGATCTCCTTGATCGCGGCGCGGTTGTCGTAGTTGATGAAGTCGCCGAAGACGCGGGCGTAGTCGCGGACGGGGGTGAAGGTAACGCCGAGGTTTAGCACGTCGCCGCGGTCCTTGACCTCTTCCTTGGGGATCGGCGCGAAGGCACGCAGGGCCTGCCAGTCGAGCAGCGTCGCCCCGCCAGCGTCGGTCACGGTGATGCGCACCTTGCCCTTGCCGTCACCCGGCGCATCGAGTTCCGGCAGGTTGACGACGTCGGCCAGCGCACCCTTCTTGACCTCGGCCGTGCCATCCCGGGTCACGGCGTCCGTGGCGTAGCGCCAGGCGATCTTCGCATCGGTCTGCCCGCGGGCGGCCAGGCGCACCCCGATCTTGCCGCGGGCGGCGTCGCCCACGCCGAGCAGGTGCAGGGCCGGCGCGGTCTTCGACATGACGAACTCGCTGTGCGTATCGATGACCGCGAAGGTGGACGTGCCTTCGAAGGAGTTCTGTTCCCACGGGCGCTTGTAGTTGCGGGCGATCAGCGTGCGGAAGTGCAGGCCCTCGTGGAACGGGCCTTTGGTCGTGCCCAGGCTGGCCCGCGGGATGACCAGCTCCATCTCCCATTCGTTCTTGTCCGTGAGGCGGCTTTTCGGTTCCCAATTCGTGTCGTAGCTGCTGGTGCGCGAGTTGCCGACCGCCGGCTGGTGGATGGCGTCGAAACGCGCCCCGGCGAAGTTGCCGAGGAACTGGGTGAAGCAGTGCGGCTGGCCGGTGAGCGGGTCGGTGGCGTCCACCGAGACCCAGATCTCGTAGCAGTCGTCGTAGATGATGTCGAGGTCCTTGCCGGTCCGGCGGCCGCGATATACCTGCAGCGGCCGCTCGCCCGGGCGCAGCGGGTCGCGCATGGCGATGTAGAGGTTCTCCTCGTCCCACA